>QGNP01000022.1 GCA_003228125.1 Chloroflexota bacterium | reverse complement strand
CTCTACTCAAAATGCTAATATAAACACTAATCGTTTTATGTACTTTAAAAAAGTACGTCAAATAATCAATTTGACGGACTTGTTTCTCTAGAGAGGAGACAACGAAAATGAAGATTATTGAAAACGTCATTTCAAGACGTGGCTTTCTGCGAGGTACCGCAGTAGGAAGTCTTGGATTAGCTGCTGCTGCAGTTATTGGTTGTGGTGAAGATGAGGCTGCCGGTCCAGCTGCAAAAGTTTCAGCAACTCCTGCTGCTGCTGCACCTGAGACTTCTAAGCCAGTTGAAAAGAAAGCTGCTCCAGCTGCTGCACCTGCAAAACCAGCTGTTAAAAAAGTTGCTCATATGAATTTCGGTTCAAGAACTGTTATGCCAACTATGAGTCCTAATACGACAGCTGCTAGTAACGGTGAATTTCATGCTGTGTATGACTGTCTAACTAGACAACGACCAACAGACACAAGCAACTCTATTGATGCTGGACTTGCAACATCTTGGGAAACCCCAGATGGTAAAGGCAAGAAATGGATATTCAAGTTAAGAGAAGCTGAATGGTCTGATGGTAAGAAATTTACATCTGCTGATGTAAAATTTGTTCATGATTATTACAAAGATGCTGAAAATAAGTCACGACTTATTTCAAGAGTAAAGACTTATGAATCATCAAAGATCATTGATGATCAAACTATTGAAATTACTTGTGCAGCTTCAGGCGATCCACTTTTTCCAAAAAGAGAAGCTATTGTTTTGCAAATACCAAAGCACATCTATGAAGATGCTTCAATTAATGCTGAAGAATTCATGGGTAGCACTCCTGTCGGAACAGGTGCTTACACAACAAAGGATTATATTCAAGCTCAACAGGTAGAATTAGTTAAATCTCCTAGCACTTGGCATACAAATAAAGGATTTGAAACAGTCAGTTATAAATGGGTTCTTGAACAAGCAACTCGTGTTGCAGCATTTGAAACTGGTGAATTAGATTTCATTATGGGAGTTCCGTTAATTGATTACACCCGTGTAGGTGGATTCAAAGATAGTATTGCCGTGCAACCGCCAGCAAACACTAACGTTGCTTGGGATATGGCTAATATGCCAGACAAGGATCCTTCAATTACTAACGATCCTCGTGTTAGGCAAGCTGTTAACTATGCACTTGATAGAGAAGGTCTAATTATGGCTGCTTTTGATGGTGTATCTAGGCCAGCTAAAGATCAATTAATTACACCTAATGTGTTTGGTCACCAAGCTGATTATGTTGCGCCAGCATACGATCCTGATAAAGCTCGACAGCTTATGAAAGATGCCGGCTTAGGTAGTGGTGCAAAAATGAGAGTTGATGCACAGATTATTACTTTTCCACCATTGAAATCGATGCTAGAAGCATCAATAGGTTTATGGAAAGATATTGGCATTGATTCTGACGTACGAACAATCGAAGTCAATGTATGGCGAGATAGATTGTACGGCCGTGAGACTCAAGGTCGTCCAGGAGCATTCCTTATGGGATGGTCATCCTTCTTGTATGAAGCTGGTCTCGCATGGGGTTGGCATGGAAGTGATAATCCTTATGCGTTATGGAAAAATAAGGCATTTGATGATGCACGAGATATGGCTAATGCGGCCGTCGATCCTGTTGATAGAATGAAATATTATCGATTAATGGCTGAGCAAGAAAAAGTTGAAAATGGTGGTCCATCTGCTTTTGTTGCTGAAAATACAAATGCATATGCGTTCTATGGAAATGTTTTAGATGCAAGTACGTACACAGCTTGGACTGCGCCTGAGATATACTTCAATGAAGTAAAACCAGCTTAATACTTTCTCTCTAGAGAAGTTTACAAAAAAGCGGAGGAATAAAAACCTCCGCTTTTTTATTTATTATATTTATAAATCTTGCTTTAACATCAGTTTTTGTAATAATTATGTTAATAAAGTAACTATGGAAAATAAATAAATATACTAATTAAACCTACTGATTAAATCAGATTGAGTGAAATAAATAAGGTAAGATTAATAAAGGAATATATAAATGAAACATAAAGATAATTTAGTTTGGATGGATCTAGAATTTACAGGACTTAATGACGATCATGTAATTATCGAAACAGCATGTCTCATAACTGACAAGCATCTTAATGTTATTGCCGAAGGACCACATTTAGTTATACATAGAACGACAGAAGAATTATCAAATATTGATGACTGGCCGCTAAAAGTTCATACCAAATCAGGATTAATGAAAAAAGTAGAAGATTCAACATTAAATATTAAGGAAGCTGATCGATTAACTATTGATTTTATATCAGCATGGACCATAGAAAAAAAAGCTGTTCTATGTGGCAATTCTATTCATATGGACAGAAAATATATTCATAAAGAAATGCCACTGTTAGATAATTTTCTTCATTATCGAATGATTGATGTATCATCCTTTAAGGAAGTTATTAAGCGCTGGTACAAAGAATATGAATATGCCCCAAAAAAACAAAATACCCATGAAGCTTTAACTGATATCAGAGAAAGCATCAAAGAATTACAATGGTATCGTGATACATTTTTTAAAGTTTTTTAGGAGTTGTTCCTTCCGGAATGATTAGCAATCAAACAATGTCTGTTATGGATATTTTTCCGACTATCATTAATGCTGCTGGTATTCACCCAGCAAATACCGACTCATTCGATGGTATTAATTTATGGGATACATTACTTGCTTCGCAAATGATAGAACGTGATACTCTTGTTATTCAAAATGAACAAGGACACCTTGCAACTTTTGATAAAAATTGGAAACTCATACAAGGTAGAAATGGCCAAATAGAATTATTTGATATCAAACAAGATCCATATGAAAAGAATAATCTGTCACGTGCATTTCCTGATATTGTAGAATCTTTGAAAATAAAAACAAAAGCAAGATACACAATGAATAATTAATGCCAACCCATAATCTGCCTATGAGCTGACCAGACAGTTGTGCTCGCTCCTAAAAATGTTGTGTCTTCCGCCCATTCGTGTACATCATTATGCATAGCCCAACCAGTATCTATTTCAGCAACATGCACGCATGGAGCAAAATCTAAAATGTCTGCCTGTAGTTTTTCGTATGCTTCTTGCTGTTTGCCAGCATCTGTACTTCGAATTGCTCGAAGAGGTTTAGTAAATGTTTCATCGACAATATTTTTCCCTCCCCACATTCCTAATGGTGGATCGTAGTCATGAGCTAAATCATAATATGGCTCATACATTGCATGTCCGCATTCTTCACGAAACCACATAGGAACTTTTGTTCCAAATGGTAATCCTATATCAATCTTAACTTCTATTTTGATCCCAATTTGTGCAAGAGCACTCCGCATTAATTCTGCAAACCGCAGTGATTCCTGAGATGGCTTAATGTACAATTCAGTTTCAAAGCCATCAGGATAATTGCTTGCTTTTATAAGCGATGTGGCTTTTTCTATATTGTATAAATATGGAAATATATCAGAGCGATGGAATTCTGATGTACTGCATATCGGACTAACACTTTTACGTGCATGTCCTGCGTATACATGTCGAATAATTTGTTCGTATGGAGTTATATAATTAATTGCTTGTCGAACATTTATATCGTCAAAAGGAGCTTCATGCCAATTAAATTCAAGAGTAGAATGATTCGCTCGTACCTTATGAATATTAAAATCTTTAGATTGTTCAAATGATATCAACTCTTCTGGATATAAACCAAGTAGGAAATTAAATTCGCCTTTATGTGCTTTGTTGATGGCATCGATACGACTATCAACTCCAACTTGTGTAATTTTTTCTACGCCTGGTCTACCAAGAAAATGATCATCGTTTGCAATAAAATTCATTTCAGATGAAGTTCGTCCATTCATTATAAACTGACCGAAACCAATTGGATTATCATCAAGCCATTTAGTTGCCCAAGGATCATCATCAGTAACATGTTTTTTTGCCTCTGTTGTATCTACAATATTATTTGTTCCAAAAGCAAGATATGCAGGAAATTGTGGATTTGGACCACTTAAATTAAACTTGAGAGTGCAGTTATCAAGTATTTCAATATTAGTAACATTTGTAAGCCCAGCTAAATATTTTTCTCTCCACGCACCTACTCCCTTTAATGCATAAGTTCGTTCCCAGCTCCACAACACATCTTCAGCTGTTAAAAGATTTCCTGCATGACTAACAACGTCATCTCTAAGAGTAATTATCCATGCTATGTATTCAGCATTATGTGCCCAATTGATAGCAAGTCGTTTTTGCATATCTGTAGCATCTGGATATCTAGTACCATAATTGTCTTCTTGAATTTTAGGTGTAGTCAAAGGTTCATAAGCTAAATGTATAGTGTGATAAGGCAAGAAAGGTTTGCCAATATGTTGTTGATCAGGGTCCCAGGAAGAAGCAATGTCCTCATGTGCAACTGGCCAGAATAATTCAGTTATTTTTTTTCTCATTAAACCTTTACCTGTCATCTTTTTAATAATTTATTTGCATTAGTATAAGCATACATTTCTTGTACTTGCTTTGGTAATGCACCCGTAAAAGCGCGCGCAAATTCTTCAAATATTAGACTGGCTTCTTCAGTAAAATGCCATTGAACAAATCTATCTGTACCCCACATATATTTTGTTGGATTTTGTTCAATTTGAGGTTTCCAAAATGATACATTGTCATTAAGAATCTCATTATATCGATTTTCTATCGTAGTAATAAATTGATTTAATGGTCCATACACAAAAAGACCGCCTAATGGCTGCTTTCTAGGCATAACTGTAAATAAAACAGCTGAATCAATTGAAAAATATGCATTGGGAAATTCATTAATAATATTTCCAATATCATAATGTATTTCATTGCCATGAAATAAAAAATTAACATTTGGATGCTCTTTTAACATTGACCGTGCTTGATCGGCCTGTCCAATATCAGGATGTAGCATAACTGGCATTTTATATTTACCCATTAGCTTATATAGCTTTCCCATTTGTGGATCATTTAATGGAGTGCCTTTTAAAGGATATGTATAAAACCCTAGTTCTCCAAAGCCTTTATATAATCCTCGAGACATTTTTATAACGCTTTCAGTAAGATCTGGTGAAGGACCCATGTATCCGAGAAATAACTGTATAATTTCATTTTCCCTAAAGTCATTGGCGATTGCATAATATTCTTGGAATCTCTGCGGATGTGGAAGACTAAAACCTACAACACCAATAACATTTTCTTTACTAAAATATGTGATTAATTCATCTTTACTAATATCTTTATTCAATAATGGCATATCACTAATTCTCTGGTCTGGAACAAATTGGGGCATATGAAAATGTGTATCGAATAAGGAACCGACATAATGAGGTCCTGCAAATTTTGGTTTAAATTCTCTAGTAATTGCCTTAGATTCTATGAGAGTTTTTTTAGCATTTGATTCGACTGATTCAAGAGGCTTGCTTACTGATGATGCGATTGGTTGTTTCGTTAGAGTTTCGATTGGTTGTTTCGTTAGAGTTTCGATTGGTTGTTTCGTTAGAGTTTCGATTGGTTGTTTCGTTAGAGTTTCGATTGGTTGTTTATGTGGTGCATTTTTTGGTGTAAGAATTAGATCCTTCCGAGGTTTTTCACGTGCCAGAGTGTCAACTGAATCATTCTTGCATCCCAAAACTGTAGCAATTGCAATTCCAAAAGAACCTGCAAGAAAAATTCTTATAAAAGACCGCCTAGAAGATAATTGAATATTCTTATTCATGGCTTTTATCATTACATTTGCCAAATAATTCAAAAGAATGATTAGTTATCTCTATGTTATTTTGTTTACTTATTTTTCGAATTAGACTATCAATATTTTTTTCTAGTTTTTCATCGATATCAATATCTAAAACTTTTTTACAACTTTGGCAATACAAGTGGTGGTGATGCTTTGTATTATTTTGTATTAATTCAACTAACAATTTATTTTCAGGAGACTGAAATGCATTAATCAGATCTGCATCCAATAGATCTGCAATAATACGATACGCAGATGATATTGCAATTTTACCATCAGTTTTATTAATAATTGCATCGATTCCAATTGGTGAATTGCTATTTTGAAGAATTTTAATAATTTGTACCCTAGGCTTTGTTACAGAAAACCCATTAGACTTTAATAAATTATTAATGTTATTATTTTTCATATTAATATTGTACAAAAATAATTTCATCCTTACAAATAATATTGAGAATCATTCTCAATATTATTTGACAACTATATTATGCTATGTTAAATTGAGAATCATTCTCAATATTAAGGAATACAATGTTGTATATTAGTAAAAAAATTTATGTTCCTCTTTTATTATTAATTGGATGTTTTTCTCTTAGCTGCAGTAGCAATATAGTAAATACTAGTCCAAATGACAAAATATCTGTTGCTACAAGTATCTTCCCTATATATTCCATTGCAAATCAAATTGCTACTGATAAAATAATTGTTAATTTATTAATACAACCTGGAGATTCGCCTCACACTTTTACACCAACTATTAGTGCAAAACAAATTACTGAACGAGTTGATCGCGTATATATTATTGATGACAACTTTGATTATGCAATATTAAATATTATTGATGATAAATCAAAAAAGCTTGCATTAAATAACAATATTAAATTACGTAAGTATGATGATGCTGAGCATAAAGATGATGATGCTGAGCATAAAGATGATGATGCTGAGCATAAAGATGATGATGCTGAGCATAAAGATGATGATGCTGAGCATAAAGATGATGATGGGCATGCACATGGCGAGTATGACCCTCACTATTGGTTATCACCAAACAATGCAATACAGATTGCTAGAAATATTACAGATGATTTAAAAGAAATAGATCCAGGTAATGCATCAGCTTATGAAAAAAATTATGATACATTTGAAAAATCAGTCAGCAATTTGTTTGTGCAGTTAAAGGAAGATGTTTCAGAAATTACTGATCGCCCATTTATTGTAATGCATGAGGGATGGGATTATTTTATTGATGCATTTGAACTAAATTTAGTTGGAGCTTTTGAGACTGTTGGGGCAGAATCACCTACACCAAAATACTTAGCGGGATTGCAAGAGACCATTAATGAAAAAAACGTAGTTGCTATTTTTTCCGAGCCTCAACTATCTGTAAGTTCAATTCAACAATTTATTAAAGATAATGATTTACTTACAGCAGTACTAGATCCAATAGGTGGGATAGATGGACGAATGACTTATCAGGAGCTGATTAAGTATAATGTTTCTACATTAGTGAAAACTCTTAGATAATCATGATAAAATCACTTGGCATGCTTAGGATTAATCAATGATTAAAACTGATTTAAAATATAATAGCGATCATGTCAATATTGTTGAATGCCATGATATAAGCTTGTTTCGTAATACAAATGAGGTATTATTTGAGGCATCCTGTTGCATTCCTAGAAATTCTTTAACATTTATTGTGGGAGAAAATGGCACTGGGAAAAGTTCCCTTGCTCAAACAATTTTAGGTCTTTTGCCAGTTGATGATGGTTCAATTTGCTTACACTCTGAATCAAATAAAAAACTAATTTTAGGTTACGTCCCTCAAAGCATTGATTTACCAAAACATTTTCAAATGACTGTTAGTGAATATTTAAAATATAGTGCTGAAGTTCAATCTAAAGATATAAAAGATGCTCTTGCTAAAGTTGATTTTCCGTTAATACACATTGAGAGTAGAATTACAGAGCTCTCTGGCGGGCAACTTCAAAAATTGTTACTAGCAGCGGAATTGTATAGAAAGCCTGATGTATTATTTCTTGATGAACCACTCGCAAATGTTGATGATGCAAGTGAAAAACATATTATTGATGTGATTTTAGAAATTAAGAACCAAGGGGTGACTATAGCTATTATTACGCACGACTGGCAGATGGTATCTTCCTATGCCGATCATGTCATTTGTCTAAACAAAAATTTTGCCTGTACAACTTCATCATCATGTGTTTGTAAAAATTCATTATCAAAAGTCAATATTAAAAATATACAAAAGGTTACTCCAGATCCTGAGCATATGCATGATGGCTTTTGTTATATAGAAAATATTTGAGCAATAATTATGGAAATAATCGACATGTTATCCATATCGTTTATGCAACGCGCAATTATTGGCTGCCTGCTGCTCGCTATAAATTTTGGGCTATATGGTGTTTTTATTATTCCAAGAAAAATGGGATTTATGGCTGATGGCATATCGCATGCTTCATTATTGGGCATAGCTTGTGGTTTATTTATTGGTATTAATCCAATTATTCCTGCTGTGCTTCTTGCAGCATTTTTAGGTTTTCTTTTAGCATCATTTGCAGATAGCCCTAAAGTAACTTCAGATGGGTTAATAGGTATTTTTCTTAGTGGTGGAATGAGTGGAGCGATCATCATTATGACTTTTATGCCTGGATACAGACCAGACCTTTTTAGCTATTTATTTGGTAATTTACTTTCTATACAAAATAGTGATATTTATGCGCTAGCTATCTTTAGTATATTTACTATTATTGGTTTTAAGAAGCAATGGAGAGCATTAGTAATTTCAACAATTCATATAGATTTATCTAGAGTTATAAATTTACCCACTACGCAATCAAAATATTTTTTATTCATTAGCACGTCAATTGGATTAATACTAGGAGTAAAATTGTTAGGAGTTATTCTTGTGTCTGCGCTACTAATCATTCCTGTAATGATAGCAAATCAATATGCTACATCATTTAAATCAACTTTACTAATCACTCAATTCAGCGGCATTTTCTCGGCATTAATGGGTATTATATTAGCATATATCTTTGACTTACCTCCTGGGCCTACAATCGCATTACTTCTCGTTGCTTTATTTATCTTTTCAATATTACAAACAAAGCTATTGAAATAAAGTATGTAATAAATCTATTATCATCTATTACATACTTTAATCGATTCAAAATCCTATTTAAAAAATTTTATTAGTTGAATAATGCTCGGAAAAAGTACTGGTGTTTGTTTTTTATATTCTTGGTATTTTATATCCATGCCCCATCTTTCTTCCGCTTGCACCTCTAATAAATTTACACCGCTGACTCGAGAAAGTAAAATATATACAAAGATGGGAGATACTAGTGAAATATATTGCAATCCAGACAATGCTGGCAATGCAATTATCGTAATTCCAACCCATAAAATAATTTCACCAACATAATTAGGATGCCTTGAGACAGACCAAAGACCTGAAGAAATAAACTGGCCTGTGTTTATTTTCATAGCTTTAAAATTATTTTTTTGTTGATCAGAAATTATTTCTATGAAGAAACCAAAAACCCAAACAATAGAACCTATTATCATAAAAATATCAATTTGTGATACATTCCCAGAAGCAATGCAAGTCAACGTGGTTAATAAAGTTATATATATCCATAATGCTTGTATTGTCCACACCATCAAAAAGTTAGAAAATGATTTTTTTATTTCAGTAAACCTACTATCGTGTCCAACATGCAGCACTCGAAAAAATAAAAATAAACTCAGTCGCATAGCCCAAATAATGACCATAAAAAGGATAACAATGTCTTTATATTGAATGTCAAAATTTTCTTGCAATAGCTTCAAATAAACAATCAATACAACGGTTAATATATACGTAATGCCACCAGTTATATCAAAAAATTTTTCTGTATGAAAAAAATATGAAGGAATAAAAACTATCCACTGGATAAAAAATATAACTAAGCACGCTATCAAGATCATGGAATAATTTTTATACTCAATAATTTCTTGGGAGAGAATATATGTGAAAGATAAAGCGATAGCAATACAAAAAAAAGTTGCCATTAGGTGTTTAGCAAATTTATTCATCAATGTTTCCTATGATATATAAATAAATTTTTTAAAATAAATAGTGACGTACATATTAAAAACATGTAATACTCTTTTTCATAGACATTATTATATAAATATCTATTGTTAAAACAATATACTAATATATCCACAAAAAGGTTGCATCATGCGAAATTTTTTAAATAGTTACAAAATATATGTGCGTAAAAATTGGAAAAGAATGGCAATGATATACATTGTCTTGCTTATACTTATTCAGGTATTTAATTAAAAAAATAGATGTATGACATACATGTCATTGCTAATTGGATAACATTGCATAGTCAATTTAGCTTTGGCGTTATACTTATCATTGGATTTATTGAAGCATTCACAATAACAGGCACATTTTGGTCAAGTTTCATTCTTTTAATTGTAGCGACAAGTTTCCATGAATCAGGATCTGCTTTAATCTACATATGCTTAGGTGCTGGATTAGGATCTTTTTTTGGAGACAACGCAAGTTTCTTGCTAGGCTATTTTTTAGGACCAAAAATAAAAAAAATTAGCATTATCAAAAAAAGGGAAAAATTTTTAAATAAAACAGAAAAAACTATTTTAAAATATGGATGGATAGCTATTATTATTGGTAGATTTACTCCAGCAATCAGGCCTTATGTTCCTTTTTTAGCATCTATAGCAAAAATGCGCTATCATGTTTTTCTCAACAGCGCAATATTAGCATGTACGCTCTGGTCACTAACATTAGGAATTATTATTATTGGTATAGATAAAATAATTATTTATTTTAATTAGTAATTATTTTATCTGGAACGAAAAAAACATCTTTGTTAATTGGTTCATCATGAATCACTCCATCTGCTCGTAACTTAGCAATTTCTTCAGGAGTACGACCTGCAAATTCCCGTAGTATTTCATCTGCATGTTCATTGAATAATGGTGCAGATCGATCCATAGTTGCTGGCGTTGCTGAAAAT
>QGNP01000021.1 GCA_003228125.1 Chloroflexota bacterium | reverse complement strand
GCACCTGAAGCTAAAGCAGCACCTGAAGCTAAAGCAGCACCTGAAGCTAAAGCAGCACCTGAAGCTAAAGCAGCACCTGAAGCTAAAGCAGCACCTGAAGCTAAAGCAGCACCTGAAGCTAAAAAATAACCAAAGCTAAAAAATAACCAAAGCTAAAAAATAACCAAAAGCTGATATATATACGAGAATAAATATTATGAAAAATATAAGTATTGGTGGCCAAGCGCATTATAATGGAATAACAATTTATGATGATTATAAAATTACCTCTTTAAAAATTAATAAAGATGATTCATTGTTAATACAAGTCAGTGAAGCTAATAACAAATACAATCAATATTTTGATAAATTATACTTTTTAAGAGGCATTACTAGATTTCTTGATTCAATGATTTTGCAAATTAATACAACAAAAATATTTGAAAACAAAAATTATAAATCTAAAAAAATATTTAACTTCTTTTACATATTAAATGAGTATTTTATCTTAATAATTACATTATTATTTTTTATTGAAGTTCCTATTATCACTGCAAGACTATTTTTACTTTTATTAGATAATTCAATTTTTCTAATATCTATTGAAGGAATTATTAGAACTACTAGCTACATCATTTTATTGAGTGCTATTAAATATTTTAATAGCACTCATCAATTGTTAAAATATCATGCAGCAGAACACATGTTAATTAACAGTTTTGAAAAAAATAAAGAATTAACAATTCCCTTAATCAGGAAGACATCTAAAGAAAATATCAGATGCGGAAGTACTTACTTTTTTATTCTTGCAATAATTTATTTTGTCATATTTTTAATTTTAGAATTAACGATCCATGGCAGATTTAACGAGAGCTTAATCGCAAGATTGGCAATGTTTCCTGTCGCAATAGCTATATCCAATGAATTACTAATCATTATAAAAAAATCAAAGAGAATATCTCAGAGTAAATTTACAAAAATTTTATTAAAAGTTCAAAAAAACACAACTGCTCATCCTGACGATCACCATCTTCAAGTTGCATTAGCAACAATATCCGTGCATCAATCAAAGATGTCTTTTGGAAATTATAATTTAAAGAATTTTCAAGATTTATATCAATTGATAAAATTAAAAAATCGCTCTAGCTAAATTATCATCAGGATTAATAAAGCAAGTCCTAGTACCAGTATGGCAAACTGAATTCCCTGTAATATCAGAAAAAATTATAAGGGTGTCTGCATCACAATCAATTAAAATATTTTTGATTTTTATATAATTCCCTGATGTTGCACCTTTATGCCAAATTTCTTTACGACTTCTTGACCAAAATACTGCTTCTTTTAGTTCAATTGTTTTTATTAAACTCTCTTTATTCATGTAAGCAAGCATTAAAATTTCTTTGGTTTCAAAATGTTGGATGATAGCAGGAATCAATCCGTTATCATCAAATTTTACTTTATTCAAATCAAAATTAATATTCATATTAAACATACTCCTTTATTGTCAATTTAAATTCTTATATTTACGCCATTTTGTTTTAAAAAATTTTTAATTTGAATAATAGTAAATGTATCAAAATGCAATATAGATGCCAATAGCAATGCATCGACATCAGTTTTAGTAATTGTATCCAATAAGTGTTCCGGCTTGCCTCCGCCGCCAGAAGCAATAATGGGAACATTAACTCTTTTTTTTATTGCTGAGAGTAACTCATTGTCATAACCAGATTGTTTACCATCGGCATCCATTGAAGTAATAAGTAATTCACCGGCACCGCTTCTGACGGCTTCTTCAGCCCAATTAATAGCATCCAATCCTGTAGGATGATTACCGCCATGTGAAAAAACTTCCCAGCCAAAGTCATTCTTTTTTGCATCAATAGCAACTACCGTGCATTGACTACCGAATTTACTAGCACTTATTTGAATCAAGTTTTTATTCTTAATTGCTGCAGTATTAATTGAAACTTTATCAGCTCCAGAACGCAACATTTTGTAAATATCATCTGCGCTTCTAACTCCACCGCCAACAGTAAGTGGCACATTAATTTTATCTGCAGTTGTAGAAATTAAATCATAAACACTTGATCGATTTTCAGTAGAAGCAGTGATGTCCAAAAAAACAATTTCATCAGCACCTTCATTGCAATATTTTTCAGCCAATTCTACTGGGTTTCCTGCATCAACAAGGTCTTTAAAGCTTATGCCTTTTACTACTCTCCCATTTTTAACATCAAAGCAAGCAATAATTCTTTTAGTTAACATTTTATTCCTATAAATTAAACAACAATACTCATTGCTTCTTTCAGATCGATTTTTCCATCAAATAATGCTCGTCCTATAATTGCACCTTCTGCGCCACATGATTTTAAGTTTTTTATATCATCTAAAGTAGTTACTCCGCCAGCAACAATAACAGGAATATGCAAATTATTGATGATTTTTTCTATGCTTTTAAAATTGATACCACTATTAGTTCCGTCTCTTTCAACGTCGGTATAAATGATTCTTTTTACACCCATATAAGCTAGTTCTTGAATTACAGAAAATGAATCCAATGAAGTTGATTCAGTCCATCCTTCAATTTGCGCAAAGCCATCTCTTGAATCTAAAGATACTATTAATTCTTCAGAATAATCTTCTATTAAAGATTTCAATAGTAATTTATCTTTAATTGCTATCGTTCCTACAATAACTCTATTAACTCCAGAGTCTAAGGTATTTTTAAAGTCATCATAACTTCTAATACCTCCTCCAACTTGAATCGAACAATCAGAAGCATTAACTATATTTTTAATAATGGATGCATTTACTTTATTTCCTAACCTTGCACCATCAAGATCTATAACATGCATCCATTTAGCACCAAAAGTTGACCATCTAATAGCAAATTCAATAGGATCATCAGAGAAAATAGTTTCCTTTGAATAATCGCCTTGCAACAAGCGTACGCATTTTCCATCTAATATATCAATTGCTGGTATAACATTCATAACGTAATGCCTTAATCTACTTATTATTTTTAACAATATTAATAAAATTTTCATAGATCTTCAATCCAATATTCCCTGATTTTTCAGGATGAAATTGTGTAGCAAAAATATTTTTATACTCAACAATTGAAGCAAATTCTTTTCCATACTTAGTGGTAGCAAGTATTACACTTTTATCAATAGGATCAGGGTAAAATGAGTGTACAAAATAAAAATAATCATTATCAGTAATGCCATTCAATAAGGGACTTTCTTTGACGATATTAATTGTATTCCATCCCATATGTGGTACTACTAAAGAATTATCAAATTTATTTACATTACCATGGATTATTCCAAGACAGTCTTGTTTGCCTCCACCCTCAAATGAATAGTCAAATAATGCCTGTAGGCCCATGCATATACCCAGAAAAGGTTTTCCTGAATTAACAAACTCATTAATAGGCTCAATTAATTTTTTATTTTTCAAATGTTGCATTGTATCTTTGGCTGCTCCAACACCAGGCAGAACTATTGCATCACTAGTCAATAAATCTTTTCTATCATCGCTTACAATTGGAGTAACTCCAGAATTTAATAAAGCATTATAAACATTACGAATATTACCAGCTTCATAATCAATAATTGCAATTTTTAACATATTTATTTTCTAATATACAATAGTTTACCTTATCATTCTAATCCTAACTAGGATTACAATGATACAAAGGAAAGAAGAGAATATATTGGTAAAAATTTCTATTAAAATTCAGAAACAAATCGAAGAGCTTGTTAAACAAGTTAATGAATATGACTATTACTATTACTCACTGGATAAACCAAAAATAAGCGATCAAGAATATGATGAAATTTTTAATCAATTAAATAACTTAGAAATTAAACATCCACAATTCATAGATAAAAATTCACCAACGCAACGAGTTTCAGGTACGGCATTAGAAGCTTTTAAACATATTACTCATAATAATAAAATGCTATCACTATCAAATGTTTTTAATAATAATGAAATAATAGATTGGTGCAAAAAAAATATGGAAGAAGTGTCATCTTCTGAAATTTTAGAAATAGTCTGTGAGCCAAAAATAGATGGTCTAGCAGTAAACTTAACATACAATAATGGTGAATTCATCCAAGCAGCTACTAGAGGAGATGGATATATTGGAGAAGATATTACAGCAAATATCAGAACCATTAGATCTCTGCCGTTAAAAATTGATTACAAAAAAAAGATATCTATTCGAGGTGAAATTTATATAAAAAAAACTGAATTTAATATCATTAACAATCAACGCAAAAAAGATGGATTTGATATTTATATGAATCCTAGAAACCTAGCTGCTGGAACAATGAGGCAATTAAACCCAGCAATAGTAAGTGAAAGAAAATTACAATTATTTACATATCAATTAATTAATGAAGAAGATAATTCTCAATTCAATAATACGCATCATGAAAATATGATGTCTCTTAATGAACTAGGATTTCCAGTAAATAGTTTAATCAAAAAAGTTAAAGGTGAAAAAAAAGTTATTGAATATTGTAAAAATATTGAAAATATTAGAGACAGCCTTGATTATGAAATAGACGGCGTAGTAATTAAATTTAATAATTTAAAAATTCAAAATATGCTTGGTAGCAGATCTAGGAGTCCTAAATGGGCCACTGCTTATAAATTTAAAGCCGAACAAAAATATACAGAATTAACAGCAATAGCTATCACAGTAGGAAGAACAGGAACATTGACTCCTGTAGCAACTTTAAAACCAATTGTTATAAATGGAGTAACTGTTAAGCATGCAACATTGCATAACGAAAAATATATTAAAATAAACAATATTGATATTGGCGATACTGTAGCAGTAGAAAGGTCAGGAGATGTGATTCCCAAAATCATTGGCTTAAAAAAAGGAAAAAGGGACAAAAGGACAACATTTTTAATGCCAAAAAAATGCCCTTTCTGTTTGTCGTTTATAAAAAAGAATATTTCTACGTCAGAAGCACAATGCATTAATATTAATTGCAAAGAAAGACTCAAAAAAAATATTATTTATTTTGTTTCTAAAGAGTGCATGAATATAAGAGGCCTAGGAACACAAATAATTGAAAAATTAATTAGAGAAAATATCATAAGAAATATCTCAGATTTATTTTATCTATATCTACAAAAAGATAAAATTATTTTTTTAGAAAAAATGGGAGAAAAATCAGTAAGCAATCTAATTGATGAAATTAATAAAAGTAAAAAATTGCCCTTAAATAAAATTTTAACAGCATTGGGCATTCATAATGTAGGCTCAGAAATAGCCTTGTTGTTAGCTGAAAAATATACAAATATAGATAATTTGACAAATGCAAAATTAGAAGAATTAAAAAATATAGAAGGAATAGGACCAATAGTTAGTAATTCAATATTTGAATTCTTTAATTCTGCAGAGACGCAAGAACTATTGAATAAATTGAAGAGCGCTGGATTAAACATGCATCAAAATATGAAAATTAATTCTGTTGAACAAAAAAAAACATATTTGTATAATCAAAATGTTGCCATCACAGGAACAATGGTGAATTGGACCAGGAGTGAATTATTTGAGTTATTAATTAAATTAGGTGCTAAAATAAACAAGACGATCACTAAAAAAACAACTATTCTAGTAGTAGGCACTGATCCGGGGAAAAAGCTAACTTTAGCTGAAAATAATAATATTAAGAAATTATACGAAAAAGAACTGTTAGACTTAATTAAATAAATTTATAGGAAAATATGTTAGAAAAAATTCAAGGTATGTACAATCAGATTTATGATTTAGCTTATCAAGCTATCGGCATAGATCTAGGCACTTCTAATACTTTAGTTTATTTAAAAGGTAAAGGAATTATTATTGAAGAGCCATCAGTCGTAGCTTTAGACAAGCAATCAATGAAAATTCTAGCAATAGGAAACAGTGCGAAGGAAATGGTTGGCAGAACTCCCGGTAATATCATTGCCATAAGGCCACTTAGAGATGGAGTTATAACAAATTTTGAAATTGCAGAAAGAATGATTGAGCATTTTTTAAAGCTTGGAAAGGGGCAAAATTTATTATTATCAAGTATCACACAGCCAAAAATAGTTATCGGTATTCCGACAAATGCTACTGAAGTTCAAAAAAGAGCTGTAAGAGAAGCTGCCCTTTCCGCTGGAGCTAAAACGGCTCTCTTAATTCAAGAATCAATCGCAGCAGCAATTGGTAGCGGAATAGATATATCTTCATCAACTGGCAATTTAATTGTTGATATAGGTGGAGGAACTACTGAAACTGCAGTAATAGCATTAGGAACAATAATTTCAGGGAGTTCTATTAGAACAGCAGGATATGCCATGGATCTTGCGATACAAGATTATTTAAAGCAAGTTTACAATGTATCAATTGGTGAAATATCAGCTGAGAATATTAAAATACAATATGGAACAGCATGGCCGTTGGAAGATGAGATTATTTTTAAAGTAAGAGGCCAAGATATCTTAAGTGGACTGCCAAAAGAAATTGAAATCTCAACAGTTGAAATACGTGATGCTTTAAATCAACCTATAGAAGAAATAATTACAGGCATTAAGCAAATAATAGAAAAAACTCCCTCGGAATTAATTACAGATGTAATGAGAGTAGGTGTAACTTTAGCTGGCGGAGGAGCTTTACTTAAAGGTATAGAAACAAGAATTGCCAATGCTACAAATTTTCCAATAAAAGTATCGCTAGAATCAAAAAGGGCTGTTATAAAAGGCATTTCTTTAATTATTGAAGATAGAGAAATATTAAAAATACTGGAATCAACTATGCAATTAAAAAAAGTATCATCAAAAATAGATATTAACTAATAAAGATCATGCAAAACAAAAAAATATACATCGTACTCGCAATTTTTCTTACATCAATAATTCTTTTATCGAGTTCCAATATTAAAATATTTAAAAATATTGAAAATTTCACCAACTCTTATGCATCAATTATTATTGAACCTACTTACAAAAGCATTACTTCATTCATTAATTTGCCATTTAAATTTATAGATACGAAAAAAATTCAAGAAAGAAATTCGCAGCTTTTACAAAATAATACAAAAATCACTATCGAAAATATAAGATTAAAAGAAAAAATATCCCTATTTGAATCACTTTATAAAATCAAAGACAATAATTCAAATAGAGATATCATTAGTGCTGAAATTACATTAAAAGATCCATTACCAAATATAAATATTGTTAAAATAAATAAAGGCATTAGAGATGGCATAGCAATCAATATGCCAGTTTTGGGAGAAACAGGGACATTAGTTGGAATGATTTCGTCAATTTACGAAAAATATTCATACGTAACATTATTAAATAATAAAAAAACTAAAATACCTATATTTTTGCAAAATGCACGGAAACCTGGATTACTTTTCAGTAATGGCGAGTCACTATATATAGACTTTATTGAAAGAGAAAATAAAATACTAATTGGAGACAATGTAATAACATCGTCATTAGGCTTATCAATAATAGCCAATATACCTATAGGAAGAATATATGACGTGGACTCCAAAAATGATTTATTTCTATCAATAGAAGTAGAGCCATTTGAAAATTATAAAAATTTAAACTTTGTTAACATTCTAAAAGATTGAACACCAAATTTTGATATATTTATCTACGGCAATTAAATTATTAATATCTAGTACATTAATAAGTATTCTTATTGGCATATCGATGGCAACATCAGAAATAATAATTTTTCCTAACATTATATTAATGAGTATAATAATAATAACTCTAAATAAGAATGTATCTTTTAGTACCCAGTATGTAATATTACTATCTATAATATTCGGATCATTGACTACTGAAAAAATAGGTTGGATTATGTTTATTTTTAATACAATTTTCTGTATATCTATTATATTTAAAAATACTGCTTTAAAGAGATTTCACTTAATAACAATAATCCTACTGACTTTTATTGGAGAAATAATATATCAAAATTTTTTAAATTTCGATGATATAAACCGTATGACAGATTTTCTTAAAATAAACTCTCAGAGAACACTGATATTACAATTCGCAAATTCCCTACTAACAGCATTAATTATTTACATTGTCATTAAGTCATCAAAGAAAATAAAAAATGAACGAACCAAATAAAACATTATTTAATAAAAGCAGATCTATAATCATCACGGGATTATTTTCAATTATAATATTTTTAATTGCAATATATTCAAGTTATTTCATAGTAATAAACGATATGGAAAATCAAACAATAAGGATCGTTGATTCAATAGAGCGCAATACTTTGCCTTTAAGAGGAGGTATCTACGATTCAAATGGTAGACAACTTGCTAAAAATATACCCAGGTTAAAATTATCAATTATTCCAAATCAACTAACTGAAGAAAGCAATGGTATTGCTAAATTAAGATTAATAGAAGATGTAACTGGCATAGAAATATCTAAATTAGAAAATATTTTAATAAATGGTCTAAATTCAAATGATTTAGATAGGCCAATAACAATTATCGATGCCTTGAGTAATGATGATGCGATAATTTATAGTAATAAATTTGCAAACGTAAAAGGAATAAAAATAATAAAAGATGTTATGAGAGAATATGAACCATCTTCATTATTTTCAAGAATATTAGGAAATACTGGTTTAATTGATCAATCATTAAAAGACGAATACATCAAAAAGGGATACTCATTAGACGCAATAGTTGGAAAAAGTGGATTAGAATTCACATACGAAGACGCACTTAAAGGCAATAAAGGAAAACAAACTATAAACAACAATAACGAAAAAATAATACTTGAACAAAAAGCAACTAATGGTCAAGATTTATACCTTGCAATTGACTATGATTTACAAAAAAAATCATACGAAACATTATTAAAATATGCTAATAAAGGAATAATAGACTCAGAAATAGAAACAGATAACATATTAATAGGTTCGGTCATAATGATAGACGTAAATTCTGGAAATATTTTATCGTACGTTTCAATTCCTGATTATAAAGGTACAGTATTTTCAGGATTGGGCAATGATAGTGATTTAAATAATTTATTTATAGATTCTTCAAAGCCATTATTAGATAGAAATATTATGGAAAATTATCCACCAGGTTCAATATTTAAACCCATTGTAGGTATCGGTGCTTTAGAAGAAAATATTGCTAATGAAAATACAACAATTAACACAAAAGGATACATCACTATACAAAGTGAATTAGATCCATCAATTGAATATGTGTTTAACGATTGGGCTGTTCATGGGCCATTAGATTTTAAAGAAGGATTAGCTAGATCCTCAGATGTTTATTATTATTATCTTTCTGGTGGATACATAGATGAAAATGAAAATTTTAATGGATTAGGGGTTGAAAAAATCAATGAATACGCAACAAAATTTGGACTTGGTACAACAACAGGAATTGACCTCCCTGGTGAAATTAATGGTCTCGTGCCATCTAAAAAATGGAAAGATGACACTTTAAATGAGCCCTGGGTAATAGGAGATACTTATCAATTAGGAATTGGACAAAGTTATTTAAGGGTTTCCCCTACTCAAATGGTTGTAGCAATTGCTGCTATAGCAAATAATGGGTATATAGTAACGCCTAAAATAGTAAAAGAAATTCGAAATAATGAAAATATATATCAGTACACTACGAAAAATAAAGAAATTAATATAAAAAAATCATCTATAACATTAATGAAAGAGTCAATGAAACTAGCTGCAGATCCTTATGGTACTGCGCATGCTGGTGAACCTAAGGGAATGACTATTGGAGGAAAAACTGGAACAGCAGAATTTGGTACAGTAGCAGAAAAAACAAAATACAAGACACATGGTTGGTTTGCTGGATTTGCACCATATGATGAACCAGAGGTTGCAATTATAACTTTCTTAAATATAGGAGTAGGATCTACTCATGCAGCTCCAATAGCTAAAGAAATATTGGATTTCTATTTTAAAAGAATAAAGAATTTAAATTCTATGTCGACATATTAATGAGTACCAAAATATTAACCACTGCAATAATAATTTTTTTATTTTTAAAATTTATTTTTAATAATTCTGATAAAAGCAATGCGATTTTTTTCTTTTCAGATTTAGGACAACTTGCTACTTTCTTAATTGGAATATCAATGATGACCTTTGCCATATACTTTATTAATTTTTTAAAAAATGATGTGTTCGTAATTACATTTTTTTCTTTATCTATTTTATTTTTATTACTTAATTATTTTTTTGGCTTAGAAGAATATGGTTCAACTAGAAGAATTTATATTTTTTCTTCATTGAGTATTCAACCATCAGAAATTATTAAATTGTCCTTAATATTAATTTCTGCATTTATTTTTGATAAGTTTTATAATAAAAAAATTATATTAATATCTATCTTGTTCTCAATTTATCTTATTCCAGTAATTTTCATTCAATTGCAACCAGACACAAGCACCGCAATATTTATTTCATCATTTGCTCTCATTGCCATTTTCTTAAGTGGGGCATCATATAAGACATTATCCGGAATAACCATAGGTATCTTTTCATTGCTTCCTATGATTTTTGCCATAATTATTGCAGATTATCAATTAGATAGAATTAATTCTTTTACTGACAATAGCATGGATCCGCTTGGATCTAGTTATATCATTAATTTAGTATCAGAAGCAATAAAAAGCGGCGGCCTCATTGGTCCAGGCATCATCAACGTGAACGATTCCATACTCAGTAACGTAATAGCAGCTAATAGCGACTTCGCCTTAGCTCTAATTATAGAGCAATTAGGGTTCTTAGCATTATTTCTAATTATCCTAGGTTTAATAGGAATTCTTTGGTCAGGAACATACATTAGCTATGCATCAAAAAATAAATTTGACTACTTTGTGACATTGCTCTCTACTTATGCATTAGTTATGCAAGGTCTATTACACATAATGGTAAATGTATCAATACTACCTGCTACGGGAACGACTCTTCCGTTCATTAGTAATGGAAACAACGCAATGATAATTAATTTTATTCTTATTGGCCTAATAATAGGAGTCAACAAAAAAAATATTGAATCTGATAAAACAAAATTATAATTTAGTAGATTCTACTGGCAATACTTTTAAGTCACTCTTTTTTAAAACAGGTGATTTTATAAAAATTATTTTATCTTTTTTAATATCAATTTTTATTAAATCACCATCAATGAATGTCTCGTCTAATAACTTGTCAGACAACAAGTCTTCAATATCATTCTGAATAACTCTCCTAAGTGGCCTAGCTCCGTATTTATCATCGAAACCTTTTTCAGATAGATATTCATATACAGATTCAGAAAATTCGACAGTCATGTTTTTTTCAGATAAATTATTACGTAAGTCATTTAATTGTAAATCAACTATTTTTTTTATATTCTCTTTGGATAAAGAATGAAAAACTAATGAATGATCCAATCTATTAATAAATTCAGGACGAAATACTTTTTTGACCTGATCCATAACTTTTGTTTTCATCCAATCATATCTTTCATCAAATCCTTCAGCTTTATTTTCTTCGGAAGTCAAAGAAAAACCAAAATTTCCACCATTTTGTATTAATTCAGAGCCTACATTAGATGTCATTATTATGACGGTATTTCTAAAATCTACTTTTCTTCCTTTAGCATCAGTTAAGTGCCCATCATCAAAAATTTGAAGGAGCATATTAAAAACATCAGGGTGTGCTTTTTCAATTTCATCTAGAAGAATTAAGCAATAAGAACGTCTGCGGACTAAATCAGTTAATTGCCCGCCTTCTTCATAACCTACGTATCCAGGAGGAGAGCCAATTAATCTAGAAACATTGTGTTTCTCCATAAATTCTGACATGTCTATGCGAATTACATGGTCCTGTGATCCAAACATAAACTCACCCAATTTATTTGCTAAGTAAGTTTTACCAACTCCAGTTGGTCCTAAGAAAAGAAAAGTACCAATAGGCCTACTTGGATCTTTTAACCCAGCTCTAGCTCTTCTTACTGCCTTTGAAACAATCTCAATTGAACTATCTTGTCCAATAACTTGATCTTTTAACTGTGCTTCCATTTCTTTTAATCTTGCTATTTCTTCAGCTGCAATTCTTGTTAAAGGAATACCTGTCCACATCGAAACTACGTCTCTAACATCAGATTCTTTTACTGTAGAAACAGACAATGAATCAGAACTTACATTTGTATCCATGTCATTCAATTTTAATTTAAGTTTAGATTGACGTTCACTTAGCTCTTTAGCTAATTCGTATTCTTGATTGTCAATAGCTTGTTCTTTTTCTCGCTCAATAGCCTCTAATCCAGAATTGATTTCAGTCACAGAAGGAGGCAAGGAATATCTTCGTATGCGAACTCTTGCAGATGCCTCATCAATTAAATCAATAGCTTTATCAGGAAGAAACCTATCAGAAACATACCTAGAAGATAACTCAACGGCTGAAACAATCGATTCATCAGAAATTGTCAATTTATGATGATCCTCATATTTACTCCTGACACCCTTTAAAATTTGAATTGTTTCGTCATGGTTTGGTTCATCCACTCTAATTGGCTGGAATCTTCTTTCAAATGCAGCATCTCTTTCAATATGTTTATGATATTCTTCAAGGGTTGTGGCGCCAATTGCTTGAATTTCTCCTCTTGCAAGAGCAGGCTTTAAAATATTAGCTGCATCTACGGCACCTTCAGCAGCTCCAGCTCCAACAAGCATGTGTAATTCATCAATAAAAATAATACAATTCTTGGCATTTTTAATTTCTTCGATAACTTTTTTTAAACGTTCTTCAAATTCACCTCTATACTTTGTCCCGGCTACTAAAAGTGCTATATCTAAAGTTAGCATTCGTTTATTAGCTAAATTTTCAGGAATATCACCGTTGGCAATTTTTTGAGCAAGTCCTTCTGCTATAGATGTTTTACCGACTCCAGGTTCACCTATTAAAACAGGATTATTCTTTGTTCTTCTGGATAAAACTTGAATTGCTCTTTCAATTTCAGAATCACGTCCAATTACTGGATCCAACTTGTCATTTTGAGCTGCCTTAGTCAAGTCAATTCCAAGCTGATCCAATGTTGGAGTTTTCATTTGTCTTTTAGTAGTTTTAGATTCAGTAGTTTCAGTTTTTTCCAATAAACTAGATAATTCATTTCTAACATTATCAAGATTTACTCCTAGGCTTTCCAAAACTCCGGAAGCAATCCCTTCGCCTTCTCTTACTAAGCCTAATAAAAGATGTTCGGTGCCTATATAAGAATGTCCTAACTTTCTAGCTTCATCTACAGCAAGCTCTATTACTTTCTTTGCTCTAGGTGTTAGTCCAATTTCATTAGCATTAGGCCTCTCGCCTCTTCCGATTATAAATTCAATTGCCGATCTCACTTTATTAATTTCTATATTTAAATTACCAAACACTTTAGCAGCTACACCATCATTTTCACTAATTAAACCTAAGAGTAAATGTTCTGTGCCAATATAATTATGATTAAATCGCTGCGCTTCCTCTTGTGCGAGAGTTAAAACTTTTCTTGCTTTTTCAGTAAACTTATCAAATCGATTACTCATATTTTTATAATCCTCTCATACATATTAGGCTACCATGTGGAATTAAACGGATCGAGAGTTTTTAAAGAATATAAAGAATAATATTCTAGAAATAATGTTTTTATTAAGACTGACTTGCTGGAGATTCATCTGCTGGAGATTCATCTGCTGGAGATTCATCTGCTGGAGATTCATCTGCTGGAGATTCATCTGCTGGAGATTCATC
>QGNP01000020.1 GCA_003228125.1 Chloroflexota bacterium | reverse complement strand
TTCTTCCTCAGTAAAATCAATATTATATTTCTTGCCCCATTCAGGAAGATTCTTAAAAATATCAACCCATGTCTCTGTTTGACCACGAGCCTTACTGCCAACTCCAGCTTGAGGAAGATCGGTCCCCCAAACAATACGTTCAGGGCCTTTTGTATCGAGAAAAATTCTCATTACTTTTAATAATTTTGGAATGTTTTCATCAGTTACTGCTCCTAATGCTTGCCAGTCACAAATATCAAGCCATATATTATTATGCCTTGCTCCTGCCTGTAACCCTTGCCAATAAGCCTCAGTTTCAAAAGGAGCTTGCAGATTTGTATGTCCCATAATAATACGGAGATCTGGAAACTGCCTAGCTACTAGTTCTACCCACTCAGGCCATGCCCAAATATTTCCTCCAGTATGAATTAATACTGGAACATCTAGTTCTGCTGCTTTTGCATACAGTGGCATGCAACGTTCGTCATTCGCTTGATATCCATTTGGTGGATACATTTTTAAGCCAACTGCGCCCCACTCTTTAACGGCTTGTTCAAAGAGTGCGACAGCTTTAGGTCTACGCGGATCGTAACTTGCCATTGAATAAAGCTTGCCAGGGTACTTTTTGCATACTTCTTGAGAAAGTCTATTAAACTCTTCAGCAGGCAACTGATTGTCTTCCCCAGGACCATAAGCTAATCCCCAGTCAAGCACTTGTATAATAGATACATCGATGCCGTAATGATCCATCTCGTCTATCGCAACTTTTCCTGTAGCATCCATAGTTGGAGATTGCTTAATTCTTGCAAGCACCTCATCAACTGTTCTGCCTGTCTTTTTCGCTATAGGCTCTGCAGCAAATTTAGGTAAATGGCTAGGAGGAAACCAATCATAACCCCACAAATGCCTATGCATATCAATTATTCTTGTCATGCTATACTCCAATTATTTATATTAAAATTATTTAATTCTATCAAAACAACTAATATGGCTTAAAATTATCATCTGATTTTACTGGCTTTTGATAACTAGATTTCCTTTTTTCAACGAATGCTTCCATTCCTTCAAGCATATCAGAATCTGACTTAACCCTATCAATCATTTTCATTTGATTTGCTTTTCTTGTTTCATAGTAATCTTCATAGCGAAGATTGCCACTCTTTCTTTGCAAATCTATTGAGCCCTGCTTCAATCTTTGAATTGAATCTGGTCCCATTAATGCAGTTGCTTTAGCTAAATCTATTGCTTTAGCAAGAATCTCATTTTTAGGCAATACATAATTAGCAAATCCATAATTTAAACATTCTTGGGCAGTCAAACGACGATCTGTCATTGTTAATTCTCGAGCTATCATCGGAGGCAAAAAAGTATTCATTGAATTCATACCGCCGACATTTATTTTCGCATGCAAATCAGCAATATAAGTGTCTGCTGACATAACAATCATGTCGCACATAATTGCTATTTCTAATCCACCGCCTACTGCTGCACCATTTATAGCACCTATTAAAGGCTTCCACACATCATAGTGATTACATTGCGTTGCGAACATAATATGATCAGGGTCATCAATCGGCCTTAATGCATTTGATTCCTTTTCAGAGTATGTACCAACAAATTCTTTAATATCTCTGCCAGCACAGAAAAACCTTCCATTTGCAGTAATTACTGCTGCTCGAATATCATCGTTATTATGAACCTCGTCAAAACAAGCTACAACATCTCGATGCATTGCAGTATTCAAAGAATTTGCTCCTTCAGGTCGATTCATTGTGATAACTGCAATATCATCAATTCTTTCAAAAGTTGCCGCTTCTAAGTTATTTAAATCTAAATTAAGCTCTTTTGTAATATTTTTACCAAATTGCATAATGCTCCTCCTAAAGATTAATTAGCTATATAAATATTGCTTTTATTAATCATTACTTTTAACTGGTCGATCGTATGAAGAGCCTCTTTTTTCAACAAATGCTTTCATGCCTTCCATTCTATCATGATCTCCAGCAGTGTCAGCCATTTGAGCTCTAACAATCTTTTTACGTTCTTCATAAAAATCTACATTATGTAAGTTGCCACTTTGCAATTGAATATCTATAGAACCTTGCTTCAACCGTTGAATTGAATCTGGTCCCATTAATGCAGTAGCTTGTGCAACTTCAATGGCTTTTTCTAATACCTGATCTTTAGGCAAAACATAATTTGCAAAACCCCATCTTAAGCATTCTTCAGCTGTTAAGCGACGATCTGTCATTGTTAATTCTCGAGCAATCATTGGAGGCAAAAAAGTATTCATTGAAATCATACCGCCAACATTTATTTTTGCATGCAAATCAGCAATATACGCATCATCAGACATAACAATCATGTCGCACATAATTGCCACTTCCAATCCTCCGCCTACTGCAGATCCTTGAAGAGCACCAACTAATGGCTTCTTCACATGCCAATGATTAGCTAATCTTCCGAACATGTCATTATCTGGATCATCGATAGAGCGTAATTCTGCTGCTTCACCTTCTCCATATGTACCAACAAATTCTTTGATATCTCTACCAGCACAGAAAAACCTTCCTGAACCAACAACAACTGCTGCTTTAATATCATCATTATTATTTATTTCTTCCCAACATGCACCAACATCTCGATGAATAGCTGTATTCAATGAATTAAGTGCTTCTGGACGATTAAGAGTGACAATCGCAATATTATCGCGTATTTCAAATAACGCCGACTCTAAATTGTTTAAATCAACTCCATACGTTGCATTACTATTGTACGAACCCATAGTAGACTCCTTAAATTAAATTATCTTACGGAAAAATTTGCCGCGAATTATATTATACATATTTAGGAAGCAATTTTACAAGATATTATTGAATCAATCGTTTCTATTCTGTCTTGCCAATCTGTAATTCCTGCAGATGCTACGACCACATGATCTACTATTCCTTCATATCTTACTTTTAATTCTTCAGCAACTTCATCAATTGGACCAGTTATTGCAATTCTATCAATCACTTCGTTTCCAATTAAACTTGATGCTCTGTCCATATCTCTATCCACAAGACAAGCTTGGCGAATTTCTTCATATCTATCACCAATTCCATAATATTCTAAAATGCCTTGATAGCTTTTTGTAGAAAGATAATTTGCAATTGTTTGACCAGCTAATCTTCTAGCTTCATTTTTATCTTTATGTACAACAGTAGTTGCCCAACTTGCAAATTCAAAAGGAGTTTTAATATTGCCTTTTTTTCTTCCTATTTCTATATTAGGCATAACGATATCTCTAATATAATCAGCACCAAAAACTGGATGACCGCACATTCCATTAGCTACTTCACCAGCAAATTGCTGCATTTTTTGATTAACTGCCGCTACCCAAATTGGAATATTGTCAGTACTGCTTTTAGCAATATTATTAGGATCGCCTATTTGTCTTACAGCTATTGGTCTTATACCTTGTATTTTATAAAATTCATCATCCCAACTAAATTTTTCTCCAGTACTTGCAGCAGCCCAAAACCCTCTTACAATTCCGATTACAGAACGTAGCTGTGAAATTGGCTTATTGATTTCTATGCCATATTGATATAAATTTTGTCTTTTTGTACCTGTGCCAAATCCTAAAATAACTTCTGTATTTGACATAGCATTCATTGTCATAAATGCTGAAGCAATTGTTACAGGATTGCGTAAAAATGCTCTTAAAATTCCTGAGCCGACTCTAATGTCTGGTGCTGATTTTACCATAGAAGTCATATGAATTGAACCATCGCTTCCAGGATTATCATCTGACCATACAGAGTTAAAACCTTCGTCTTGTGCTTTTTTTGCATACACACCTTTTAAATCTGCACCTGGAATTCCAGCTAGAGTAACACCGTATTTCATTTATAGCTCCTTTACCTATCTCACATCCTAACATATTCATATTGAAAAATAATAGTCATCATTTATATATCAAAAATAAGTTTCAGTTTATTTATTAGGCCTAAAACCTAGTTCTGCTCCAGTCATAGGAGTATCTCCAACTATGCCATCCTTTTTATATGATTTTATCGTTTCACGATCAATTCCTAATATTTCATGAAAAACATAATCATTGTGTTCGCCAAATCTAGCAGACTGCTGTTCAATTGCTGGTCTGTCACCATTAACTGTCCATGGAGCATTATAAACTGGATAAGTTCCGAGATCTTCTCTAAATTGCCATGAAATAAAATGTCTAGATGCTAACGATCCTTCAGAATCAAAATCTCTTCCTCTAAGAATTCGTTGGCAAGGGACTCCTTTAGATTGAAAAACTTTTTCTATAATTCTTGGTTCAATTGACTTACATATTGCCACTAATTCTTTTTCAATTTTATTTGGATCTGAGATTGTATCTGGATCTAAATCAACAGGCTGAACACTAGTTAATGTCCCACTATAATTAGCTATTTCCATTCCTGATTTTAATATAGCAATGCCATCTAACAATCCACTTCTTTGTTCATCATTCATGCAAGTAACACTAATCCATCCATCTTTTTCACTCGTTTCATAGATATTATAGGGGTAAAAATCATCTTTATTCATGCAGTCAACTCCAGAACCTTGGAATTCTGATTCATTCAGTTGAGATTCTACAAGAATTTCTTGAGCATAAGTTATGCATGTTTCTACGCAAGAAATATCTACATGCATGCTTGTTTTTTTGCTACTCAGTTGATTCATTAACAATCCTTGCACGACATGAAATGCCGTAGTAGTTCCATTTACTGGATCGCCATATGCACCCAATGGAATAGAATCCTCATTTTTATAACCTGTACCAACAAACAGTCCTGCAAATGCCGCTTGTCCATCTCCAAATAATCTCCAGCTACTCCTTGGTCCAGTTTCACCATAGCCAGATAAAGTAGCAAAAATAATTTGAGGGTTAATTTCTTGAAGAGCTTGTATATTTAAATCATATTTCTTCCGTGTATCAAAAGACATATTCGTTAAGACAACATCACTCTTTTTAACAAGATCGATCATTATTGCCATGCCTTCTTCAGTAGTTAATTCAATACCTGCAGATAATTTATTTCTTGCCAGCCCTAACCACATAATATATCTATCCCATGGCTTATCTCCAGGCTCATTATTTGGATATGACGAACTATTCTCTGGTGGAGCAGTCCACCCTCTCAACATATCCATCCAAGCAATTCCCTCAATTTTAATAATTTCAGCTCCAAGATCTCCAAGTAAAGTAGCTCCTTTTGGTGCAGCCCAAGTATTTGTTAAATCTAACACTCTAATTCCTTTTAATGGCTTAGTTATGTCAAATTGAAGACTGTTAGTAGGTGCAGGGTTTTTGTTTGCTTTCAAATTATTTTCTAATATATACGTTCCAACATCAGAATATGATATGCCAGAATTAGTTCTGTGTATTGGGATTGATTCATGTCCTGAAAATCTACCTACGCCAACAGGATACTTCACTGTTTTTGAACCTATAGATATTTCTTCAAAAGCATTACGAGAATTTAATTGTGGATCAGCCAAAACTTCATCAGGTAAACGTGTTGTAGAAATTGGCATACCTGATTTTTGACCGAGTTCTACAATCTCCATGGCAGTCCTAGAAAAAAACCAAGGAACAAGTAAGGCTTCAAGATCGTCCATGTTTTTTGCTCTATTGAAACGAGCCATAAATCTTTCATCTCTTTCTAAATCTTCTCTCCCGATCATTTTAGCGACTCTAGGCCATTCCCTATCATGAAACAACATATTGACACTTTTACCATCTGCTGTTTGAAAACCAGACGATTGTGCAGTTGATGATGCATTTAAAGTTTGCTTTAATTCCACTTGATTAAAATGCCAATTCGAAGCACCTAATTCAGAGTGCATATACAATGACTCCTGCATTGAAATATCAATCAATACTCCAGATTGAAGATTATTTGATTTACTATGAAATAGATATGCGGAACTAGCAAGTGCCGCATGCCATGCAGCGGATACGTATGCTTGAGGACCTTTCATGGGAAGAGGAGTTCTTCCCTTTTCTCCAATTCTTATCATGAATGGACCACTAGCTTGTGATGTTAATTCGCTACCGGCAACATCTGCATGCGAACCATATATTCCATACGGTGTAATACTGCACCAATGAGCATTATTGCCTTTTGTAGTATATTGAGATCGTAAATTGATTCCTTTTTGAAGCCAAAACGAAGGCAAATGATCATCAATAATTAAATCAGCAATAGCAATTAATTCATCAATAAGCATCTTGTCGATTAATTCAACATTAAGAGAATCTTTACCAAATGATAAACATTCTCGTAATTCTTCCAATCTTTCCCAAGGAGAATCTTCAAGTTCTTGAGAATTAATTTTTAAGACTTTAGCACCCATTCGTTGTAAAAAAAGACTTGCTTGCGCAGATGCTAAAGAATTACCGAGTTCTACGACAACATAAGAACTATTAGGTTTTATTTCGCTTTCCATTCAGGTTTCCTTTTTTCAACAAATGACCTTGGTCCCTCTTTGTAATCTTCAGTATCACTTAAAGCATGCCCAAGATCGTGTCCAAAATTATTACCTTCAGAAATACCAATGCCATTTTCTCTTAAATTCCATGCTCCCTCTAGAAAGGCTCTTGTAGCTAATGGTGATACTTGCAACACAGATTTAGCTATCTCTTTGGCTCGTTCTTGTAAAGCTTTTTTTGGTACAATTTCAGACACAACTCCTAAATCATACATTCTTTTAACATCAATTCGTTCTCCAGTAGTTCCTAGCAATGCCATTCTTAATCCAATATTCCAAGGTAATCCACCATTCGCAAGACCATAAATTTCACTTGCTGGTACTTGACCAACAGATAAATGAGGTTCTAAAAATTTTACATCGTCAGCAGCTATGACTATATGTGATTCCCACATGAATATCAAACCTCCTCCAGCAGTTAGCCCATTTAGTGCTAAAATAATCGGTTTGAAAAATTTAAATTGCCAAGGCAATCCAAAAATACGTCGTTGCCCTAATCTTCCCTCAGAGCCACTAGCTGCTTCACGCATATCTGCGCCAGTACAAAAATGACGGTCCCCAGCACCTGTAAGAATAACAGCCCATATATCATCGTCGTCTTTAGCACCTTGCCAAAAATTAGCTAAATCTGCGTGCATTTGTGCATTAAGAGCATTTCCATTTTCAGGCCTGTTTAAAGTAACAGTTGCAATTTTATCTTCAACAACTACAGTAATTGCATCATATTCTTCGTTAGATTCGTATTTTTTTTTGTGAACAATGCTCATTTTAATTTCCTCTATCTTAATGACAATCAAAATAATATAATAAAAATATCTGGCGTCATATTTATAAAGTCAGTAATTTTATGCAGTCAAAAAATATAGTAAATTTAACCTACAAATACTGACATTGGCAACCTATAAATACTGACGTTGGTCAATAACATCTCTTAATCTATCACCAAGAGTATTGATAGACCAGACCATCAATGAAATTGCAAGTCCAGGAAACATTGCTAGCCAATACGCTCTATGAAGATACTGCCTACCTTCGGCTAACATAGAACCCCAAGATGCTGTTGGAGGAGGTATTCCTACACCTAAGAAACTCAATGAAGCTTCAATAATTATTAGTATTGCACATGAAAAAGACCACAAGACTAATAACGGAGAAAATAAATGAGGCAAAACATGCCTAAAAACAATTCTTGTCGGAGAGCATCCAATAGATCTAGCAGCCTCAACAAATTCTCTATTTTTTAATGAAAGAGTCAATCCTTCTGATATCCTAGCATACGGTCCCCAAAACCAAAGTGAAAATAAAATTAATAAAATATGCAGCCCAGGTCCAAATACAGCTGCAACTGTTAGAGCCATTAATAGTAAAGGCAGCGCAATTTGTAAATCTGCCCAACGCATTATTGTTGCACCTACAACTCCTCGTTTCCAGCCAGCAATAAGCCCTAGAAAAACTCCAATAGTTAAAGCTCCAGTTGCTCCCGTAATCCCTAAAAGGATAGAAACCCTTCCGCCCATTAATATTCTCATAAAAACATCTCTACCGACTGTATCAGTGCCCAACATATGGACATCATTAAATGCCAAAGAATAAGCTGGTGGATCTAGCGTCTCAGATAGTACTGGTTTATTTGGATCCCATGAAACTACAAAAGTACCAAACATTGCAAAAAACAAAAAGAAGATAGCAATAATTGATGCTATAAAAGCAGGAGGATAACGAACAAAACCAAGAACCATTCTGTGGTTCCAAATTTTTTGTCCAAGTGAACGTTGAGAAGCTATGATAACTGATTCTGAAGCCCCAAAAGAGTCCTCAGTTTTTTCTTTTTTTTCTGTTTTTTCTGACATATCTAAACCTTTCAAAATATTTTATAATTCAAAAAATATTGACTATATAAAATATATAAACTATGCACTTCTTCTAATTCTTGGGTCAATAAGACCATAAGCAAAATCAGCCACAATACTCCCTGTTAAGACTAGGAAGCCAATAAGTAATCCAGCTGTTTGAATAATTGGATAATCACGAGTTTTAGCTGCTTCGACAACTAATGTGCCAAATCCTGGCCATGCAAATATAGCCTCGACAATAAGAGCACTTCCAATTAAAGTACCTACATCAACACCCATCGTGGTAATAACTGGCAATAAAGCATTTCGTAAAACATGCCTTCTGATAACATTAACTTCATGCAATCCTTTCGCTCGCGCAGTTCGAACAAATTCCATTGTTAAAGTCTCAGATACTTGAGCTCTTACAAGGCGAGTATATTTTGCTAAAGGATATCCGCATAAAGTAGCAATAGGAAGAACGTAGTGCTCCCATGATCCACTGCCAAAAACTGGTAACCAACGTAAAGTTACACCGAAAAAATAAATGTATAAAATGCCTAAAAAGAATGAAGGGACAGATTGACCAACTAATGAAATAACCATTGCAAAAGCGCCAATAGCACCTCTCTTGACTGCAGCTAAACATCCAATCGGAATTGATAGAAAAATATATGTCATAAAAGCAGGAACGACCATTCTAAGAGAAATACCGACTCTGCTTTTTACCATCTCTGATGCAGGCTCAAATGTTCTTACTGATTCACCAAAATCTCCTCTAGCTATTTCTAACAGAAAGGATGCAAATTGAACAATTATAGGTCTGTCGAAACCATAAGCTGCTCTTAGCTTATCAATTTCTTCTGGCTCAATGGCTCCCTCAGTTAACATTAAAACTGGATCGCCTGACATTCTAGAAATAAAAAACAAAACAGTTACGAGTAAGAATAATACAATCGCAGATTGAAAAACTCTCTTAACCATTACTGGACCAATCATGTGTGGCTCCATTCATTACTTGTGCTACAAGTTTAGCTTTTAAAAAATCTTACATACATTTATAGCATAACCAAAACAAAATATGTAAAGTTTAAATTTAGATATTTATATAATTGTTTCAATAAATTTATATAATGATCCCATCAATTAAATAATCTTTTAAGATTTTTATTAACATTAAAGATACAATAATGCAAGAAAAAGTTACAATACGAAAAAAAAAAATAACCTTATTTGTTATATTTATGCTTCTGATTCTTTTTTTATATTTAAGTATGTGGCAATTAAATAAACATTTTGAGCAACAAATTATTAACGAAAACTTTTTAGCTATTAACTCAATGCCGCCTATAGAAAATTATCAAACTATAAATTTTGAAAATAATATTTATAGAACAGTGCAATTAACTGGAAAATGGGATCACAGCAATATTCAATTTATAAGAAATATTATTAGATATGATACTGCTGGCAAAGACATCCTTGTGCCATTGATTGTTAATAACAAACTAAAAGTACTAGTTAATAGAGGCTGGGTGCCCAATGAAATCGTTGAAAAAATAACTGCCAATCTAAAAAAAAGTAACAGTGCAAGCATCGTTGGCAGAATCTATATGCCTCCTGTATCTAAAGTTAAATTATTAAAAAATGGTGATTGGTTGGGAGTCTCTATCGAGGAAATTGAAAAAAAAATAGATTATCCATTAAGCTCTTGGATGATTATTGAATCAGCGCAACTTCTCTCTGAAAATACCTATAATAGGTATAATATTTTTCCAAAAGAATTTCCAGATTTTCAAAATATAATTTTTAAAAATAATGCCCTTTATTTAGGGTATGCAATTACATGGTTTTCATTCAGTATTTTATCTATTTTTGGAATAATACACGTTTTAAGAAATTAATGATTATCTAAAATTATTTATTATTTTTAACTAGTTCTAAAATCACATAATTTAAAATACCGCCATTTTTATAATATTCAATTTCAATTGGGGTATCAATTCTCACTATAGCAAAAAATTTAATTTCGTTTCCATTATTTTTTTTTGCACTAACTTCAATTTTTTGTTTTGTTTGCAAATTATCATTAATTCCATTAATAGAAATTTCTTCTGAGCCGTCTAAGTTCAAACTTTTAGCATCTTGTCCATCAATAAATTCTAGCGGCAACACTCCCATTCCCACTAAATTGCTTCTATGAATTCTCTCATAGCTTTTAGCAATAACTGCTTTGACTCCTAATAAATAAGTTCCTTTAGCTGCCCAATCCCTAGAACTACCTGATCCATACTCAGAGCCAGCTAAAATGACTAGCGGAATTGAAGATTCAGCATATGCTTTAGATGCATCAAATATCGTCATTTCTTTTTCAGATGGAAAATGCTTTGTCCATCCACCTTGCTTAGCAACCAATGCATTCTTTAATCTAATATTACCAAAAGTGCCTCTCATCATAACTTCGTGATTGCCTCTTCTTGAACCGTATGTATTAAATTCTGACTGATCTACATTATTTTTAAGTAAATATTCTCCTGCTGGACTATCGACTGCAATTGCACCTGCAGGAGAAATATGATCAGTAGTCACAGAGTCACCAAGTATTGCTAAAATTCTACTGTTTTTTATATCACTTAAATTATTAGTCTCATCAGACAAGTTATCAAAAAATGTTGGTCTACGAATATATGTTGAAGCATTATCCCATTGAAACAATTCATCATTAGATTGCTCCAAAGAACGCCAATTAGCATCTCCTTTAAAAACACTAGCATATTGTTCTTTGAATAAATTAGCATTGATTTCTTTTTTAATTATTGCATTAACTTCCTCTGCAGAAGGCCATATATCATTAAGATATATGGCCTTTCCATCGTCAGAAGTTCCTAAAGGTTCAGTTGATAAATCTAAGTCCATTGTGCCAGCTATCGCATATGCAACGACTAATGGCGGTGATGCTAAATAATTTGCTTGAATAGCATTATGTATTCTTGCTTCAAAGTTTCTGTTGCCAGAAAGAACAGACGTTAACAAGACATCTTCTTCTGAAGCTACGCTAGAAATTTCTGGAATTAACGGACCTGAATTTCCTATACAAGTAGTGCAACCATATCCTACAAGGTTAAAACCTAATTTTTCTAAAGGTTCAAGTAATTTTGCAGAGTTTAAATATCCTGTCACAACAGTAGAGCCTGGTGCAAGACTTGTTTTCACCCAAGCTTTTTTCTCTAATCCCAATTCAACAGCTTTTTTTGCTAATAAGCCAGCAGCAATCATGACTTCAGGATTTGATGTATTTGTGCAACTAGTAATTGACGCTATGGCAATTGAGCCATTATTTAGTTGGAATTCTGATCCATCCAAATTAATAGTACTCTTTGTTTCTGCATTGTCATGACTATTAAATTCAGATAAAACATTTTTAAATAATTTTTTGCTATTACTTAAAGCAATCCTGTCTTGTGGTCTTTTTGGACCAGCAATGCTAGGTTCTACCGAATCTAAATCTATTTCAATCAAATCTGAATAAATTGGTTCAGGAGATGTATCATTAAAGAACATACGTTGCTCAATTGTATATTTTTTAACAAGCTCAATGTCTTTTTTATTTTTACCAGTCAATAATAAATAATCCAGTGTTGTTTGATCAATGGGTGAAAACCCCATAGTTGCACCATACTCAGGCGACATATTAGCAAGAGTAGCTCTGGCAGCTAATGGTAGAGCAAATAGGCCTTGTCCAAAATATTCAATGAATTTACCTACAACTTTTTTTTCTCTCAAAATTTCTGTTACAGTTAATACAAGATCAGTTGCTGTCACCCCAGGTTTTAATGTTCCAATTAATTTAACTCCAATGACTTCTGGAATAAGCATTGAAATTGGTTGTCCTAGCATAGCAGCTTCTGCTTCTATGCCACCTACTCCCCAACCAACGACTCCAAGCCCATTAATCATTGTCGTATGTGAATCTGTTCCAACCAAAGAATCTGGATAAATTTCATCATTAGAAACAGTTACTCCTTGAGATAAATACTCTAAGTTAACTTGGTGAATAATGCCTGTTCCTGGAGGAACGACTCTAAATTTTTCTAAAGATTCTTGTCCCCATTTCATAAATTGATAACGTTCTTTATTTCTTTTAAATTCTAATTTTACATTATTCTCATATGCCTTATCATGTCCATATTCATCTACTTGAACAGAATGATCTATAACAAGATCAACGGGTTGAATTGGGTTAATAATACCAGGATTACCACCCATTGATTTCACTGCATCTCTCATAGCTGCTAAATCCACCACGCAAGGAACTCCTGTAAAATCTTGCAAAAGAACACGGGAAGGCCTAAAAAATATTGAATAATTTTTTTTAGCAATATTTGGCCAATCAAATAAAGCAACTATATCTTTTTCTTTTACTAATTTCTCATCATAATTTCTGATTAAATTTTCTAATAAATTTCTAATTGAATATGGTAATATTGATAAATCTTTATCGTATAAAGTCGCTAATTTTTGTATATTATAAAATTTATAACTTTTGTCTTCTGAATCAATATTCATTTGTACTTGTTGTTTAATATTCATCTTGCACTTTCCTATTTGTAAATGAGTAATAATATGAATGCTAACTGATTTCTTAAACAATAGCATTGATGTAATTATAATAACATAGGTCCAATATAATTATTCTACGTAAATTACGTCTCTATTTAACTAAAAGTATCATCGTTAATTTTTATACATTAACTGAACTCACTGCTTAATAGATTAGATCTTAATTTAAGAACTGTTATAATTACCTAATTGCACCCGTAGCTCAGGGGATAGAGCGCAGCCCTGCGAAGGCTGAGGCCCCAGGTTCAAATCCTGGTGGGTGCACCATAAACATAAAAAGATTATCTTCTTGGAGGAGGTCTGCCGCCTGGAGGTCTGCCGCCTGGAGGTCTGCCGCCTGGTTCCATTCCCTGTCCTGCAGAAAAATTAGATTCATCTGGCACTCCATGATAGCAATGGATAAAATATGGAAATCCCATATCTCCTGAGCCACTCTTGATAGTTGAGTGATAATGATATTCTCCATTTGGAAAATCTGGAGTTACACCAAAATGACCATTACATCGGTCTAAGTCACCAAGTCCTTCTAGGTAAATATAATCATCACTCCCATTATATCCGTTAGCGCCAGCATTAAGCTGATAGCTACTCGTCATTTCACGTACGTACCCATTGTTATCAAATCCAAAAAATCCATAGATTGGATATCCATCAAAAGCAAAACCAATCACAGGAGAATGCTCTGATTTATCTAATTTATCTATGTTGTAATCTTTAGAATCTTCTCCGCTACTTGTATCTGGATGCCAATGTATGCAATTTGCATCATAGTGATAGTGATACTCTCCTCCTGGACCAGAATGGCCTCCACAAATTCCAAGTTCGATTGGTTGACGATCTTCTTCAAATTTACCATATTCTAGGGCAACTGCATCGCCACCAGGCCCTTCTTCTGGACCATAGATAGCAGCCCCATTAACTGCTACAGCAACTGGGCCTCTGTCAGGAGCCATAGTATAGTTGTCTTTTTCAACTGCAATTGGATTGAGTGGCAATGACCACTCTCTAGATTGTTCCGATGCACAACAACCTATTCCGGATTCTAAATCATGATTTGGTATTCCTGTGGTTTTAACTATTAATTTATCACTATTAAAAACAATTGTTACTGAGCATTTTATATCATCTATATAATCAGTTTCGAGATCTTGTACTAAAATCTCATGACCTGCCGTACACTGCCAGACATCAATTAAAGAGCCTGCAATAGAATTTTCAGCATACTCAGGAACCTTGAGCATATTTTTCATTACTTTACTTGGGCTTATTGTTGTTGGGCTTATTGTTGTTGGGCTTATTGTTGTTGGGCTTATTGTTGTTGGGCTTATTGTTGTTGGGCTT
>QGNP01000019.1 GCA_003228125.1 Chloroflexota bacterium | reverse complement strand
CCCATTATTAGAAGTTGATATTACAGGTTCAACAGGAGTATTATTTAATATCACTGGCCCGTCTGATTTTACCTTAAAAGAACTTGATTCAGCTGCTAGAGTCGTTGCAGAAGTAGTAAATACCGATGCTGAAATTATTTTTGGAGCAGCAATAGACAATGAATTATCTGACGAAGTTAAATTAACAATAATAGCAACTGGTTTTGGCACAGGACCTAGCTTTACTTTAAATGAACTTGACAATCAAGAAATTGAGCCTATCAAGTTGGCAGATCTTCAATTAGAAGATACCAGAGATACGCCTTCAGATTTACCTACTTTTTTAAGAAAAAATTTCCCACTTAGATAGATCTACACATTCGTTGACATGTCTGTGAAGAAATGTGGATTCCTTTTGTTGTTCTTTTCATTTATTCATATATTATCTAAGAAATAGATAATATATGAATAAATGAAGGTGATTTATGGAATGTCCTTATTGCAATAATAAAACAAAAATTATAGCGACTGAGGAAAACAACCAATCAAATTACAAAATAAGGCTTTGTGTAAATTGTAGCCGAAAATATAACACTATAGAAAAAATATTGCTAAAAGATATTACGATAGTTAAAAGAGATAATCGACGCGAAGCATTTGATGAAAAAAAGATCAAGCAAAGTTTAAAAATTGCTACTTCAAAAAGACCAATTCCTATCATGTCAATAGAGGCAATCATTGATGACATAATTAAATCAATTAATAATTCTGATAACACTGAGATTAGCACTAAAATTATCAGTCAAATGGTTATAAGTCATTTAAGCAGATTGGACTTAATTTCATATGTACGCTACGCAAGCACATATCAAGATTTTATTTCACTGGACCACATGACTCAAGAACTTAACAAATTATCAATGAGTTCTTCACACAATTATCGACAACAAGAATTGTTCAGTGAAAAATTCTTGTAACTTTTATTTTTTAAGCAGGTGAATAATGCCATGGAAAGACCCTAACGATCTCAGACCAGGCAGTTGGGCTGATTTTTTAGATATGACTATTGGAACATACAAAATTTTGCTACCAGTATTATTTTTGCTTCTAGGTAGTATTTTTTTAGTAATGCTATTGTTATATATAATTTTTTAAAAAAGGCTTATTGTATTAATGGACATCACGGATAGATTAGCAAAGATTGAAAAAGAAATTGCCGTAATTAATAGAAATAAATTTAACAACAGAAAAAAAATAACCATAATTGCAGTATCAAAAAATAGTTCTCTTGATGATATTAAAAAATTACATTTTAACGGACATCAAGAATTTGGTGAAAATAGAGTACAAGAAGTTGTAAAAAAAAATAATCAATTAGAAATGCTTTCACAAAATATTAGATGGCATTTTATTGGACATCTACAAATTAATAAGGTTTCAAAAATAATTCCTGTAATAGATGTTTTGCATTCCTTAGATTCAATTCGTCTTTTAGAAGCAATTGAAAATTATTATCTAAAAAAAAATACAACTAACAATAATGACACTGCTAATAGACTAAAATGCTTCATACAAGTAAATATTTCAGGAGAAAATCAAAAAAATGGAATTGCAATTGATGATCTGAATAGTTTTTTCATTAGATGTCAAAACAGTCCAGTCATTGAAATAAATGGTCTAATGACAATTGCACCACTGTCATCTAAGGCAGAAGATTCGAGGAAGATATTTCAGAAACTAAAAGATCTTGCAAATAAATTTAATTTAAAAGAGCTTTCAATGGGAATGACAAATGATTATAAAATAGCAATAGAGGAAGGCGCGACCTTTCTAAGGATAGGTCGCTTAATTTTTAATAAAGATTGTCAGGAGAAAAAATGAAAATTGGAATTATAGGTGGTGGTTTTATGGGTGAAGCATTTATCAAAGGAATGCTCAATTCAAAAAAATTTAATTCAAATGATATTATTGTTATTGAAATAAATGAAAAAAGATTAAATGTATTAAAAAACTATAAAGTACAAATATCAAACACTATCAAAGATATAAAAAATGCAGAAATAATAATTCTTGCAGTGAAGCCACAAAAATTAAATAAGGTTCTTCAAGATATGTCATTTTATTCAAATAAAAATTCACTTCTAATTTCAATTGTAGCAGGAATTAAAATTGATGAAATTATTCATACTTCATTACATAAAAAAATTGCTAGAGTAATGCCTAATTTACCTGCATCCATCGGATATGGAACAAGTGCCTACATTACTTCAGCTGATATAAAACCAAAAGATGAAAAAAAAATACAAAATATATTAGATGCTTTCTCAAAAGTAGTTGTAAAAGTTAAAGATGAAAATAGCTTGGATGCTGCTACAGCAATACATGGTTCTGGGCCTGCATATATGTTCTTGATTTTAGAATATATAATTGAATCTGCAAAAAAAATAGGTATCAATGAACATGATGCATTTAATTTAGCAACATCAACAATGATTGGCTCAGCAAAGTATGCATCAGCCTCCAATAGTAATTTACAAGAACTAAGAGAGGCAGTTACATCATCAGGAGGAACAACAGAAGCAGCATTAAAAATACTAAATGATGGAAGACTAAAAAAAATTATTGAAGATGCCATATTTCAAGCTTATAATAGAGCAATTGAATTAGGTAAATAATTAAGAAAGAACAACATGACCATATTAACAGACTTACTTGCTTTAGTGATTCGAGGATTATATTTTGCAATATTTATTAAAGCCATTATAAGCTGGTTTCCCATTGATCAAAATGGCCCTATAGTAAGGGTATTAAATCAGATAACTGAACCAATTATTGAGCCAATACGAAAAATACTACCGACATTTGGAATGCTGGATTTAGCTCCATTAGTAGCAATATTACTATTATCTTTCTTATCCAGAATGCTAGAATCAGCATCATTCTAAAAATATAACACTGTTTATATGTTGACAATAATAGAACAGTTGTTCTATTATTCAAATATAACTTTGGAAGGAAAACATTATGGATAAAAAAAATAAAGAGGGAACAGCAGACTTATTAACTAATGCCATCGATCAAATAACAAAAGATTTTGGCAAAGGTTCAATAATGAGACTTGGTGATAAAAATATTATAGGTGGGACTGATATAATTTCAACAGGAATACTATCCTTAGATATAGCATTAGGAGTTGGCGGAATACCAAAAGGAAGAATCACAGAAATATACGGTCCAGAATCTGCTGGTAAATCAACTTTAGCACAAAGCATTATAGCAGCAGGACAGAAAGAAGGTGGTTTAGCAGCTTACATAGACGTAGAACATGCCTTAGATCCAGAATATGCAGCAGCTTGCGGAATAAATGTTAACGAACTACTTATTTCACAACCAGATACAGGTGAACAAGCATTGGAAATATGCTTAGCACTAGTAAAATCAAATTCATTAGACTTAATAGTAATAGATTCTGTAGCTGCATTAGTACCAAGAGCAGAACTAGAAGGAGATATGGGAGATTCATTACCAGGATTACAAGCAAGATTAATGTCGCAAGCATTAAGAAAATTGACAGGCGTGACAGCAAAAAGCAAAACATCAATAATATTTATAAACCAATTAAGAGAAAAAATAGGAGTAGTATTTGGAAATCCAGAAGTTACACCAGGAGGAAGAGCATTAAAATTTTATTCGTCAGTAAGAATCGAAATAAGAAGAGTTCAGAGCTTAAAAGAAGGAACAGAATTTATAGGAAATAAAGTCAGATGCAAGGTAGTAAAAAATAAAGTTGCTCCACCATTTAGACAAACAGAAGTTGACATACTATTTACTGGAGAAAGAAAAGGTATAGATAAAGAAGGAGATTTATTAGAACTAGCATCAGAACATGAAATAGTGCAAAAAGCTGGATCACATTATTCATTTGAAGATCAAAAATTAGGTCAGGGCAAACTAAGTGTAGCAAATTATATTTATCAAAATCCAGAATTAAAATATAAAATAGAAAAATTAGTTCGCGAAAAAGTAGGTCTACCAATAGCAAATCCGATAATATCATCAAAAAAAATTAAAAAAATAGAAAAAGAAGAAGAGGAGACAACAAAACAACCATTATTTGAAAAAAAAGAAGAGTAATAAATGCAAATTACAAAAAATTATCCAAAAATAATCAAAATAATTAATAGAAAAAGGTGGACTAAAGATAAATTTAGAAAAGAACTTACTAAACAAAAAATACCAAAAGATAAGCAAGAATTAATCATTAGTGAAATGGAAGAATACGATATTATTAATGATAAGACCTGGGCAATAACTTACATGGAAAAAGGAAATTCAAAAATTAAAGGAAACAAGTTAATAAGACAAGAATTAACAAATAGTGGAATTAATCAAACAATAGTAAATACTGTTTTAAAATCAAGAAATGAAGATAAAGCTTGCATAGCAGCAATAAACTATATACAAAAAAACAAAGAAACAAAGAAAATATATAACTATCTAGTGCAAAAAGGATTTTCATACGACATAATACAAAAAAATTTTGATATATACTAATATATAAATCAAAATGAGGAAATATGAGTATAGGTGATTTTCATTGCCATAGCAATAATTCTGATGGCATATTAAAACCAACACAATTGGTAAAAAAAGCAAAAAAAAATGGAGTTAAATACCTAGCAATAACCGATCATGATTCAATATCTGGAATACATGAAGCAAAAGAAATAGCAAAAGAAATTAAAGGAATAACTATAATTCCAGGAATAGAATTATCAATAGATGTCCTAGAAGAAGATGTGCATATATTAGGAATATTTATTGATGAAAAAAATCCAGAATTAATAAATAAATTAAAAAAACTAAGAAAAGCAAGAATTAATAGGGCAAAAGAATTATTAATAGAATTAAAGAAAGACAATATTATAATAGATTGGCAATTAATAAAAAGAATTGCAGGGAATGCTACAATTGGAAGGCCTCATATAGCTAGGGCAATGGTTGAGTTAGATTATGTAAAATCAGTTCAAGAAGCATTCAATGAATATTTATCAAAGGATAGATATTCAAAAATAAAAAGAGAGAAATTAGAACTAAAAAATGCATTAGAAATAATTCATAACTCAGGCGGAATATCCGTACTAGCACATCCCACATTAATAAAAAAATTTGATGCAGTACTCAAGTTATTAATACAATCTCATTTAGATGGAATAGAAATATATTATAAAAATTATAGTAAAAAAATTATAAATAAATTATTAAAAGTATCAATACAAAAAAAACTAATAGCATTAGGCGGAAGTGATTATCATGGAATACATGGCAATCAAGAAAAGGAGCCAGGAAATATTCCCTTTCCAAATGAAATAGTAGAAAGATTAATTAAAAAATATTATAAAGAGAATCAATGAAAGAAGAGCCAGCTGAGATTTGCTATAATTGCAAAAAAAATGAAACAAATCTAAGATGCCAAAAATGCGATGAACTCATTTGCTATAAATGCAGTATTTCAACTCCAGTAGGATATAGATGTACCAAATGTGTATCATTTAATAAATTACCTATGTATAAAATATCTAACATAAAATTAATAATTACATTACTATGCATGATGCCGATTAGTGTTCTATCAGGAATAATTTCAACAATACTTATACCATCAATGTCATATTATAATTTAATATCAATGATTGTATGCTTAGTGTACGGATTAGTAATATCACAGATTATATTTTATGCAATAAATAAAATTGCTGACAACAAAAGAGGGAAAAAATTACAATGCATATCATTAATTGCAATATCAATGTCACTTATTACAAGAGCCTATATTACAAATGATTTTAATATAATAATCAATGATATAAATGCATTAATTTATGCTGTAACAGCAAATTTAATATTGTGGGAAAAATTTAAATAAAAATTATGAATAAAGCCATCATAGACAAACAAATTACAGTGACAATAAAAAATTTAATTAAATCATGCTTTACATATTGGTAATTCAATGAATTATCAACAGTTTTATTTAAAGCATTCTTTGTATTTTTTTTATAAGCCATAATAAATAAATAGTAGCACATATAAATAGTAAATATTCAAGATAAAAAATGATTATTAAATAGATTGAATAATATATACATAAAAAAAATTAATGATAAAGTAATAGGAGAGATGGCCCCGTAGTGTAGCGGTCTAACACGCCACCCTGTCACGGTGGAGAGCGTCGGTTCGAATCCGATCGGGGTCGCCATAAATATCAATGAATCAAAATAAATCATACGACGTTATAATTATAGGTGCAGGTATATCTGGTTTAGCTGCGGGTATAAAATTATTAAATTCAGGGAAAAAAATACTCGTCATCGAAAAAAGTATAGAGTTAGGTGGAAAAATTAATTCAAAGTTAATAGATGGATTTAGAATAGATAACGGATTTCAAGTCTTATTAACTGGCTATTCAGAAACATCTAAATTGTTGAACATGAATAAATTAGATTTAAGTTATTTTGACACAGGTGCATTAATATGGAATGGGAGAAAATTTAATACAATTTCAGATCCAACTAGGAATATTAGCGAACTTAAAGGGTCAATATTAAGTCCCATAGGAAATATCGAAGATAAATTAAGAACTCTCCTTCTAAAATTAAAATTACTAAATAAAAGTAAAGAAAAAATATTTTCAGATAAAGAAATAACAACAAAAAATTACTTTATTCAAAAAAAATATTCTAAAAAATTCAGAGAAATATTTTTAGAGCCATTTTTTTCCGGAATATTACTCGATGCTGAGTTACAAACATCAAGTAGATTCACTGAATACATATTTAAAATACTATCAATAAGCAGGATAGCTGTACCCAAAAATGGTATAGGTTCTATAACTAAACAATTAGCAGACCAAATACCTAAAAATAATATAATGGTAAATAGCACAGTTGAGCATATTTTAGATGGAGAAATTGTATTAAAAAATGGAGTTAAAATTAAGTTTGATCATTTAATATGCGCAACAGATTCAAAATCAATGATTAAACTTTTTCCTAAAGAAAAAAAAGTAGTCAAAGAATATACTTCTTGTACTACTCATTACTTTTCAAGTAATAATAAAATAAACAGCTTAGGTAAACATGCAGATACAAAAAAAATTATATTAAATGGTAGCAATACAGGTTTTATTAATAATATTGCCATATTAAGTAACATTGCTAAAGAATATGCTCCAAATAATAAAACATTACTAGCAATAACTGAAATTCAGAGTGAGCATAATAAAATTAGTATCTTAAATGAACTACAAAATTGGTTTCCATCAGATTACAAAAACTTTAAATATATAGAATCAATACATATTAAAAATGCTCTTCCAAAAATGAAAACAATAAGTAATAAAAAAATATATATTAATAAAGAATCTATAATTTTCTGTGGCGATTATCTATCCCACCCATCTATCGAAGGTGCAGTGTCATCGGGGATAGAAGCGGCAAATCAATTATTAGAGTAATTATACTATTGGTAACAATGGATTAGAATCATAAGATTTTTCATGCTGCAATGATGATGATTTATTATATAGAGTAGTGCGTTGAAAAGGTGTCCTCGAACTACTTGTAATAATTTTTTCCATTAAATCTGGGGCCATTTCTTGGCCGTGCTCAGCACCAGCTGCACGAGTTATACTTTCATTCATTAACGTTCCACCTAAATCATTAACACCAGCAAGCAATAACTGCTTTATGCCATTTTCACCCATTTTAACCCATGAACCCTGTATATTAGTAAATTCTGGAGACAAAATTATCCTAGAAATAGCATGCATTAATAAACTTTCTCTAAACGTAGGTCCTTTTCTAGCCCTACCATTTAAATATATTGGAGCTTCCATATGCACAAAAGGCAAAGGGACGAATTCTGTAAAACCATTAGTTTCAGATTGCAAGTTTTTAATATGAATAAGATGCCTTGCCCAAGAAATTGGCTTTTCAATATGACCAAACATAATTGTAGCTGTAGTTTTTAATCCAATTTCATGAGCTGATCTATGAACGTCCAGCCATTCTTGAGTATAAATTTTATCTGGACAAAGAATAGCACGCACTTCATCATCTAAAATTTCAGCTGCAGTGCCGGGAAGAGTTGATAGTCCAGCATCTGCTAATTGATAAAGAAAATCCTTAATTGATATACCTAGCGTACTAGCTCCTTGCGTAATTTCTAATGCTGAAAAAGCATGGATATGCATTTCAGGAACTGCATTTTTAACAGCTTTACAAATTTCAATATATTTATCACCGGTATAATCTGGGTGAATACCGCCTTGCATGCAAACTTCTGTAGCACCTCTATCCCATGCTTCTACCACTCTTCTTTGAATTTCTTCTTCTGACAGATCGTACGAAGGGCCTCTAAGATTTAGACTAGTTTTACCTTTTGAAAAAGCACAGAATTTACATTTAAAATAACATACATTAGTATAATTAATATTTCTATTAACAACATATGAAACAGTATCACCATTATATTGGCGCCGAAGTTCGTCAGCAGTATTACATATTTTTAAAAAATCTTCTTCTCTAGAATGAAAGAGATCGTTAATTTCATCTTCATTTAATGAACTCCCAGCATTAGTCTTCTTTAGTAATTTATCAATCTTATTATTTTTTAAGATAATAGGTATATGTTGCTTTGATTCACTTAGCAAATGAGGTGCATCTACCTGTATGCCCGGCGACCATGCATCTTCTCTTGCAAGACCAGAGCTATCAATAGCATTAGTAACAATCTTAGCTATATGAGATTCATGCCACTGAAAAGCATCTAAAGCATACTCTGGATAACTACTAAGTCTTTCGATTAAATTTCTTCCATTTTCTTTACAAGTTTCAGTCAAATCAACAATTGAAGGCCAAGGTGCTTCAGGATTTACATAATCAGGAGTTACAGGAGATATTCCTCCCCAATCATTAATTCCACTATTAATGATTGGGCCTATTGAATCAGGACTAAGATTTGGTGGTGCTTGAATGTTCATGGAAGATCCAAAAATAAGTCGCGCAACTGAAATAGTCCATAACAACTCATCTAATGAAGGTTCAGGATGATTCTTCATTAAAGTATCAGGTTTTGCACGAAAATTTTGAATAATTATTTCTTGAATATGCCCATATTTATCATTTAAATCCCTAAGAGCAAATAAAGATTCAACCCGTTCCAGTTTTGATTCTCCAATACCTATTAAAATACCAGTTGTAAATGGAACCTTAGCAATTCCAGCATCTTCAATAGTTTTTAATCTAAGCTTAGGCTCTTTGTCAGGCGATCCATAATGTGCTTCCCCTTTTTTATTAAGCTTATTAGAAATTGACTCTAGCATAATTCCCTGAGAAACAGACACAGATCTTAATTTTAATATTTGTTCATAATTCATAATTCCTGGATTCAAATGCGGCAATAAACTAGTTTTTTCTAAAACTAGTTTAGCCATAGCATAAAGGTAGTCTATGGTGCTTTCATAGCCCATTGATTCTAGTTCATCTCGTACAACTTTATATCGAAGCTCAGGTTTATCTCCAAGAGTAAAAAGAGCTTCTTTACAGCCAGCAAGCTCACCAGATTTAGCTATACTTAAAACTTCTTCAGGTGTTAAAAAAGCTCTTTCTCCTTTTATAGGAGGCTTTGCGAATGTGCAATAGTGACAAACATCTCGGCACAGCATTGTTAATGGTATGAAAATTTTTTTAGAATATGTTAGTTGATTTCCATGTCCTTGTACTCCAAGTAGTTTTGCAGAAGACATTAAATTAATCAGATCGGCTTCTTCACTAATTAAAAGAGCTAAATCATTAGAAATTCTTCCATGCGTCATAATTGAATCAATTAACTGTTTGTTCATATTTTTCCTTATATAATATGATAATATGATAATTATATATCATATGATTATATTATATGAAAAAATTGCTTTTTACATCTTTGGTTAAAAGTTAAATAAAATAAAATACTATTGCTGCAGTTAAATTATCTAGAATCATCACACTTATGAAAAATAATAATATGCATTCACAACAAGAAAATATAACATTTAGTTCAATTATTGCAAACAAGCAATTCAGGTTGCTTTGGATAATTGGTGGATTTACTTCATGTATGCGATGGCTAGATATGATTATTCTAGGGATCTACACTTTTGAATTAACTAATTCTGCATTTTTAGTAGGTCTTATATTCTTTTATAGAACAATCCCTAGATTACTGTTTGGAACAATAATAGGAATGGTAACAGACAGATTCAATAGGAAAAAAATTTTAACAGCAAGTTTTATGATCCTTTGTGTCGTTTATTTCATAGTAGCTTTATTAATTTACACAGAACAAATCAACTATGCTTTGTTATCAATTACCATGTTCATTGCAGGAATTTGTTGGGCAAATGAATTTCCTGTAAGAAGAGCAATGATTGGAGATGTTATACCTACAAAAGTAGCTGGTAAAGCATTTGGAATTGATATTGGAACAAGTGCGTTCACAAGAATTATTGGTCCAGCATTAGGAGGTGGTATTCTTGCAACGTTGGGGCCAATGAGCGGTTACTTGACTGTGAGCATTGTTTTTTTTGTTGTGTCATTAATTTGCTTAAAAATAAATGCCAAAAATCAACAGCTAGATAATAGCACCAAAAATAAATCAATTAAAAGTTTTGTTATTGACATCGTGGCTGGATTTAAATATATAAAAGATACTCCAATTCTTCAAGGAACTCTAGCTATCACATTAGTCATGAACTTATTTGCATTTCCATATTTCAACATGGTTCCCATAATTGGAAAAGAAATATTAAATGCAAATCCATTTCAAATTGGTCTTCTTGGTGCAATTGAAGGAACTGGCGCACTTATTGGAGCCAGTCTGATAGCGACAAAAGTAACCTATCAAAATTATGGAAGATTGTACTTCTTTGGCTCAATTTTTTTAACCTGCTTAATTTTTATATTTGCTTTTAGCAATATCTATTATTTATCAATGCTTATATTATTTATAGCAGGATTTGGAATGGTTTCCTTTGCAACAATGCAAACAACTTTAGCAATTGTTAGTTCGTCGATAGAAATGCGAGGCAGGACAATGGGAGCTTTGTCTTTTGCAATAGGTGCTGGACCAATTGGATCATTGTCAATTGGTCTATTAGCAAGTAATTTTGGAGCACAAAATAGTCTGAAAATTGTAGCAGTACTAGGATTTTGTTTTATGCTCATAGCTGGTTATTTTTGGTCAGATATTAGAAAAAAATTAAAAGAAGATAATTAATGCCAGTAACAATATGTTAATGTTAAAAAATAATTGAAAAAACTTTGGAGTTAACTATGGCAAAAAATGAGCACTGGAATAAAGAAAAAGGTCTCTCTCAAGAGAAATCTGACTCATACAAAAAAGAAATACGTGACTTTATAAGTGATAAAGAACAGTGCATGGCATATTTTATGACAAGAAGAAAAGATGGAAAAGAAATAATGAGACCAGTATCTACAATCATGAAAGATTGGACTGTTCATACAATGACTCAAGACATTCAGCCAAAAACACTTCATGTAAAGAACGATCCAATTGTTGGTTATCTTTGGGTTGGAAAAGAAACAAGAGACGATCATCGATGGAACCCAAAAGTTGTCTGGATGCAAGGATTAGCAGAATTAATTACAGATAAAATAGAAATTGACAATTTTTATAAAATGCGTGAAGAGCAATGGGGAATTGGCAGATCTCATCCATCTGATGATATTCTGTTTTTAATTAAAACAACACCAGAATATGTGAGAGCAGAAGGATGGCATGGCCAAAATGCAATTATATATAAAAAATTCTAATTATCTAGGATCTTTATAAGTGCCTAATTCAGGATTAATAACTGAAAGATCTGGATTTTTTTCTGGAACAATTGAACTTGGTTCTAATAATTTAGAAAAATCACGTATTATTATAGGGTGACGTCTACCAGAAAAACCTTCTACTCTTATATAGCGAGGCTTAACTTGTATTACAAAAGGAGTGTAGTCATCTCCTGGGGTATTCAGGCCTGTATGAGTTTTGTCTTCTCTCCATTTTAGAAATTTATCCACTTCAAATTGATCTTCAATTAATTCTGCAGTTCCTTCAATAAATACATTGACTGGATCATTCCCTCTTTCTCTTGGCTGCATGCCACTAAATAAATATGCTACATTTTGATTATTTTTAATATGAGTAGTTTTAATATGTAAATCCTGAGTAACAGACTGAATATGCCAACCATTCATATATGCATTAACAGGCCTCATTCTTGATTGCCCATTTTTCCTATACGTCAAAAGATATTTGGCAACATCATTCCAATTTGACATAAATGCATGTATATTCTCAATGTTACTAGCTAGCTCATTCTGAGTCGCTTCTTTTTCAGCATCGTATTTTATACCCATAATAATTATCCTATGTAATAATAAAACAAGTTTACAATTAATTAAGTTTATTAACTGTACTTGTTTTGATTATACATAATGATTGTAAAGATAAAAGAGCATGTCAAAGATATTTGTTATAGCAATTGGAGGTTCGATAGGTGCAATATTAAGATATTCTGTAAGTCATTTTATTAATCTTAATATTCAGATAAACAATTTACCAATTGGCACAATTTTTGTAAATGCCACTGGTTGTTTTATTGCTGGGTTAGTTATTGGAGGTTTTAGCTATAAACTATCAGGTGATCTTAGATCTTTTCTGATTATTGGCATGCTAGGAAGCTATACAACCTTTTCTAGCTTTGGAATAGAAACAATATCTTTAGTACAAGATGATAAACTAAAAATAGCTATCTTGAATGTAGCTAGTACATTTATTTTAACGTTATTAGGAGTTACTATTGGTTATGTCTTTAGTAAAAAAATTATTAATTAAATTAAAAATATTATGAATAACAATTTCAATCTTAGCTCAATACCTTCATTGCCAATTATTACAGGCAAATATCCAAATAACGACAAGGGTGCAATAGGCTTTGACACCTTTGAAATAGGTTCACTGCCTACTGCTTATTGGCAGATACTCATTACTTCAGAGGATAGCAATCGTTGGAATAATTTTTTTGACAATTTAAGTAATGAAAAAATAAATGATAAAATTGCTCATCATGACATAATGTACTATCCAGGCATGAATTCTACTGCTCCATTTCGTAATTATGGTGGTCCTCTCACCCATTTTAGAGCTCAATATCATGGATTTATTCCATTAAATCAACCACTAATTATTGCTGGATATGTTGCAGAAAAATATGTAAAAAGAAATAAGACGTTCACGACTTTTAAATTAGAAACTTATACTGAAAAAGGAATACTAATTCAAGAACACTGGAGAACTTTTATGCTGCCTGCAGTAGGAGTCGACCTAAAAGGAATACAAATAAAACAAACCGAAGTATTTCCCGCCGTAAGTAAAAAAATATCAAATAATGAGTTTGGTCCGATTCGATTGCTGTGTTCACAAGATAGATTAACAATGATCGAAGGAGATGGAGAATTAACAGCGCATACTAGTTTAGAAAAAGCAAAATTAATGGGTCATAACAAAACTACTGCACAAGCTTGTATATCAATTACAAAAATTTCTAGATTATTAACAAAACAATTTGGCAATGACTTTTTTACCAATGGATTTATTGATATTAAACTTATTAAACCAACTTTTTCAGGTGAAATAATGTCTTCTTACGGAAATATAAAAAAAGAAACAACAAAAGAAATAATATGTGATTTAAAAGTAGAAAATACTAATAACGAATCAGTTACTGTAGGTATAGGCGGTATAAAAAAATGAATTTATCGTTGCCATTGACGAGCACTAACTGCGTCATCTTTATTAAGCAATAATAATTCATTAATCTTATTGTCCTTTGGTGCAATGTCACGCAATGCTGGCATCACTTTATCTGCAAAGCGCTTCATGCTTGCTCGTAGTACTTTATCGTTAATATGACCAAAATTCATCCAGCACATTAAATTACTAATGCCCATCTCTGCTAGAGGAGTTAATTTTTCTATCACTTGATCTGATGTGCCTCGAATTAACCATTCGCCAGATAAATATGCATCTCGCCTACGTAAAAAATCATCTTTTGGTAAATCATCAATTCCTGAATTTGCTCTCGCACTCTTTTTTACAAAAATGTCCATTGGTTCAGATAATGTTTTCTTCCAGTCTTCACCTTCTTCAGCTACATATATCTGCCTTAAAACACTCACATTTTTCCATGCAAGCGCTCGCTTTGCATCACTTAATCCAGCAT
>QGNP01000018.1 GCA_003228125.1 Chloroflexota bacterium | reverse complement strand
CTTCAGGTGCTGCTTTAGCTTCAGGTGCTGCTTTAGCTTCAGGTGCTGCTTTAGCTTCAGGTGCTGCTTTAGCTTCAGGTGCTGCTTTAGCTTCAGGTGCTGCTTTAGCTTCAGGTGCTGCTTCAGCTATATTGTCATATCTTTTTCTAAATCTTTCTACTCTACCAGCAGTGTCTATTAGTTTTTGTTCACCAGTATAAAATGGATGACATTTTGAACAAATTTCAAGTTTAATTTCTTTTGAAGTAGAACCAGTTTCCCATTCATGATTACAGCCACTACAAGTAACCTTTGTTATAAAATATTCAGGATGTATTTCAGATTTCATTTATTTATTCCTTCAATTACCTAATTACTAATTGGTATTATTGAGACTTTCTTTTTTCGATTCTTTGAAAATATTGAAAATTTTACTTTACCAGGCATTTTTGCCCAAAGTGTAAAATCTCTTCCTACTCCAATATTATCTCCAGCATGAAATCTTTGACCTCTCTGTCTGATAATAATTGAACCAGCTGTTACTATTTCTCCATCGAATTTTTTTACTCCAAGCCTTTTAGAATTGGAGTCTCTGCCATTTCTAGTTGATCCGCCAGATTTTTTATGTGCCATATAAATATCCTTTAATTATTTGTTTTCTGTAGATTTTTTAATTGTTTTTTTTTGCCCAATATTAATCTTGTTAATAAGTATTTTAGTTTTGTGTTGCCTGTGACCTCGTTTTGTACCGCTTCTAGTTTTATTTTTGTATCTAAAGGCTAAAACTTTTTTATCTCTTAAATGTGTTTCTACTGTTGCTTCAACTTTTGCACCTTCTATATGTGGCTTACCTAAAGTAATCTTATCTTTGGAGTTTATTAATAGAATGTTATCAAAGGTAACAGCTTCACCAGGATCTTTATCAATTTTATCTATATCGATTGTGTTTCCTTCTGAAGCAATGTATTGCCTGGTGCCTATTTGCATTACTACATACATTTGTATCTCCTTTTAAAATAGATATTCTTTACAGAAATATCTGAATGTATATCTTCTAATATTTCATTTCTTGTGACAAGTGTCTTAAGATAGAAGTATGTTTCTTAATTTAATCATTCTTTTAATCTATAGTTGGACCAGAAGGATTGAGCTTTATTTCAGTCTTTTTTTCTTGATTTTTATCACTATTAATTGATTTATTTTTTTCATCAAGATCGTTTAGATTTTTATTAATTTCTTCTTGTGTTGTATTTTTATCTAATAATTCTATTAATTTATCAGATTCTATAGTTTCAACTTCTATTAATGTTTCTGCTAATAAAATTAGTTTTTCTTTGTTATGAACAATAACTGACTCACATTTAGCTTTAGCCTCATCTACTAAAATTTTAATTTCTTCATCAATTTCTGAGGCAGTTCTTTCAGAATAATCTCTTTGTTCAGAAATATTTTTTCCTAAAAAGATCATGGATTCTCTTTTTCCAAATGTTCTAGTTCCTAATTTTTCGCTCATGCCCCATTGTGTAACCATTTCTTTTGCGATTTGAGTTACTTTACTAATGTCATCGTGTGCGCCAGTTGTTGGTATTCCAAAAATTATTTTTTCTGACACATACCCACCTAATGCCTGAGCCATTGTAGCTTTATAGTAAGCTTGATCGCGTAGTGTACGATCATCTTTAGGTAGCGATCTTGTATAACCACCAGCCATGCCTCTAGGGACAATTGTTACTTTAAAAACTGGATCGGCATCTTCGAGATAATGTCCAACTATAGTGTGCCCAGCTTCATGATAGGCAATTATTTTTTTCTCATCTACGGTCATCATTCTTGATTTTTTTTCTGGACCAGCGATTAATCTATCTACAGATTCATTTAATTCATCCATAGAAATTTTCTTCTTTTTTCTTCTTGCTGTTAGGATTGCGGCTTCATTTAATAAATTTGCTAGATCTGCGCCTGAAAATCCAGGGGTTTGCCTTGCTACAGTTTCCAAAGAAACTATTTTTTCAAATGGCTTTCCCTTAGCATGCACATCTAAAACTGCTTTTCTACCTTTTAAATCAGGTAAATCTAAGGTAACTTGCCTATCAAATCTTCCAGGTCTTATTAGTGCTGGATCTAATACGTCTGGTCTATTAGTTGCAGCAATGACTATTATATTTGTTGTAGACTCAAAGCCATCCATTTCAACTAAAATTTGGTTTAATGTTTGCTCTCTTTCATCGTGAGATCCACCAAGACCAGCACCTCTTTGTCTTCCAACTGCATCGATTTCATCAACAAAAACGATCGCAGGTGCATTTTTTTTTGCTTTATCAAAAAGATCTCTTACTCTGCTGGCACCAACTCCTACAAACATTTCAACAAATTCAGATCCAGATATTGAGAAAAATGGAACTTCAGCTTCTCCAGAAACTGCTTTAGCCAGTAATGTCTTGCCTGTTCCCGGCGATCCAATCAATAATACGCCTCTTGGAATTTTAGCACCTAGAGCAACAAATTTTTGTGGATGCTTTAAAAAATCAACGACCTCTTCTAATTCAGTTTTTGCTTCATCTTGACCAGCAACGTCTTCAAATTTTATAGTAGGTTTTTCTCCGCTTTGCATTCTTGCTTTACTTTTTCCAAATGACATAGCTTGGGAATTTGTTCCTTGAGCTTGCTTCATCATGAAAAGCAATATTCCACCAAATATAAGTAAAGGTAAAAAATTAATAATGATTCCAAAAAAACTACCAAATCCGCCAGGACCTTTTATTTTTACTTCCACTGCGTTATCGGATGTCCCGATTAGAATTTGGTTATCTCTTAGAATCTCTTCTATTGACGAACTTGATTCTTTTCTTGAACGAACTAATCCTGTGTCACCTTTGATTTGTATAAGCAATAAGTTTTCTTCCACTTCTATACTTTTTATTTCACCATTTTTTGCTTGTTCAATTACTTCTGATAATGATATTTCTCTTGAACCTGCATCTGGCTGAAAGTATGAGCCTATAGCTAAAACTAAAGCGATCAAAATAACTCCGTATATAAGAAAATTTCGCATTATAAGAATCCTAAAACTTAATATTTATTTCATAGGTCAGTCTATCAGCTAACAAAGTTATTGTATAGTTTGAGATATTAGCTATATATAAATATGTTTTTAGATACGAGAATCAAATTGATAAATATTAGTTTAGAAAATTCTATTGGTAAAAACAAAGATATTATAGCTGGAGTTGATGAAGTAGGTAAAGGGGCATTGGCTGGTCCAGTTGTAGCTGCTGCTGTTATTTTTAGAAAAAAAAATTTCTCATGGATAAATAGAGTGAATGATTCTAAGTTACTCTCAAAAAATGATAGAAGTGAGTTATCAAAATTAATAAAAGATAATTGCACTTATGGAATAGGAGCTGTTTCAAATCACGTTATTGATCAAGTTGGAATTGAAAAATCAATAGATCTTGCCATGCAGATTGCTATTGACAGGTTATTTATTGAACCAACAATAATTATAATTGATGGCTTTAATAGAAAATTAAATCATAATGGCTTGATAAAAAATTTTATCAAAGGCGACCAAAATTATCTTTCTATTGCTGCTGCAAGTATTATAGCAAAAGTCTACAGAGATAATATTTTGATAAACTTAAGTTCTCATTTTAACTCATATGGATTTGATACTAACGTTGGTTACGGGACCTTCAAGCATATGAGTGCTATTAAAAAATATGGATATACTACATTGCATAGAATGAGCTTTATGCCAATAAAAGCTTTGATAAGAGATAATTATGACTAGACTAAGTTGTCCTAGCCCGGTTATTATTTTATAGATAGTAATTTATTTAATTACATGAATATTTTTATTTAAGGAACGAAATGCCACTTTATTTTTACGATTGCAAAAAATGTTCTAATAATTTTGAAAAATTAATCATGAATGCAAATGCTTTAGTTGCGTGCCCAAAATGCCAATCGACTAAAGTTATAAAATTGATGCCAAATAGCCATTCTTCACTTTCTGAAGCAGAAAAAAGAGCACAACTTAAAAAAGTTGGCAAGGCTCAAGGAGTTGGAAGATCAATTGATAGAAGTTGGGACCCAAAAAAATACCAAGATCACTATTGATCATAATTTTTTAAGTACATACTATTTGTTTTAGTTAGCATTGATTAATAATATATAATGAAATTTTAATTTACGATTTTATATATGCATTTGATAATTATGCAGATTATAAAAATTTTGATAATTGTTTAGTTTGAAATTTATTTAGGAGTACATAATGGGATGGGAACTGTATTTTGTTCTAGCGACAGCTGCGGTAGCGCTTCTTTATGCTGCATTTTTATCAAGAAAAATTGTCGCAGTTGATCCTGGAAATGATGCAATGCAATCTATTGCAATAGCAATCCAAGAAGGCGCAACTTCTTTTTTGAAGCGTGAGTATACAATTTTATCGATATTTGTTGTTGTAGTTGCCTCAGCCTTATTGATATTGATAGATTTAGATATTACAGGTAAATTTGGTGATATTCAATTAGCAAGATTGCAATCTACGCCAGCTTATACAATTGCGTATATTTTTGGTGCTTTTTGTTCAGCCTTGACAGGATATATTGGAATGAGTATAGCTGTTAGAGCTAATGTACGAACTGCTGCAGAAGCAAAAAAAGGACTAAATAGAGCATTGAATGTCGCTTTTTCTTCGGGAACCGTAATGGGAATGGCAGTAGTAGGAATATCTTTAATCGGAATCGTCACACTTTACGGTACGTATCGTTCTGTGCCCGTTCTTGCTGCTTTTGCGTTTGGAGCTTCATCTATTGCTTTGTTTGCAAGAGTTGGTGGAGGAATATTTACTAAAGCTGCTGATGTTGGGGCTGATCTTGTAGGAAAAGTTGAAGCAGGAATTCCAGAAGACGATCCAAGAAACCCAGCTACAATTGCTGATAACGTAGGAGATAATGTAGGAGACGTTGCAGGGATGGGTGCTGATTTATTTGAATCTTATTCTGGATCAATTATTGCTGCAATGTCATTAGTCATTGTCGCAACTGTAGCCTGGCCTGCAGGAGAACGCCCTGATTATCGAATTCTAGGATATTACCCACTTTTAATTATGGGAATTGGCGTTATTTCATCCATCATTGGTACTTTTTTAGTTCGAACAAAAGAAGATGCAAATATGGGAACATTACTATGGGCACTTAGAAAAGGTATTTTTGGCTCAGGTATTTTTGTAGTTATTGCTACTTGGATATTAACTAGTCAATTAGGTTTAGACATGAACCTTGTTTGGGTTGTTATTACTGGATTGGTAGCCGGTAATATTATTGGACTTGCTACAGAATATTATACTGCTTATGAGTATAAGCCTACCCAGAACTTAGCAAAACAAGCTGAAGCGGGCGCTGGCCCACTGATTATTGGGGGACTTTCTCTAGGAATGCTTTCAACAATTATTCCAGTTCTTACATTATGCATTGCAATTGCTATTACATTTAATCTTGCTGGACTATACGGCATAGCCTTGGCCGCAGTTGGCATGCTTTCAACTTTAGGGATTACTTTGGCATCTGATGCTTATGGCCCCGTTGCAGATAATGCAGGTGGAATTGCAGAGCAAGCTGGATTACCTGCAGAAGTTCGAGAAAGAACCGATGCATTGGACTCATTAGGTAATACTACTGCTGCAACAGGAAAAGGTTTTGCGATCGGATCAGCGGTACTAACGTCCTTAGCTTTGATGGCTACTTATACTCAAACTTCTGGTATTAAATCAGTGGACTTACTAGATTATAAAGTTCTAATAGGATTGCTTATTGGATCTCTTATGCCATTTGTGTTTAGTGCTCTTACAATGGGAGCAGTTGGTAAAGCTGCCATGGAAATGGTTGATGAAGTTCGTAGACAATTTAAAGAGATGCCTGGCATTATGAATGGAACTGAAAAGCCTGATTCTAATAGAGCTGTAGACATAGCTACTCAAAGTGCTCTTAGAGAGATGGTAATTCCTGGAATACTTGCAATTACAACTCCAGTTATTGTCGGAGTTGTTTTAAATGCTGAGGCATTAGGTGGCATGCTTATTGGTTCAATTGGGTCAGGTGCTTTATTAGCGTTAATGATGGCTAATTCAGGTGGAGCTTGGGATAATGCAAAGAAATTTATAGAATCAGGTAGTGGCGGTGGCAAAGGCTCTGATGCCCATAAAGCATCAGTAGTGGGGGATACCGTTGGAGACCCATTTAAAGATACTTCTGGTCCTTCGATAAATATTTTGTTAAAATTAATGGCCATTGTTGCGGTAGTTTTTGGTCCTTTGTTTCTGTAGCGTTCCAGCTGTAGATGCCAAGAGACAGTAGCAAGATAATTTTGATATATAGGAGATGATAATTTTGAATGACAAGCAAGTAAAATTCGATGACATAGTATCATTATCAAAAAGAAGAGGAATTGCTTTTCCCTCTTCTGATATCTATGGAGGATTTCAATCCACATGGGACTATGGTTATCTTGGAACTGAAATGAAAAGAAACATCAGAGATTTATGGTGGAAAAATGTTGTTCAAGAGAGGGAAAATGTTTTTGGTATAGAAGCAGCTATTATAACGAATCCATCTGTTTGGGATGCCTCTGGTCACGTTTCTAATTTTACCGATCCATTAGTAGATTGCTTAGATTGCAATGGAAGGTTTAGAGCGGATCATATTATTGACAATACTTGTCCAGAGTGTGGCAGTAAGTCAAATTTTACAGATGAAAGAAATTTTAATCTACTCTTTAAGACTTTTGTAGGACCTGTTGAAGATAATGCAAATGTTGCGTATCTAAGGCCTGAAACAGCTCAAGGAATGTTCGTTAACTTTCTTAATTACCAGAATACTATCAGGCACAAAATTCCATTCGGCATTGCGCAAATTGGTAAATCTTTTAGAAACGAGATTACTCCTGGACAATTTATATTTCGTACTCGTGAATTTGAGCAAATGGAAATGGAATTTTTTTGTCGCCCTGAAGAGTCAGTTAAATTCCACGAATTTTGGAAAAACGAACGATACAACTGGTATATTGAAACTTTAATGATTCCAAAAGATAAACTTCGTATTCGAGATCATGGAAAAGATGAATTATCTCATTATTCAGATGCAACTTCTGATATTGAATTTAATTTTCCATGGGGCTGGGGTGAACTTGAAGGCATTGCACACCGGGGAGATTTTGATTTAACTGCGCATTCAAAGGGATCTGGTAAAAAACTAAATACTTTGGATACAGAAAGCAACACTCATTTTGTACCTCATGTTATTGAACCTGCCGTAGGTGTGGATAGAATTTTATTTGCGATTTTATGTTCAGCATATGACGTTGAAGAGATTGCAGATGGTGAAAAAAGAACGTTATTACATTTACCAGCTGCAATTGCAGCTGTACAAATAGCTATTTTGCCTTTGTCTAAAAAAGAAGAATTAAAGACCATAGCTCAAGGCATTGCAACAGTTTTACGAAAATCTTACAGAGTAGAATATGATGAAACGCAATCTATTGGTAAAAGATATCGTAGGCAAGACGAGATAGGTACTCCATATTGCATTACAGTCGATTTTGATTCTTTAGATGATAATTCGGTGACTATTCGAGACAGAGATACAATGAAACAAGAAAGAATAAATATTACTGCACTTGAAACTTTTTTTAAAAATAGTCTAGGAACTTAAAAATATGGATATTCAAAAAAAACCTTTAAAAATATTGCATACCTCTGATATACATTTAGGTGCATATGATAAAAAAAGCGGTAGATTCTCTAATGAAAAAAAGATGTTACAAGAAGCTCATTTTATTAAAATAATCGATCTTGGTATTGAACACGATGTAGATGCTTTTTTAATACCAGGTGATTTATTTGATAACGCAAGAGTTGATAATGAAACCTTAGAATTATTTGCAAATCAGATTAAGCGACTTGGTGTACCAACGATTGTTTCTCCAGGAAACCATGATCATGTTGGACCAGGATCTGTTTATGATCGAATTGATTTATTTGCAATTGCTGATAATTTATTTGTTATGAGAAATGAATCAGGGGAACCTATTATTATTGATGAATTAAGTTTAAAAATATGGGGTAAGGCGCATACCGAAGAATTACCAGATTTTAGACCATTTTCAAATCCACCCGAACGTGCTTATGATGGCTGGTATATTTGCATGGGGCACGGTCACTATATACATCCTAATGCATTACAGAGACACTCTTTTCATATATCATGTAAAGAAATTTTGGAGCTTAACTGTGATTATGTCGCACTTGGACATTGGGAACAATTTACGCGAGTTGAAGGTGGAGACAAGGCTGTTGCTGCATATTCTGGAGCCCCAGAAAGCCTTGCGTATGAATCTGGAATTGGCGGAAGAGTGCTTATAGTTAATTTGCATCCTCAAAATGGAGTAACCCTAAGCGCAGTGTCAATTAATGGAGAGCCTGTAATTAATCATAAAGATATACCTTATCTATACGCAGATAAAGAATACGAATATACAGCTAATTAAAAAAATTAGCTAGGCATTTTTGCTCTTGCCGCATCTTTATCTTGAAACCATAATGCATCAATTTCAGTATAAATTGCTTGATCCTCTGGGACATCTTCTTCAGCAAATATAGCAGTTACCGGACATGCTGGCTCGCATGCGCCGCAGTCAATGCATTCTTCAGGATCAATGAACAACTTTGTGTCAACGCCCTCTTCAAAATGAATACAATCAACTGGACATACATCAACACATGATTTATCAAGAACTGTCAGGCAAGGAGAAGTAATGACATATGTCATATAAAAACCTTATTTAATATTTAACAATAAAAATATTTTATTAATTCATTTTATTATATACCACACTTAGTAATCACAACCTTTTTTTTTAGTAAATCCTAAAAAAAAAGGTTAGTCATACCTTACTTAATTATTACATTAATAATTTTTTTCCAAATTGATTTAGTTGGCTCTGAAATATCTTCATGTTTATCTTTATTAGATTCATAAATCATAGAAATTTTTTCCATCATATTTCTTATATTTGGTAATATATCTAATGCTAATGAATGATTATTTACTACATCAGGATAGTACTTCTCAATGTCATTTTTAAACTCTTCTATCATTGATTTTCCACTTATTGCATATGATTTAAATTCGTTAGTTATTCCTTTACTATAGAAAAGTATTTCTTCAAGTGTTTTAAATGAAATTTCTATATTTCGTACATTTGTATTCATTGATGTTTTAATAATTTTAAGAAAATCATCAATATTATTTAATTTTTTATTAATGCCACTTGTAGGTTTGATTGCCGGAAATGATAAGCAATAGTGGAGTAAGATGGAGCATAGTTTTTTTTCATCAGTGCTCATAGGAATTGTAATTAATTTATCTTGCAATTTTATATCCTTCTTGATTGTAAATTTACTTTAACAGAACTTTTTTAAGATATTGACCAGTTAAAGATTTTTTTACCTGACTGATTTTTTCGGGAATTCCTTCTGCAATTATCTCACCACCATTTGTGCCTCCAGTTGGACCTAAGTCTAAAACCCAATCTGCATTTTTAATTACATCTAAATGATGTTCGATAATAATTACAGTATTACCTTGATCAACTAATTTTTGGAGTACTTCAAGTAATGCTTTAATGTCTTCTAGTGCCAGGCCAGTAGTTGGTTCATCTAATAAATAAAGTGTATGACCTTTAGTTCTTTTTGATAACTCTGTAGCTAGTTTAATTCTTTGTGCTTCTCCACCTGAAACAGTAGTTGCTGCTTGTCCAAGACGCATATATCCAAGTCCAACATTTTTTAAAGTTTGTAATTTTCTTTTAGGGCCTGGAAATGGATCAAAGAACAATAAAGCTTGATCTACTGTCATTGATAATACATCTGCAATATTTTTACCATTGAATAATATTTCTAGTGCTTCATTATTATATCTTTTACCATTACAAATTTCACAAGGAATTGAAATATCTGGTAAAAATTGCATTTCAATTAAAACATATCCATCACCAGAACATGGTTCGCACCTACCTCCTTTTATGTTAAACGAAAATCTTCCTGGCTTATATCCACGAGCATTAGATTCGGGTAGATTAGCAAACATTTCACGAATGAATGTAAATAATCCAGTATATGTTGCCGGATTTGACCTAGGAGTTCTTCCAATTGGAGACTGATCGATTCTGATAACTTTATTGATATACTCAGCGCCTTCTATGCTGTCGTGTTCACCAATAGATTCATTGGATTTATAAAATTTTTGCCATAGAAATTTTGCTAAAATTTCATTAATTAAAGTTGACTTACCTGAACCTGAAACTCCAGTAATGCACACAAAGCTTTCTAAAGGAATTTTAGCATTAATGTTTTTAAGATTATTTTCTCTAGCTCCTTTAATGATAATCCATTGACCATTTCCTTTTCTTCTAGAAGAAGGCAAGGGTATGCTTTTTTTGCCAGATAAATATTGACCGCTTAGAGAATTCCTTTTTTTCATTAATTGAGCTGGAGTACCATAAGCAACAATATTGCCCCCATTTTCTCCAGCTTCTGGTCCTAATTCAACTATGTAATCGGCAGTTCGAATCATTGCTTCATCATGTTCAACTACAATAACTGTGTTACCTAAATCACGTAATTTTTTTAACGTATGAATTAATTTTTCACTATCTGCTGAATGTAATCCGATTGATGGTTCGTCGCAAACATACAAGACTCCAGTAAGCGCAGAACCAATTTGTGTAGCAAGTCTAATTCTTTGACTTTCTCCACCTGCTAATGTAGATGATTCTCTGTCTAAAGTAAGGTAATCAAGTCCAACATTTAATAAAAAAGATAATCTGTGTTCAAGTTCAATAAGAATTTGATGGGATATTTCTTTTTCAGTAATAGTGAGTATTTTGGGTTTTTTTAAATAAGCGATCCATTCTAGTCCTTCTACTACAGACATAGCTGCTACCATTCCAATATTTTTTCCAGCTATTTCGATGCTTAGTGCTTCTTTTTTTAATCTTAATCCTAAGCAAGCTGGACATTGTTTTGAAATCATAAATTTTTCAAGTAAAAGGCGATCTCCTTCAGCTTCCTTATAACGTCTTTCTAAGTGTGCAATTATACCTTCCCAAATGAAACTATAATTTCTTATGCCGCCCCTCCTTCTTTTATAGGCAATATCAATACGATTTTTTGTATTCCCATACATAAGTATTTTAAAATTTTCTTTTGTAAATGATTTCAGAGAATCATTTATTGTAAAACCAAAAAATTTCCCTACAGCAGAAATTCTTTGCTGCATATAACTATTGTTCATAGTTATGCCTCTTATTCCTTTAATACCACCATCAGAGATTGATAAACTATCATCAGGAATAAGCATATTTGGTTCTAAAATCATTTGTTTTCCTAGTCCAGAACATTTACTACATGCTCCATGCGGACTATTAAATGAGAAATTTCTAGGTTCTATTTGTGCCACTGAGTACAAAGCTTGCTTGCATTTTATACAAGCATAATTTTCACTATAAAAAAATTCTTCATTTGTGTCTTGAAGATATTTCATAGTACCATTTCCTAATTTTAAAGCTTGCTCCACTGAGTCAGAAATTCTTGCAGATGAATCAGGGCTTATTTTAAGAGGAATTTGTACTCTGTCAACAATAATTTCAATGTCATGCCATTTGTATCTATCAAGTTCTATGTTTTCATCGATCTCTCTAATTTGGTTATTGATTCTCACTCTAATAAAACCAGATTTTTTTATATTTTCTAACAGTTGTTTATGTTCACCTCGTTTATGAATAATAATAGGCGCAAGTATACTACCCTTAGTTCCTCGTTTAAATTTAATTATTTGATCTACGATATCTTGTTTTGATAATTTTTTAATGGGCACATTGCAGGTAGGACAATAAGCTTGACCAACTCTTGCAAATAATAATCTTAGGTAATCATAGATTTCAGTAACTGTCGCAACAGTTGATCGTGGATTTTTAGATACGCCTTTTTGATCTATGGAAATGGCAGGAGAAAGTCCTTCTATGCTGTCAACATTTGGCTTTTCCATTAATCCTAAAAATTGTCTTGCGTATGCAGACAATGATTCAACGTATCTTCTTTGACCTTCAGCATAAATTGTATCAAATGCTAAAGATGATTTACCTGACCCTGAAACACCTGTGATTACTGACAATTTATTATGTGGTATATCTATATTTACATTTTTAAGATTGTGCTCTTTGGCACCTTTAATGATTATTTTTTTTTGAGGCATACTATTTTTTTCTTTAGCAGAATATTATAATTCATGTTCATCCTCTGCAATGGGTTGATTTAATTAGTTTGTTAATTGTGAATAATAAGAAAGCTAGGTGTCGTATGAAAGCATTAGATGGCATGAGAGTTATTGAACTGTCTCAGTACGAAGCAGGGCCTAGTTGTTGTCAATTATTAGCATGGCTCGGGGCAGAGGTTATAAAAGTTGAACAACCTGGAGGAGAGCCAGGCAGGCATGTGCTAGGCGATGGCTCATATAATGAACAATATTTTTATAACTATAATAGTAATAAAAAAAATATAGTAATTGATTTAAAGAATAAAAAAGGAAAAGAAGTTTTATTAAAATTAATTAACGGAGCTGATGTTATTGTTGAAAATCTTGGTCCAGGAATAATGGAGCAATATGATCTTGATTATGAAAATATTGTTAAACAAAATCCTGAAATAATTTATGCACGAATTAAGGGATTTGGTTTATCTGGGCCATTATCTAATTATAAATCCTTTGATCCCCTTGCCCAGGCAGCCGCTGCACTTTTTTCTTTAACTGGAGAAGTTGATCGTGGCAAACCAATGCGTTCTGGAGGAACATTTGCTGACACATCAGCTGGAATGATGGCTGCATTAGCAGTAACTGCTGCTTTTGTTCAAAAATTACAAAATAATATAGGGCAACATATAGAAATTTCAATGCAAGAAACTTCACTTCAGTTTATCAAAACTGTTGGAGTACTTGAAGGTCAATGGGGAACTGGAGTTACAAATAGAAGAGGTTCTGGAGCTGGTGCTCCCAATGATATGTTTGCTTGTCAACCAGGTGGTCTTAATGATTATATTTACATGCTCATTGGCAATTCTCAAATGTGGGATTTGTTATGTACTACTATTAATAGAATTGACTTATTAACTGACAGTAAATTCATGACAAATGATTTGCGAAAAAGAAATTCTGATTTGTTGCATGTAGAACTTGAGAAATGGACACTTCAAAAAGATAAATTTGAAGCAATGAATATTCTTGGTAAAGCGGGAATACCATGTTCGGCGATCTATGATACAAAAGATATATTTAACGATAAGCATCTTCAAGAACGTAAATTTATTAAACGATTAGATAAAGATGGCAAACAATATGATTTACTTGGCCAACCTTTTAAATTGTCAAAATCTGAAGTTGATATTGAATTAGCATCTGAATTAGGAGAACAATCTAAAGAAATATTACGTGATATACTCAAACTTGATGAAAATGACATAAACGATTTATTAAGTTCAAAAGCAATACAATAGGAATGGGAGATAAAATTGTCAAATATTACAGGCGCTGAAGCGATAGCAATTTGTTTAAAAAAACAAAATGTGAAATTTGTTTTTGGAATTGTAGGGGTTCCTGTTACTGCTATTGCAGAAGCACTTCAAAAACACGATGTTAAATTTATTGCAATGAGAAATGAACAAGCTGCTTCCTATGCTGCTCAAGCAGCTTCGTATCTTATTGGTTCGCCTCAGGGATGCTTAGTTGTATCTGGTCCGGGAGTCACTAATGCTATATCTGGCCTTGCCAATGCAAAAATTAATAAATGGCCCATGTTTCTTATTGGAGGAGCATCTCCTTCATTTCAAAGCAAAATGGGAGCATTTCAAGAGGAAAAGCAATTGGAATCTGTTTCTCCATTTGTAAAATTTTATGCCAGCATAGATAGCATTGAAAGGATTCCATTTTATATCGAAAAAGCAATTCGAACTTCCTTATTCGGCGAACCTGGACCAACATATTTAGATATTTCTTCAGATATCATTGACGACGAAGTTGACGAAGATCTTATTAAAATGATGCCTGAGTTAGCAGAGATACCAAAATCACAAGCTGATGATGAGATGATTCAAAAAGCAGTTAATTTGTTAAAGAAAGCTAAAAAACCACTAATTATTGTAGGCAAAGGTATGGCTTGGGCAAGAGCTGAAAATGAATTAAGAGAATTAGTAGATTTGCTAGGCATGCCATTTCTTCCTACTCCTATGGGCAAGGGAGTCGTAGATGACAGTCATGAATTAAATGTAAGTCCTGCAAGAACATTGGCATTGCGAGAAGCAGATACGATATTACTTTTGGGAGCACGTTTAAATTGGATGTTACATTTTGGTAAACCGCCTCGATTTAAAAGTGATGTTAAAATAATTCAAGTTGATATTTCTGCAGAAGATATTGGCAACAATATACCTACTGAAATTGCACTTCTTGGAGATGGGGTTAATGTTATTAAGCAACTTATATCAACTATAAAAGGTAAGAATATTTCATTTAATAAGCAATCTGCATGGTTTACTGAGCTTGAAGAAAAAATTTTATTAAATAAAGATCAAATTGATAGCATGCTATCTGATAATTCAGAAAAAATGAACTATTATCATGCGTTTTCTATCATAAAAAATTTATTACCTGATGATGCAATAGTTGTCAGCGAAGGTGCCAATACCATGGACATCGGTAGAACGCAGATGACTCATTCATTGCCTAGGAAACGGTTAGATGCAGGAACGCATGGAACTATGGGCGTTGGTCTTGGATTTGCTATTGCAGCAGCATTAGTTGAACCAGGCAAACGAGTTGTTGCCGTTGAAGGTGATTCAGCTTTTGGTTTCTCAGGCATGGAAGTAGACACTGCTTGCAGGTATGATTTGCCAATTATTTTTATTATTTTTAATAATGGTGGCATTGGTAGTGGATTCGATAATAAAAGAGATAAAAAAGGTATAAAAAATGTGAGTGCTCTTTCACATACTGCTCACTATGAAGTAATGGCTGAAGCTTTTGGTGGAGATGGTTATTTTGTTAAAACTATGGATGAATTTCAGAATGCATTTTCTACGGCTTTATCAAAAAATAATACAGCTGTTATTAACGTTTTAATTGATCCAATGGCTGATAGAAAAAAACAAGAATTTGCTTGGAACCGTAGAGATAAAATGGATTAATAAATTGCATTAGAATGGAATTACTATGAATAATAAAAATATAAAAAGTGTCAAAGAAAAATTATTAAATAAAGATTTTATGCCTATGCCAGGAATATTTGACATGATTTCAGCAAAAGTCGCTGATCAATTTAATTTTGACTGTCTGTATATGACTGGATATGGAGCTGTTTCTTCTTTGCTTGGATTGCCTGATGCTGGGCTAGCAACCTATACAGATATGGTTGGCAGAGTACGCCAAATTACTACTATTACTAACACGCCATTAATTGCTGATGCTGATACTGGGTATGGCGGATTATTAAATGTCGAACATACTGTACATGGATACGAAGATGCTGGTGCAATTGGATTGCAATTAGAAGATCAAGAATTTCCAAAAAAATGTGGACATGTGGATGCCAAAAGACCAATTATTTCTTTAGAAGATGCGGTAAATAAAATTAAAGTTGCTGTTGCAAGTAGATCATCTGATGATTTTTTAATTGTTGCTAGAACCGATGCTTATTCTGATTATGGTTTTAAAGAAGCAATGAATAGAGCAGCTGCATATGACAAAGCTGGAGCAGACCTTTTATTTATAGAAGGACCTGAGTCTATAAATGAAATGAGAGAAATTACAAGAAGCTTTGATAAGCCAATTTTAGTTAATATGGCTGATGGAGGCAGAACTCCTATTTTATCCGCTGATGATTTAAAAGACATAGGATTTGCTGCAGCAATTTTTCCTGCTACTGGTTTTTTAGCTGCCGGAGAAGCATTGAGACTTTCATATCAACATATTTATAAAAATGGTTCAAGTAAAAATCTTTCTGTACCAATGCATGATTTTAAAAAGTTTAGTGATTTAATGGGATTTGATCATGTTGCTGATTTTGAAAAAAAATGGAGCAAGAATTAATATTCTTCAAATAAAAGACCCATGCCATCTATTCTGTCATTAATGCCTAATCCACGAAGCGTATGCCAAGCATTAGCAATATTAATAGGTATTACTGGTATTCCTATTTGTTTTTCAAATGTTGGAAAAATATCTACTGTTGACAAGTTCGTGCCTACTTGAACAATTGCATCTGTTTTACTTAGATCAATTGATTCTAGTGCTTTAAAAATATCTTTTCTTGGTGTATGGGCAATTGATGTTGCAGTATCACACCTTAGTCCAATTATATCTATGATATTATAGCCAACATCTTTAAAGAACATGTCTACATTTTCATTACCTACAGGTTGATAAGGAGTAATTACAGTAATATTTTTGGTTCCAAGTTTTTGTAAAGCTGCATCGCATGCTTCTGCTCCAGTAAATAATGGTAGGTCTCCAATCTGCTCTTTAGTATTTTTAATAAATTCTTCATTGCCTTCTATTCCGCCCCAAAATGTTTCAGCGCTCATGCCCATCATAATTGCTGTTGGTTCACAGGTAAGAATGTCACGAATGGACACAGGTATTTGTTGTCTAATTAATTCTAGGAAATTAATAAATGCATCATCAGATTGTAAATTTGGAGCTTCAACAAAAAATCTTCCTGGATGCCATGTTACTCCAGGCACATTAATTTTTTGCAAATCGTATTCAACTGCTGTATTTGTAGAAGGAATAATTACTCCTATACGTGCACGATTGCCAATGTAATTTTCCATTGTTATTCCAGAATAAGGACTCACCATAATTTCTCCTAATCTAATTTATATTTTATTATATCTGCTTATCGAGATTATTTATGTAATACAAAGTATCTTTTAATGAAACAACATCAGCATATTTATTATTCATTTCAAATAAACTTAATTCATGCGACTCTAATGTTCTGTCTCCAACGCATTCTTTTACTATTAATGGAATAAAATTAAAACTAATACAATCAACTACGCTTGCTCTAACGCAACCTGAAGTAGTACAGCCTGCTATGATTACTGTATCAATTGATTGATCATTTAATTTTAGTTCAAGGCTTGTATCAAAGAATGCCGAGGCTTGTTTTTTTTCAATTATTGTTTCAGATTGCATCGGAGTTAAGTTATTGACAATTT
>QGNP01000017.1 GCA_003228125.1 Chloroflexota bacterium | reverse complement strand
GGCGCATTATTTGGTCCTCCATCAGGAGCACCGGGAGCACCGGGAGCAGCACCAGCATTTGGTGATGACGGTCCTAGAGGTTTCTTTAACTTCGATGGTGGACCAGCAGGAGCACCAGGAGCACCGGGAGCACCGGGAGCACCAGGAGCACCAGGAGCACCAGGAGCACCGGGAGCACCAGGAGCACCAGGTGAAGGTACGGCTGGAACAGGATTATTTGGTCTATTTGGACCATCAGAATTTGTTGCAGCAGCAGCAATAGAAGGTGAATCTCCAGAAGCAGCAGCAGCACGAGAAGCAGCAAATGTTCAAGGAGCAGCTGATTTCGCAGCTGAAGTAGCTGTAACAGGAGCACCTGTTTCTGCAGCTGAATTCTTCTTTGGTAAAACAGATGCACAAACAAGCGCAGTTGTTCCATTTGTAGCAGCAGCAGCAGTAGAAGGTGAATCTACAGAAGCAGCAGCTACACGAGAAGCAGCAAATGCTTCAGCAGCAGCAGCGCAGTACGATCTTGGCGCAACGGCAATTAATGCTCCACCTGTTAAAGTCGGATTCTTTGGCGGAACAGCAGCAGCAACTAATGAAACTGTTTCAGCTAAAGCAGCTCGATTTGCAGCTTCTGGTGGTACAGCAGATACAACATCTGCGGCTACAGCACCTACGAATGAAACTGCAGCTTCTAAATCTGTAAGACTCTATGAGGAGTCTAAAGAAGGAGAAGAAGTAGCTAAAGCAGCATCACAAATTGCTGTTAATGAAGCTTCTGAAGCTACGCAAAATATTTCTAAGGCAAATGATGCTGCAGGAGCAGCAGCTGATGATGCAGCAGTAGCACTTTTATTAGTTAATACATTTACAGCGGGAACACCTGAGTCTCTTATTGCGATTGCTGATTCTAACGCTGCTAAAGTGAATGCTGATGCAAAAGCATCTGAAGTAACAGCTGCACGAGCAGACAAAGTAGCTAAAGATGACAAGGTTAAAACCATGGAAGCAACTCAAAAAGTAGCAGCAGCGAAAGCTAAAGCTAAATCAGGATTCTTTGGTGGAAGTACTGTCGGTGAGAGTGATGCAGCAGCTGAATTAGCAACAGCTAAAAAAGCAGCTGAGAAATCTAAACTTGATTCAGAAGTAACTAAAGGTGAAGCTGAAGAAGCAAAAGCTAAAGCAGCTGTAATAGCTGCAAGTGTTGAAGTTGCAAAAGCTAAAGCAGTACAGGCTAAGGCCACTACTGCAGCAGAAGCAGCAGCAGCAGCAGCAGCTCTTGCTAAAGTGGAAGCAGCTAAAAAATCAGCTGATAAAAAAGCTGTTTTAGAAGAAGCTAAGGCAGATGTAGCAAAAGCAGAAAAGAAATCTAAATCAGGATTCTTTGCAGGCACAGCAGCTAAAACAGCAGCTAAAAAAGCAGCTGATGACGCAGCTAAGAAAAAAGCTAAATCTAAATCAGGATTCTTTGCAGGCACATCGGCTGAATAGAACTCTTCTCTTTTAAAATGAGCGCACCGTCTTAATTGTAAGACTAGCGCTCATTTTTTATATTTGTTGATGATCAAAAGGGAATTGGCTGGTAAAATTTTCCTACGATGGCCCCATCGTCTAACGGTTAGGACGACAGGTTTTCAACCTGTAAATCGGAGTTCGATTCTCCGTGGGGTCACCAATACAATCTAGTCTGCCCTCATCGTCTAGCGGCTAGGACATCGCCCTCTCAAGGCGGAAACAGGGGTTCGATTCCCCTTGAGGGTACCAGTTATGCTGATTGAAGTTATTTAGTTATTTTATCAAGCTCTTCTAATTCGTCTTTACTCAGTACAAGTTTTGCTGCTTGAACATTGTCTTTTAATTGATCTATTGAAGTTACTCCAGCAATAATTGTCGAAACTTGTTTTTGTTCTAATAGCCATCTTAAAGAAACATGTGATAATTTTGCTCCTTTATTATTAGCAAATATATTTAATTTATCTAAAATATCAAAATTTCTATCATTAATAAACCTTGTTGCATAACCCGCAGTTGATGTCGTTTCAAATCTAGAGCCTTTTGGAGCTGGTTCATTTTTTTGGTATTTGCCTGTTAAGAAACCACTTGCCAGAGGACTGTAAGGAATAATTCCAATTCCATATTGTTCGCAAGCTGGCAGATGTTCTTTTTCTACTCTTCTGTCAACTAAGCTATATGGTGGTTGCGATGAGATAAATGGTGCAAAATTGTTTTGCTTAGCCACATGCTGTGATTGAACCATATGCCATACTTTATAATTTGAACATCCAACATGTCTAACTTTGCCTGCTTTTACTAACTCATTAAGAGCAGACATTGTTTCTTCTGAAGGCACCATTTCATGTGGAAAATGAACTTGGTATACATCAATATAATTCACTTGAAGTCTTTTTAATGACGCATCAATCGCATAATCGATATACTCTTTTGTTGCAGATGGAGTTAGAGTTGTATGAGGATTATTGCCTGGAATATTTGGGGCACCAAATTTAGTCATAATTATCCACTCGTTTCGATTTTCTTTTAATGCTTCACCTACATATTTTTCAGAAGTTCCGTTACCTCCGTAAATATCTGCTGTGTCTACTGTGTTAATGCCTAGAGAAAATGCTGCTGATAAAATTTCTTTTGTTTTATCAAGATCGTTTGCCCGACCAAATGTATTGCCTCCAATGCCAATTTCAGATACTTCTAAATTTGAATTTCCTAACGATCTATATTTCATTTTATAATCCTTATAATCTTAAAACTTATATTTATTTTAACATTCTTGTAGAGCATTAAGCACATGAGTTGTTAATATTTACTATATGATAAAAAAAAGATCAGTAAATAGTGAAAGTTACATGGATGCATTTAATAGTTGGCAAATTAAATTAAATGTGTTACATGAATTGCTTCTTGATGATTCCAAAATTAAAAACCCTGCTGTTATCAAAGGCGCTTTAAATCGCGAAATTAGAGCTAAGGAAAATTATGAAGCTGCACGTATTAAATTTTTAGGTATAGGATAAAAACTATTGGGTGTTAAAAATACTAGTTATTTGCGTTCATTAATATTTGGCTTAACCTTTGCTGCTGCCTGGACGCCATGCATAGGGCCTATATTAGGTATTTTACTTACTCTTACTGCAAAAACAGGATCGGCTCTTCAAGGCTCAATTTTGTTAGCTTTTTATTCAATTGGTATAGGGATCTGGTTCTTATTATTTGCAATATTCATGAACACTTTTCAAAGATTTTTTAAAAAAATTATGCCATATGCTGAAAAGATAATGTTATTTTTTGGCATTATTGTATGTATTTTAGGAGTCCTTATTTTTACTAATAATTTTGTAATTATTAATCAATTTTTTGCACAGGTTGGATTTCTTGATCAGGCAATTAATTTAGAATTAAACTTGTCAAATAATGTAGAATCTATTTATGGCCCACTTGTTGCATTTACTGCTGGAATATTATCCTTTTTCTCTCCTTGCGTTTTACCATTAGTTCCAGTTTTTTTTATTAATATATGTGGTGATATTATGAATAATCAAAAAACAAATGGTGATATTTCAATTATTTCACATTCATTAGTATTTATTCTTGGTTTTTCTATCGTTTTTGTTGCACTTGGTACAACTGCTGGTTTTCTTGGTAGTTTTTTAGTAGATAATATTAAAATTATAAATCAAGTCTCAGGAGTTGTTATTTTTATTTTTGGACTCCAAATGGCTGGTATTATTAAAATACCATTCTTAAATCGCACTTATCAAATCTCATAATTATTGCTTAGAGAATAGATATTTATTTTGCTTCTAGTCTTCATAAAGATACTTTGATACAATTTATTCAAGCGGACTACAGGGGGGGTTGTAATGGACAATGAACTAGGTATTGATTTAGATGCTATTTTTTCTGTAATTGAAGATTCTGAAGTTTTTATAGTTAGATTCAATTTACTTGATAAAAGGCTTCTTGTTGATGCTCGAACTAATAATAATGACCTTCCTTTAATTAAACTTGTACCCAGAGTTAAAAGTGCCGAAGAACGATATCTTTTTCTTCAACGTGAAAGACCTAATATGAAATTGCCTGAACAAATTACTGTATTTGAATGGCCTAGGAAAATAGAATTAATGCAAGATTTAGGCGTGTGGCAAAAGCTTACTGATAGATTAGTGAACATAGGAGGCGATTTTTTATTGGATGAATGTGAAAATGTTATGCAAGAAGCAATTCGTCTAGAAAGAGCTGACCTTTTACTAGCTATTATGGGTGGAGATGGATATGAAACTCTCTGGGAAAAAAATACTCAAAATATGTCTAATTAATTTTCTTCTATTCTCTTGCAAGCATTTATTACGGAGACAAAATGATAGATCTAAGATCTGATACTGTATCAAAGCCAACGATTGAAATGCGAAATATAATTAAAAATGCAGAAGTTGGAGACGATGTTATTGGCGATGACTTTACGGTCAAAAATTTAGAAAATGAAGCTGCTAAAATTACAGGAAAAGAATCTGCCTTGTATGTTCCAAGCGGTACTATGGGTAATCTCATTGCGTTATTGGTTCATTGCCTAATTAAAAAAGTTGCAATTGTCGGCTCTGAATCACATATACTTTGGCATGAAGGTCTTGGCGCAACGCAATTTGGAGGAATACACTTATTGCCTGTTGATAATGCTTCAGATGGAACTTTTTTACATGAACAATTGCTTAATATTATTAATGATTCTGTTGGTAAGCCAGGTGTAATTTGTTTAGAAAATACACATAATAGATGTGGAGGGAGCGTGATTGATGAGGATTACATTAATCAAGTTTCTGACTTTGCAAAAAGCATCAATGCTGCTGTTCATATGGATGGTGCTAGGATTTTTAATGCTGCAACTGCATTAGATTGCAATGTTATAGATTTAGTAAAAAATGTTGACTCAGTTAGTTTTTGTTTTTCAAAAGGATTAGGTGCGCCAATTGGGTCTGTGTTATGCGGTTCAACAAATTTTATACAGCAATCAAGAAGCGTTAGGCGTACTTTAGGCGGCGGAATGAGACAGGCAGGAATTATTGCAAGTGCTGCTAGTTATGCTTTAAAAAATAATATTAAACGCCTTAAAGATGATCATGGTAATGCAAAATTACTGGCAGGTGGGTTATCAAAAATTAAAGGTATTTATATCAATGAAAAGGTAGTCCAAACAAATATAGTATATTTTTCTGTTAAAGAAATTAACGGCGACAAATTCGTTGATGAATTGAATAAACAAGGGCTGTTAGTTTCACAACCTAAGGGCACGCAAGAAATTAGAGCTGTTACGCATTTAAATATCTCGAGTCAAGACATCAAGGAATCTTTAGAAATAATTTCATCTGTTACACAAAAATTATTGAAAGTTTAATTTTAAATTTAGCTAGCGATCAGTACATTGCTTTCATTGGTTATTGAGTAGATTTTTTTAAAATTCGTGTTTATTTCTATATACTTACTATTGAATTTTTTTTTATCATCTGCATTATATAGTATGACGCCTGCTGCACGGAACTGGTCTCGCTCTTCAAATGATCGACCAGAATAGATTTCTCCTGGTAAAGAAGATAGGGCATCTAAGTATTCAATTATTTCCCATTCAAAATTTCCTATTAAATTTTTTATTGCAAAAAATAATGCGTAATCTTTTTTAATTGAAGAAGGGTAATTTTCAACTAATACTCGAGTTGTCCAAATATTTTTTATAATCTTGCTCATATTTGGCAATAAAAAAGTCAGATGTTCTGGAGCAGAGGCATATTGTTCTAACGAGCTTATATCTTTAAGCCAAACAGCCGAAGCTAAATCCTTGTTATTTTTTCCTATTAAATTAGCTTTAATTTCTTGAACGTTATTAATTTTTTTATTTTTTTCAATAACTAGATCGATTTCATTTGTTTTATTATTAGTAGAAATAAATTTTGTTTTATCTAATTCTGATACAGTAATGCTTAATATTGGCACAGATACCTCTATTTGATCTTATATGTATTTATATATTATATGTAACATGCTTATTCATCTATATATTTCTGTATTATTAAAAGAGTAGTATGATATAGAAAGATACCATTATGGACAAAAAAAATTCAAAATTATTAATCATAGATTCATTCGCTTTAATATTTCGCTCCTATTTTGCATTAGAAAAATTGCAAATGCGCTCTAGTAAGACCCAGGAACCTACATGGGCTGTATATGGATATTTTAAAACGCTATTTTCAGTTATTGATGAATTGAAACCTAACTATGTAATAGCAGCATGGGATGCAAGAGGTAAAACTTTTCGTGATGACATTGATGACCAATATAAAAAAAATAGACCTCCAGCACCTGATGATTTGCCTTCTCAAATTAATAAAGTTGCTGAAATATTGTCAGTATTGAAAATTCCCAGAATTGAATCTTCAGGATTTGAAGCAGATGATGTAATAGGAACACTGTCAAAGCAGGCTGCTAAAAAAGATACTGATGTTATAATTGTTACATTAGATAAAGATTTATTGCAGTTAATCAGCAATAAAATTAAAGTAAAATTATTCCGACCTTTTCAAGGTGACTCTGTTCTTTACAATGACGAAGTTTTTTTTAATAAATTTGGGTTTACTCCTATTCAATTAATCGATTATAAATCGTTAGTTGGAGATCCTTCAGATAATATCAAAGGAGTCAAAGGCATTGGCGACAAAGGAGCAACAGCTTTGATTAAGCAATGGAATAATATTAATAATATATATTCTAATATTGATAAAATAGAACCTTTAAGAATGCAAAAATTATTAATAGCAAATCAGAATGATGCTGATACTGCTAAAAGACTCGCAACGATTGAATGCAATATTCCACAATTAGAATTAAATTTGAGCGAATCAATTTATGGCGATTATGAATCATCTCAAGTAAGAGAAATTTTCACAGAAATTGAATTTGAATCTTTGTTATCTAAAATACCAAATTATTTGTCAGACAATAAGAATAAAAAAAATCGTAAAAGTAAAATTATTATTTTAGATGAAAAAAATTATGAAACTTTTGTTTCAGAGGTTATGCTTGAGGGAAGAATCGCATTCTTGCCATTATCCCAAATAATAAATGATAGAATGTTTTTAGCTGGAGTAAGTTTTTCACACAAAGATAATCTAAGCTATTATCTTCATTTTGGATCCTATTTTGATGAAATAGATAATAGCGGAGAATCTATTAAAATATTGAAAGATATTTGCAACACATTAATTTCGTCTTTAAATGTCCAATCCGTCACTCATAATGCAAAAATGCATATCAAGTTTTTTGAGTTACTTAATTCCGATATTTTTTTGCATAATATAAATTTTGATACATCGATTGCAGGTTATTTACTAGGATTTATTAACATATCTGTGGATGAATTGATTATGAGAGAGCTATCTAATGAGATTATTGCAGAAGATGTTTTTTATGGAAAAGGAAAAAATAAGTTTTTTCTTGATAATAAAACTATAGAAGAATCTAGTAAATTTATTAGTGAACGATCTGCCAACTTGTTATTAATTAAAGATAAATTAGTGCATGAATTAGAAAAAATAGATCTATTAGAAATTTACACTGATATTGATATGCCACATTTAGAGGTTTTAGTCAGGATGGAGCAAGCAGGAGTTTTGATCGATCGAAGTGTATTAGAAGAGCTATCTAAACGATTAAATGTAAATATTTTAAAACTGGAAAAAGAAATTTTTAAATCTGCCGGACATGAATTTTTAATTAGTTCACCAAAGCAACTGGCCGAGATACTTTTTACTGAATTGAACTTACCAAAAACAAGAAAAAATAAAACAAGTTGGGTAACGGATGCTCAAGCACTGAAGTCTCTTGTAACAGCGCATCCAATTATTAATGATGTCTTACAGTGGCGAGAACTTACGAAGATTAAAACAACTTATGCCGATGCTCTTCCTAAACAGATTTCTAACAAAACTGGTAAAATTCACACAGTTTTTTCACAAGTGAGTACGTCCACTGGTCGTCTTACTTCAAATGCTCCAAATCTTCAAAATATTCCTGTTAGATCACCGATTGGAAAAGAGATTAGAAGCGCATTTGTTGCTTCTATGTCATTGAAATCTAATAAATTTCTCGTTTCTTTTGACTATTCTCAAATAGAATTACGAGTACTTGCGCATTTAAGTAAAGATCGCTCTCTTGTTCAATCATTTATTGATCAAAGAGACATACACGCTGAGACAGCTGCAAAAATTTATAATATTTCCATTGATCAAGTTAGTTTAGATCAAAGAAGACATGCCAAAGTTTTTAATTTTGGGATTATTTATGGACTTAGTGCGCATGGATTAATGCAACGAGAACAAATGTCAAGAGAAGAAGCTGAACAAGCAATTGAAAATTATTTTAAAGCTTATCCTCAAGTTGATGTATGGAGAAAAAAAATTATTGCTGACGCAAGTAAAAATGGGTATGTCGAAACTTTGTTGGGACGGCGTAGATATATACCAAACATTAATGCACAAAATAAAAATTTGCAGTTAGCAGCTGAGCGTACTGCAATTAATATGCCTGTGCAGGGAACTGCCTCAGATATTATTAAAACAGCAATGAATGATATAGATAAAGAATTATTAGACATGAGAAAAAAAGGATTTAAGACTACGATGATTTTGCAGATACATGATGAATTAATTTTTGAAGTTCCAAAAAATGAAATAGATGATTTAGATTCTATTGCATATAGATTAATGCCTTCAATGTTACTTGATGTGCCTTTGATCATTGAAAGAAAAATAGGTAAATCATGGGGTGAAATGCTGTAGTTTATTGCAAGGAATATGAATGCCAGAATTACCAGAAGTAGAGACCATTAAAAGAGACCTTGAAAGCAAAGTAAAAAAAAGGTTGATTAAATCAATTAATATTTTTGAAGGCTCAGAAAGATTATTTATTAAAAAAGATATCAATTTTTTTTCTACTGCGCTCATTGGTAATAAAATTGACTGTTTGTCAAGACATGGTAAATATTTGATTTTTAGTATATCTAACAAAAAATATTTAATTGTACACTTAAGAATGACTGGATCAATTAGCATTAATCCTAGCAATAGCCCTATGGCTTCATATGAGAAGATTAGATTCAACTTTGATAATAATTTTTCTATGAGCCTAATGGACATACGTAAATTTGCCACTATCGATATTTATTCAAACTTAGTTAATTTTAATCAAAGAATTGGTCCAGATTCTATATCTCATGATTTTAATCCTGCTTTTCTTAAAAGCAAGCTTGTTGCTCGTAAGTCATCAATTAAATCTGCTCTATTAGATCAATCTATTGCTGCGGGAGTTGGTAATATTTATGCTGATGAAGCTTGCTGGGATGCAGGAATTAATCCTTTACAAAAAGCCTTTTTATTAAATGATGATGAAATTAATAGATTGTGTGCATCCATAAAGAATGTTTTATTTGAATCAATTAATAACCGAGGCACTACAATTAATAATTATAAGGATTTGCTAGGTAATAGCGGTTATCATCAAACAAAAGTTGCTGTTTATGGGAGAGTTGATAAAAAATGCTTGCGATGTAGTCAAAAAATAATAAAAACAAGAGTAGTAGGGCGTTCAACTTTTTATTGTTCAAAATGCCAAGAATTATAAAATCTTATCAATTTAACTAATTAACTTGACATTTTTTATTGTTACTCTATTATATATTTATATTATCAGATTTAATATTTATTATTTTCTGATCGAACATGGTAATCTGCTTAGATTTAATTACTGAGACAGATGGATTGTTATAGTCATCCATTTGTCTTATTATTTTTAAAAAATGGAGGCTTAAATGAAACGTTTGACAACCTTACAAATCCAAGAAAAAAAAGAACGTGGCGAAAAGATTGTTATGCTTACCGCATATGATGCATTGTCAGCAATTTTAGCTGAACGAGCTGGAATAGAATTATTGCTTGTTGGTGATAGTTTAGGCATGGTCGTGCTTGGGTATGATTCTACAATCCCTGTAACTATTGAAGATATTATTCATCATGCAAAGCCGGTAGTTAATGCCACTTCTAAAGCACATATAGTTGCTGATATGCCTTTTGGAAGCTATCAAACTGGATGGCAAGATGCGATGAAGAACGCTACTCGATTAATGAAATTGACGGGAGCAACATCTGTCAAGCTTGAAGGAGGAGTAAGAATTGCTGAAACTGTGAAAAAATTAGTCGATGCAGGAATACCAGTAATGGGACATGTAGGTTTGACTCCTCAATCAGTTAATTCTTTAGGAGGATATAAAGTTCAAGGAAAAACTCCAAGAAGTGCAGTGAAGTTAATTCATGATGCTAAAGCATTAGAAGAAGCTGGATCCTATGCAGTTGTATTGGAGACTATTCCAGCCGCTTTATCTCACATGATTACTTCAAGGTTAAATATCCCTACAATAGGAATTGGAGCTGGTCCATATTGCTCAGGTCAAGTACAAGTTTTCCATGACATTTTAGGATTGTATGATGATTTCTCTCCAAGGCATACTAGGAAATTTGTAGATGGAAGTTCTTTGTTGTCTCAAGCTATAATTCAATACAGAGAATCAGTAGAACAGGAATCATTCCCTAGCGATGACGAATCATTTTTTATGGAAGAAAGAAATAAAAAGTTAATAAATAAAATGATTGAAAATGAAACACACGTTATTGATGAATCTTATCAAACAGTAACCAAAACAGAAATTAATTAATTATCTAATTTTAGAATATGAAAATTATTAGAAACAGCATTGAATTATCTAAAACTCTCCTAGTCACGAGCAGGTCAATTGGCTTTATTCCTACAATGGGCGCATTGCATAAAGGGCATCTATCATTAATAGAAACTTCAATTAAAGAATGCCAGATTACCGTAGTTTCAATTTTTGTTAACCCCAAGCAATTTAGTCCAAATGAAGACTTGGATAAATACCCAAGAAATGAAAAAAATGATATTGCATTACTGAATTCATTAGCAGTTGATTTTTTATTTATTCCTTCTTTCGATGAAATTTACTCAGATGATTATACTATAAAAATTCAAAGCGAATCTTTATTCAAGGTTCTAGAAGGCAATGCAAGGCCTGGTCACTTTGATGGAGTACTGGCCGTAGTTTGTAGATTATTGAATATTGTACAACCTAATTATTTATATTTAGGTAAGAAAGATGCGCAGCAGTTGAAAATTATTCAAAATATGATTGAAGATTTTAGTTTGAAAATAATAGTTCAAGGATGTCAAATTATTCGGGATAATGATGGCTTAGCTTTATCATCAAGAAATAGATATCTTTCTATAAAAGAACGCGGCTTAGCTACTTCAATTTATAGTGCTCTAGGCATGTCTCATAAATATTTCCTTTTAGGAGAAAGAAAAGTTGGAAAATTGACTAATATTTTTGTCGATAACTTGGCTCCAGGATTAGAAAAAAGCATTGATTATGTTTCTATAGTTAATGTTAATGATTTTGAACAATGTGATGATATTATAGTAGATAATAGTTTGTTATTAGTTGCATTGTTTGTTGGCGACACTAGATTAATAGACAATGTAGAATTAAAATTAAAATAGAAAGGCTTTCTAATGTCAGGTCATTCAAAATGGTCATCTATTAAGCATAAAAAAGGAGCCTTGGATGCTAAGCGTGGTAAATTATTTACTAAATTAAGTCGTGATATTACTCTTGTAGCTAAAAATGGATCTGATCCACTCAGTAATTCATCTTTAAGACTTGCAATTCAGAAAGCTAAGGATGCGAATATGCCAGCTGCTAATATTGAACGAGCTATTAAAAAAGCATCAGGACCTGACTCTGGAACTGTATTACAAGAAATTACTTATGAAGGCTATGGACCAGGTGGTAGCGCAATAATTATTGATGCAGTCACTGATAATAAAAATAGAACGGCATCAGAGGTTCGTCTTGCTTTTAATCGCAATGGTGGGAATTTAAGTGAACCAGGTGTTGTAGCTTGGCAATTTAAAATGAATGGATTGCTTCATATTAATAATTTTTCTGGTGATATTGACAATCTTCAACTTCTTGCAATTGATAGTGGGGCGATAGATATTGTTATTAATGATAATGAAATTGAAATTATTACAGAGCCATCATCAATCGAATCAGTAAGATCGATTTTGAATAATAATAATATTGAAGTTAATTCAATGGAAGTGACTAGGATCCCTGAAAATTTATTAGAGCTAAATAAAGATGACACATTAAAAACAATTAAACTGTTAGAAATAATTGATGATTTAGATGATGTGTCAAGAGTGCAAACGAACATAGCTATTTCTGATGAACTACTCGCCATTTAACTTAGATAGGATTTTTATGGCTAATTCTCCAGATCAGAATATTAGAAGAATCATGGGAATTGATCCAGGGTTAGCTATTACTGGTTATGCAATTATAGATTCCAATGGTAGAACTCATAAATTAGTTTGCGCAGACTATATTAAAACTAACTCCAAGGAATTACGAGCTGACCGTTTGCACTATATATATAAAAATATTAGTGATTTAATGTCTTTATATAAACCTATTGAACTAGCAATTGAAAGTCAATTTGTTAGTATAAATGTAAAAGCAGCTATTTCTGTTGCAGAAGCACGAACAGTTTCTAGCTTAGCTGCTTCAATGCAAAATATTAATATTTTTACTTTTGCTCCAACTGAAGTAAAAGAATCTGTGACTGGTTATGGAAGAGCAAGCAAGCAACAAGTTTTTGAAATGGTCCAAATGTTAATTGAATTAGATGATATTCGTTTACAATATGATATAACTGATGCAATAGCGATTGCATTAACTAGAATAAGTGAGTGGAAATATTTATAATATAAGGTGCAGCAGATGATATCTGGTCTTAGAGGCAGCTTAACTAAAATTGATGTAATTGATAATTACATATGGTTGGATGTTAATGGAATTATTTACGAAATCATTATCCCTCAATATTTAATTTCTCAAATTGAATCACTAATTAATAGAGATGAAATTTTTATATACACTTATTATCATGTCTCAGAAAGAAACCCCTCACCGATTCTTGTAGGATTTTTAACAGAAACTGAAAGAAATTTTTTTAAAAAATTTCTTTCAGTACCTGGCTTTGGTCCTGTTAAAGCTGTTAGGTTGCTATCAATTCCAATTGAAGAAATTATTATATTAATTGAAAATAAAGACACAGAAGGATTGATTCAATTGCAAGGAATTGGCTTGCAAATTGCCAATACAATTATTGCTAAATTAAATGGTAAGTTAATAGATTTAATTCCGGATGATTATCAATCTAATGCAATTAACAAAAAAAGTATTGATCCTATTTGGAATGATGCTGTTGATGCATTAATTTCTTTAGATTTTAATAAAAAAGAATCTGAAAATGTTATTAATAAAATTAGAAAATCTAATCCAGATGCTAAAGACTTAGAATCAATACTTCGCATGGCATTAGAAGCTAAATTTTAAATGCGTATCTAAAAAAATAGGAAGACAATGAATTCTTCTGCTTCAAAATTTAATAACGATAATGAAAAAAATATCGAAGGTATTTTTAAGTTACATGCTCCCTTTAATCCTACAGGCGATCAACCGGCTGCAATTAAAAAATTAACTGAGAATGCTTCAATTGGTATAAAAGAACAGACCTTACTAGGTACTACTGGCTCAGGAAAAACATATACGATGGCCAATATGATTAATAATTTACAGAAACCGACTTTAGTTATTGCTCACAATCGAACACTTGCTGCACAATTAGTAACTGAATTTCGTGACTTTTTTCCTAATAATTCAGTTGAATATTTTGTTTCTTATTATGACTATTATCAACCAGAAGCATATGTGCCACGAACTGATACATATATAGATAAGGATGCAAGTATCAATGATGAAATTGATAAAATGAGACATTCTGCTACCAGGGCACTTTTTGAAAGGAAAGACGTAATAATAGTTGCTTCTGTTTCTTGCATTTATGGACTAGCAGAACCAGGAGAGTATGAAGATTTTATCATAAAATTTTTTAAAGGAAGGAATATTAATAGGAATTCATTAATTAGGCAATTTATAAGTATGCAATATGAGAGAAATGATATTGCGAATGAACGAGGTACTTTTAGAGTCAGAGGAGATTCAATTACTGTATTTCCAGTACATGAAACACATGGAATTAGAATTGATTTTTGGGGAGATGTTATAGAAAAAATTTCTGTATTGAATCCTGTTACTGGAGAAATCATTGAAGAATTAACTGACTATTCTTTATATCCTGCCAAGCATTTTGTTACATCTTCTGAAAGACTAGAATTAGCAATCGCTGATATTGAAAAAGAATTGTCTGAACAGATTATTTTTTTTAAGAACGAGAGGAAGTTTTTAGAAGCACAACGGATTGAAGAGAGAACAAAGTTTGATATTGCAACTTTAAAAACTATGGGATATTGCGGAGGAGTTGAAAATTATTCAAGGCATTTATCACGAAGAAAGCCCGGATCAACTCCTTGGACACTTTTAGATTATTTCCCAGATGATTGGCTTTTATTTATAGATGAATCTCATATTACAATTCCTCAAATTAGAGGAATGTATAATGGAGATACTTCAAGAAAAAAAACATTAGTTGAATATGGTTTTAGATTGCCATCTGCCATAGATAATCGACCACTTAATTTTGATGAATTTATTCAAAGAATTAATTATGCCGTATATGTATCTGCAACACCAAATATTTATGAAATAGAGCGTTCTTCAGAAGTCATTGAACAAGTAATTCGACCAACTGGCTTAGTTGATCCTACTACTGAAATACATAAAACTGAAGGGCAAATAGATGATTTGATTAATGAAATAAACAATTGTATTAATAATAATGAAAGAGTTCTTATAACAACGTTAACAAAAAAAATGTCTGAAGAGTTAAGTGAGTATTTAATTGATTCTGGTATAAAAGCAACATACCTTCATTCAGAACTTGACACTTTTGAAAGAGTCGAAATTATTAGAAATCTTAGACTTGGTGAAGTTGATGTTGTTGTAGGAATTAATCTTTTAAGAGAAGGATTAGATATACCAGAAGTTGCTTTAGTTTGTATATTAGATGCTGATAAAGAAGGTTTTTTAAGATCTAAGGGTTCTCTAATTCAGACAATGGGTAGGGCAGCGAGAAATCCAAATGGTAGAGTTATTTTATATGCGGATATTGTTACAAAATCTATGCAATCAGCCATTGATGAGACCGACAGGCGAAGAAAAATTCAACATGAATATAATATCGTTAATAAAATAACGCCGACCATGATTAAAAAAAATATTAAAGACATTAATGATACATTTAGAAAAATTAGCAATGAGAGTAGTAGTATAGATATATATAATTTAACTAAATATCAAGCAGAAGAAATGATAAGAGAATTAAAAGATGAAATGGATAGGCTTTCTAAATTATTAGAATATGAAAAAGCAGCTTTGATCAGAGATCAAATAAAGGACATAAGAAAGATAGTTTTAGATGACTCATCAGAAGGATTGAGGGAATTTTTAAGTAAACAATAATATCATTTTTGGCTGCCAGGCTAGGATTCGAACCTAGACCAAGGGATTCAAAGTCCCTTGTGCTACCATTACACTACCCGGCATAGGATATAATGGTATTATGTAAAAGAGTTGCTTCCAAGTAGGTTGGATAGAAAATTTAGGTAAAAATAGATGCAAGATTTATTTTCTGATTACAAAATAGTTGAAATAGGTGGTGGAGTTGCGTCATCAGCTGCTGGAAAACAATTTTCTGATTTCGGAGCAAGTGTTTTAAAAGTAGAAAAAATGGATGGCGGAGAAATAAGAAGAGCGCCTCCTTTTTTTCAGGATAGCCCTTCACTGAATTCTGGAGGCATGCATATTTTTCTTGATACAGGTAAAAAATCAATTGTGGTTGATTATTCAAGTCCATCTGGAATTGAAATAATCAACAGGATCGTTCAAAATGTAGATTTGGTACTTATTGAAGAATCACCAAATCTAGCTATGAAAATAATAGAATCTATTAAATTAGCAAATCAAAAAACTAGCACGTTAGCTATTTCACCGCATGGTCTTAATGGCCCTTATGCCAATAGACTAGAATCAGATTTATCTATTTTTGCACAAAGCACTAGATTGTTTCGTCAGAGACCATCATTAACTGATAATAGCTTAGCTCCTGTTGGCTATGCTCCTTATACAACTGCAATGCAAGTAGGATTAACTGCTGGTGCAATTGCATCTGCAATTTTATGGAAAAATCAAAATAATCCTAATGTTTATCATGCAGAAGTTTCTGCCGTGGAAGCACTTGCAAGCAATGTTGATACACCGTTTGTTGCTTGGGCTCTTACAGATGGAGTATTAAATTATGCTCCAGCATCCGGCAGAGCAGCCTATCCTACTGGTGTTTATGAATGCAGTGACGGACATGTGCAGTTTACTGGCGCAGATTCTCCCTTTTTTGAAAGATGTTGTATAGCAATGGGTCGTCCTGAATGGGCAGAAGATGAACGATTTTTAGATCTTAATCAAAAGCCATCACATCGAGAAGAATTTCTTGCGCATATTATTCCATGGTTGAAAAAAAGAACAAAACTTGAAATTTTTAAGATAATGCAAGAAGCAAAAGTGTTGTGTACGCCAGTTTTTACAGTAGAAGAAGCGATTAATGATCCGCAGGCAATTGCCAGAAAATCATTTACTACATTTGAACAAGATGGAATAGGGGAAATAATAGCACCAGCCTATCCATTTAAAGAATATATGAGTGACGAAGAATGGGTTTTACATCCTGCACCAAAATTTGGCGAGCATAGTTCAGAAGTACTCAGTGATTTAGGATATTCTTTAAATGATCAACAAGCATTATTTAAGATTGGGACAATTAGGTGATTAAATTAAGGTTTTTAAATGGCTTATGAATTGCTAAATAATATACGCATTATTGAACTTGCCGAAGTTTGGGCAGGCCCAACTGCCTGCAGTTTTATGGGTGACTTAGGTGCAGATGTTATAAAAATAGAATCTTTTCCACGTAACTCCCCTACACGACCTTTATTTTCTAATGATTGGCGAGTTTCACCTGTTGGTGATGGTCCACCTTATGAACGAGCCTGGGCACATTTACAAGCAAATAGAAACAAGAGAAATATAGCACTTGATTTAAAAACAAGTGACGGAATAGATGTCTTTAATAAATTAGTAAAGACTGCAGATATTATAATTGAGAGTTTTTCTGCTGGAACTATTGATAGACTAGGCATTGGCTGGGAATCTTTGCAAAAAATCAATGATCAAGCTTCTTTGATATCTATACCGGGATGGGGAGTGGAAGGAATTTATAAAGGATATGTATCATTTGGTACTGGATTTGATTGCGTCACAGGACATGCAATAATGAGGGGGCATCCTGGGAGAAAAGAAGAAGAGGTATTAGGATCTACTCACTCCGATGCTACTGTTGCTCAGGCACTTATTTTTGCTGTAGTAACGGCTATGCAGTCAAGAAAAGAAAATAAAAAGGGCATTTATATTGATTTTTCTCAAGTGCAACAGTTAACGACGCAATTAGTATCTCTCTATTCTGAATGGTCATTAAATAAAAGAGAATTAAATAGAATGGGCAATGAAAATAAATTTATTGTTCCACATAATTCATTTCCAGTTTTAGGCGAATATAATTGGGTTGTAATTATTGCTGAAAATGATGCTCAATGGAATAATTTGTGTCAGGTTTTAGATAAAGAAGAATGGTCCGATTTAGATCATAAATGGTCATCTATTCCAGGCAGAATACAGGATAGAGAATTAGTCAATGCTGCGATTGGAGAGATTACCAAAGAGATGAATGGAAATGAATTATGCGCATTATTACAATCTAAGGGCGTCATAGCTTCCTTAGTTGCTGAACCAGCAGATCTTCTTGCAAGTGATCAACTTGGATTTAGGAACTGGTTTCAATCCCTTGATAATCAATTTTTAGGAACACGAATTTATCCAGGTCTATCATGGTCAATTGATAACTTTGAGTCATCGTTAAATAAGCCCTATGGGACCTTAGGTGAAGACAATCATGGAATTTTGAAAGAATTAGGTTTTAATGAAGGAGAAATTGCAAGCTTTGAAAAAAGAT
>QGNP01000016.1 GCA_003228125.1 Chloroflexota bacterium | reverse complement strand
GATAGCTGTTGAGCCAACTGATGATGAGTTAGTTGATTCAGGAGATGATTCTGACACTAGCGAGAGCAATGATGAATCTGCAGATAATACTGATAGCACTGGAAGCCCTGAAGCTACTTCAGATAAATAATTTTTTGACAATATTATTTTATTTTTTATAATTTAATGTGCTATTAATAAAATTATTATTTCCATTGATAAATGATTGAATGCTCATTCGTTTCTTATTTTCTAGTTGTAATTCTTCTATAATTAACTCACTTTTATAACATCGAACAGTAGCATAAATTTTTTTTACCTCATTCAAATTATTTGTATATTCCCTATTATTTCCTGAGCATACTATACCAATTTTTTTCTTAATATTTTGATTGTCCAGTTGTATTGGAACTGCTGCATGAATAATTAGTTGTTTATTATTAAAAAAAGTGAAACTGTTTGGCCAACCTGACAATGATCTAATTTGATTATTGATCATGTGAGAATTTTGCTTCCATTTAATTTTACCATTAGATTTAAATATTTTATTTGTGTATGTTGCGCGTACTTCTTGCTGTTTTTCAGAAGTAATTTCTTTGTTGATGTATTTATGTATAACTTTGTTTAAAAATAAAGATGTTTTTATTGATAGTTTATTTGCTAAGGTAACAAAATTGTCTCCGTCGTCAATTTTTATTATGTATTGAGCTATAATTGGACCTGCGTCTAATTTATTTGATATATTCATGATAGTGATTCCTGTAATTTTTTCTCCATTTGATAATGCAGATTGCATTGGAGAGGATCCTCTGTATTGTGGAAGTAAAGATGGATGAACGTTTATGACATTGTAAGGAAAAATATCTATTAATTTTTTTGATAAAAAATGCGAAGAACTAATTAAAATTCCTATGTGTGGATTGAATGTACTCACTTTTTCTATTAATTTATCATCTATCTTTTCGCTTCTTAAAATTTCAATATTGAAATTATCTGCAATGTTTTCAATGTCATTTGTAATTATTTTTCTGTCTCTTCCTTTTTTTTTCTTAGGCTGTGTGACTATTGCTTTAACATTGAATTGATTATTGTTGCATAAAGACAAAAGTGATTTTGCACCAAATTGACCTGTGCCAAAAAAAATGATATTGATTTTCATATTTCTCCAATATTATTATTTAAAAAATTCCCATAAATGAATATCTCTGAATCTATCAGATAATTTAAAAAGGGTATCATTTTTTGGACCAGAAATAGATTGATTTATTATATAACTATATACTGGATGACTAAGTATTATCGCTGGACTTAAATCATTAAATCTTTGCTTAAACTCATTGTAAGCTTGGGCTCGTTCATAGTAATCTATATTTTTTCTGGCATCCTCAATTAGGGAGTCTGTGAATTTGTCATTTAATCCAGAAAAATTAATTCCTGGATAGATTATTTGTGATGTATGCCACATATAGTATGGGTCTGGGTCTAAGCTATTTTTAATATTTAGAATTAAAAAGTCGTAATCTCTATTGGTAATTATTGAAATTAATTCGTTGCTATTGTCTGCAATTTTAATATCAAAATTAATTTTATTATTTTTAAGGCTTTTTATAATTTGCTCTGAAATATTTTGTATGTTTAAATTATTCAGCATAACTAAGCTGTACGCATCTTTTGGATTATTCAGTGACTTCATAATGCTTTGTTCAATTAACTCACTATTATGAAATTGCAATGCCCATTTGTATGAATGAAATAAATTGCCTGGCACAACATCTATCAAAGAATTTTCTCGCATTTTATTGAAAAATTCTGGCGATTTTATAATTGCTTTAATATTTCTTCTAACTTCTACACTGTTAAATGGTTCTCTTAAATTATTCATAAATAAAATTAGCGATTCATTCATTGTGTGTTTTAGTAATTTATATTTTTCATGATCTGTCGTAGTAAAATTACTAGGAAGTAATGCAATTGATGCACTCAGTTCGTTGTTGTTCATTGCATTAGAAAGTTGTTTTTTTGTTTGATAAAAAATAAGTTCAAAATTTTTAATCTTAGGAACACCTAAATAATAGGATCCATTTCTGACAAACATAGCTTTTTTATCAGAAATGGATTGAATGACAAATGGGCCTGTTCCTACAATCGAATGCATTTTAAAATCGGTGCTACTAACATTATAATTATTTATAGGAATATGGCTTGGAATTATTGGGAAAGTTAGATTTGATAAAAATGGCGCGTAAGGCTCTTGTAAATGAAAAATAATTGTTTTTTTATCATTGAAATAAACTGATATATTTTTCCAAATAGAATTATTTTTATTAAATGCGTGGTTGTTTTTTAAGTAACTGATACTGTGATCAATATCTTTTGTTGTTAAAATTTTTCCATCATGCCAAAATATGTTTTCTTTAATTTCGACAGTGTAGGTCCTCCCATCCGGAGTTATTTCCCATTTATTTGCAAGATCAACAACGGGCATACCATTTGAATTTATTTTAAATAAACCGTTAAAAACTAATGCACCAATATCTTCTTCGGATTGGTTTTTTTGCTTTGAAAATGGATCAAGATTTATCGGCTTGTCTGTAGTGCCCTCATAAAAGGTATTTGAATTATTTGAATTATTTGAATTATTTGCTATAGCAATAGATACAATAATGCAACTTAAAAAAAATACATAAAAAAGATTATTCCAGCCTAAGCTATTTTTTGATTCCATTAAATTGATTTGCTACTAATTAAGTTATTTTAACGCTTAATGCTGAAAGGCTTATAAAAATAATTATTACAATAATAGTTATTCTAAATAATGATTGAGATGCAATTTTTTGCGAGCGATATTCAGTGTCAACGCCGCCTAATGCTGCCCCAAAACCAGTACCTTTTACTTGAAGTAAAATTAGAAATATGAGTAGTAGTGAAATAATTATTTGCGCTATGCTTAAAAGTTGTTGCATGGTTCCCTCTGTTTCTATTTTAATTATATTAAATATATATTTATATCTCTACTAAACATTAGTGATTGATTTAAAAAATATTTTTTTTATATATGATTTTTAAAATAGCCTTTGCCAATAAATTAGAATTATGATGATAGCGATTTTGTTGATCGACTAAATTTTCTAAAATAACCTCTATGTTTTTTGGAAATTCATCAGCATTGCTTATAACTGGGTTTGCATTATATTTATCAAGCAGTGGTTCTGTAACTAAAAAATCATTAGATAAAACTATATCAATCAATTCATTAGCATCAACATGATCGTGAATTACTTTAAAATGATCATATGCATTAAATTGATTAGTTTCGCCAAATTGTGTAGCTACATTAGTTACAAAAATTTTTGTAGCATTAGATTTTTTTATAGATTGAACAATCCCTGGAATTAAAAGATTTGGAAGAATCGAAGTAAAGAGTGAGCCAGGTCCAATAATTATTACGTCAGCAGCTTCTATTGCTATGGTAGCTTCTTTAAAAGCCGTTGGTTGTATTGGATCAATTGTTAGTTGCTTAATTGAATCTTTCTTTTTTCCAATATTCGATTCGCCAATAATAGATTTTCCATTATTTAAATGAGCAGATATTTGAACGTCATCTAATGTAGAAGGTAATATTTTTCCTTTTACATTCAAGACTTTAGAAATTGCCTCTATTCCATTTTCCATCGAACCAGTAATTTCAGCCATACCAGCAATTAATAAATTTCCTAATGAATGACCTGAAAGTTCTTTGCCTTCAGTTTCATTAAATCTATATTCAAATAGCTCAGTTATTAATGGTTCTGCGCTAGCAAGTGCAGAAATACAGGCCCTAATATCTCCTGGAGGTAATATTTTTAGATCTTTTCTTAATCTTCCACTTGAACCGCCATCGTCAGCAACAGTTATAATTGCCGTAAGGTTAGATGTATGTTTTTTTAGGCCTCTTAATAACATAGACATACCTGTCCCACCTCCTATAACTGCTATTGATGGACCATCTCTAAGAAATCGTGATTCATAAATTGAATCAATAACTTCAGTATGCTTCTTGTTCGGTATTAGAGTAGAAATAATTGATTGGTTTAATTTCCATGCACCAATGAGAGTAATGGAAGCGGATAATAATATAAAAAGTAGGCCTCTTATCCATCTGGGTAACCATTGCAGTGTAATTGTGCCAATCCACTCTGGAAAAACAAAAACTAGGTATGCTTCTTTTAAAAGGTATGCTATTCCTAGTCCCATAAAAATAACACCAATAAGAATTAAAAATAACCATCTCTTAATTTGTAGGCCAAAATATAACCATTTAAAAATTTTCTTAGAAGTCATTTTGCGTTTTCACTGATTTTTTTAATTAATAATTTTGCAGCTTCATTTGCATCTATTCTGCCTTTTGTCTCTTTCATAACTTGGCCAACTAAAAAACCTATAACAGTTTCTTTTCCATTTAAGTAATCATTAACAGCCTTTTGATTATTAGTTAATATTCTTTCAATTAATTCTAAAATGAATACAGAATCATTGACTTGACCCAGCCCTTCTGTTTTAACGATTAATTTAGGATTTTTTCCGCTAGAGAACATTTTTTCTAGTACTGATTTTGCAGTAGATACTGTGATTTGTTTAACTTGAATCATGTAAATAAGTTCAGATATGTTTTCTGGAGTTACTTTTGAATTTTGTAGTTCTGCAGCAAGACTGATTTGATTAAGTTCTTTTGCTATATCACCCATATACCAGTTAGCAATATTTTTTGCTAATACTTCGATGTCTGGATTATCAATTAGTTTACAAGCTAGAGTTAAACTAATTTCAAAATTATTTGCAGTTTGTTGTGTTGTTACTAAGAATTCTGATTCTTCTATGTTGAGATTGTATTCATTTTGAAATCGGTTACTCTTTTGATTAGGCAATTCGACTAGAGTGTTTTTTAATTCATTGATTGCGTCTTTGGATATCAATAAAGGAGGCAGGTCTGGTTCTGGAAAATATCTATAATCTTGAGCCTGTTCTTTTGATCTTTGAGATACTGTAATTCCTTTTCCATCAATAAATCCTCTTGTTTCTTGTACGATTGTATCTCCAGCATAAAATAATACAGTTTGTCTTTCTATTTCAGTTTCAATTGCCTTATGAACTGACTTAAAAGAGTTCATATTTTTTACTTCTACTTTATTGCCAAGAGTGCTATCTCCTTTTTCACGAATTGAAATATTCGCATCGCACCTAAAAGATCCTTTTTCCATGTCTGCTTCAGAAACACCAATATACCTTACAATTTGTCGTATTTTTTTTAAATACCCTACTGCCGCATCAGCTGAATATATGTCCGGCTTACTTACAATTTCCATTAATGGCACGCCAGATCTATTAACATCCATTAATGATCCATCTTTATAAATTATATTATTGTGTATTAATCTGGCAGTATCCTCTTCTAAATGTATTCTCTCTAATTGAACATTAATTGTATTCATGCCTAATAGAAAAGTGACCATACCTCCATCACATAGTGGTTCTTCAAATTGAGAAATTTGATATCCTTTAACTAGATCAGGATAGTGATAATTTTTCCGTGCAAAAATAGACAGATGATTAATCTTAGATTCTAAAGCTAGACCAGTAAGAATTGTAAGTTCTACTGCTTTTTTATTTATGACCGGCAACATGCCGGGCATTCCTAAGCATACTGGACAAACTTTAGTATTTGGAGGTTCATTAAAGTAATTTCTAGGACAGCCACAGAACATTTTTGACTGTGTAGATAATTGAACATGGATTTCAAGTCCAATCACAGCTTCGAGTTTTTTCATTAATTTTTGACCTTTAAGTAATTTCTTTACACATCATATTAACTTACTACTAAAGTTCATGATATTCTGAAATGGATTAAATTTAGCATGGAGTCAAATATGTCTATTGATGATAAACGCCCACCAACTCAAGATGAATATGAAAGCAATAAAAAGAAATTTAATAATTGGGGTAGATGGGGTAAGGACGATCAAAAAGGCACTCTAAATTTAATTACTGAAGAAGTTAAGATTAAAGCAGCTTCTTTAGTTAAAAAAGGAGTATCAATTTCATGCTCCTATCCCGTAGATACAAAACCTGGACCAAGGAATCCAAATCCAGCACAACATTTTGTTTCATTTGGTCCTTCAAATTCACATGATTATATTGGTCTTTCATATCATGGCTTTGCAAATACGCATATTGATGCGTTGTGTCATAATTTTGTCGGACCTGGTGGACCAATGTATAATAATTTTCCTAGCTCATTAGTCACAAGTAATGGAGCAGGAGCCTTGGGTGTAGAAAATATTAAAGAAGGCATATTTACTAGAGGAGTTTTATACGATGTTCCTGCATTTAGGGGCACAAAATATGTCGATCATAAAAGTCCTGTACAAGGATGGGAGCTTATTGAAATAGCAAAACAAAAAAATATTGACCCTATGTCAGGTGATGCAATTTTGATTCGTTCGGGCGTGTCTCAATTTTTAAAAGATAATCCTGAATACAATGGAAATGGAGTAGAAATGCCAGGAGTGCATGCATCGTGCATAGAATTTTTTCATAGATATGATAGTTCTATTCTTGCTTGGGATATGCTAGATGCTGCTGGTCAAGGTTATAAAGGAACCATTCCATTGCCATCTGGTCAATTATTGAGCATGCCTGTGCATTTTATGGCATTACCATTTCTTGGTATGCCATTAATCGACAATACAAATCTTGAAGAAGTTGCACAGTACTGTCATTCTATTAACCAATTTGAATTTTTATTCGTTATATCGCCATTGCATATAAATGGAGGCACTGGATCCCCAGTTAATCCTTTGGCTATATTTTAAAATTTTAAATAATTATAATGAAATAATTTGATCAGGCATATTATCGCTTAGCGCAGCGTATAAATCAGGAAAACATCCTACGTGAACATTTTCTACTGTTTGCGAAGTTTTTGCATTTCCTGGTTCACCTGTAGCTACTCCTCTGTGAATTGCGCATTGATCGCACATCATAAGAAGAATATTTTTTTCTTTTGCTATCTTAGACAACCTCTCACCTTTGGGATTGTTTTTTTGTAATATAAGGCAATTATCATCGAAAAAAAATATTCCAACAACATCTACGCCATGCTCGTTCTTTTCTATTTGTGGCAAAATCATATCTCCTAATTTATAATTAGCAGCATTAGGAGTATTAAGTATATAAGCAACTTTCATAGAGAGCTCTTTTCTATTTATTGGTGCCGAGGGTGAGACTCGAACTCACACGAAACATTAATGTTTCCGCAGGGTTTAAGCCTACTGCGTCTACCATTCCGCCACCCCGGCTTTAACTTTCTTTGATTCAGAGTACATGAATATTCTTTACTAGTGAATCCCATATATCAATTAAGATGAAACATTTTTATATTTATTTGTTCTAATCACAAGGAAAAAATTAAAGATGAGTGATACAAGAATTAAACAAAGACTTGATACTGCTGCTGCACCTAAAAATCCATCATCATAATCAATCCATACGTCTGTTGCTAACGTTTTAAAACCTACTGGAGATGCAAGCAATGTTACAGGCAATTCTTTTATTGTTGATAATATTACTAACCCAAATCCCGCAAGAATCGGATTAAGTAATAGAGGTAATTGAATCTTCGTCACGTTTTTCCATGAACTAGCACCTAATGTTTTTGCCAAGTATTCAAGATTAGTATCTAATACAGATATACCGGCATAAATTGATCTTAGTGATTGAGCACCAAAGGTAATTAAATAAGCAAAAATAAGTACTGGTGCAGTTCCATATAGAAATTCAAAAAAACTTATATGCAAGGTAAATCTTACAGCTGCAAGGGCAATTACTAATCCTGGTATTGCGAACATGGAAGTAATTAAACCGTTAATAACTGTAGATAATATATTTTGATTTTTTTGAACATAGTATGCTACGGGCACCATGGTTATAGTAGCAATTAATCCAGTTATAATTGCTACTATAAATGTGTTTACGATTGTTTGGTATTGTTCTGCTAGTTCATTCATTAATGAAAAACTCCCAAGAGTGGTATAGCCAAAATTGCTAAAAAGCGAAGCCTTATAAACCCAACTGATTAAAATAATAACGGGGATAAATAAAGCAAAAGATATAATAATTAAAGTTAGCATGGCAAATATATATTTATATTTGCCGAGATTAATAATTTTTGATAATCCACCTGGAGCATTAAAAAAAGTATTTTTTTTCGAAAAGTATTTTTTTTCAATTATAATTATTGAAATTGCTACTATTGCTAAAATAAAACTGAGCATAAATGATGTAGTTGGCGAAGCAAGTCTATTTGCATATATACTCGTTGCTAGATTTGGATATCCTAGTAATTGCACTACACCAAAATCACTAATTACATATAAAAAAGTTAATACAGACCCAGCAAAAGCAGCATTAGAAATTTGTGGCCAGGTAATTTTGTAAAAAATTGAAAAATCTCTTTGCTGCAGCATTTTTGCATTTTCTTCGGCATTAGTATTAAGCATGCTTAATCGCGCTAATGTCGGTAAGTAAATATACGGGTATGTAATTAGTATCAATGATACACAAGCACCTATGAAGCCTTCGAATGCAATAATATTATCTAGCTTTAATATAGTTAAGAAATCATATATTTTTCCAGAAGGACGGAATGCAATAACGTATGTAGAGGCTATAATAAATGATGGAATAGCCAATGGAAGTGGAATTAAAATTTGTAGAATCGACTTCATTGCTATATTTGTTCTAGCAATTAACCATGCGAATGACGTACCTAATAACAGAGAAAATACAGTGACGGTAACTCCTAAGAGCACTGTTCTAATTAGAGGCTTAAAGATTTCAGTTGAATAAATGATAGTTATTAAAGTTGATTGTTCAGTAATAAGTCGTAAAAATATATAAATTAATGGCAGAGAAAATAAAAATGCGATTAGTGTAGAAATAATCGCTAGTGGTGATATTTTTTTTGGAATTAATTGAATCATACAATTTTCTTAATATTTTTTTTGATTATCTTCGCCAGGTAATCAATTGTTTCTTCTATATCATTCAAGCAATTGATTTGCGTAAATTCATGACCATCTGCATTTATAAAGATTTCTCTAACAAGAGCGACCTTCCTATAGAGTAATTCCTGCACGTTTAATTAGATTAAGCGTTTCTGCTAATTCAGATCCAAGCTTATCAAAATTAACAAATTTTACTTTATTTAAAAATGTATCTAATTTTCCGTCAATTGCACGTGCATTATCTGATAGTAAATATTCATATGTTGCAGTTGAGAAATATTTTTGTCCATCATTTGAAACTAAATATTCTAACAATGCTTTGGCATTTGCTTTATTATCACTTGCAGATAAAATGCTAGCTGTTGCTAAAAGTACAGCGCCTCCAATATCGCCATCAGCGAAATTATAATTCGCAGCTTTTAATGTTGGATCTTCAGCTTTTAATTTAAGTAAATAATAGTGATTTACTAAACCCATTTCTTGTTCGCCGGCAGCTACTGCTTGAACTATTGAGGTATTGTTACCGTAATCCCACTTACCACCATTAGTAACGAAATCAGTGAGCCATTTTTCAGCAGAATCATCACCAATTTCAAGTCTTAACAATGTAAGCCAGTCTTGGAATGATGAGTTTTTTGCAGAAATTGCTATACGTGATGCCCATTCAGGCTTACTTAATTCAGTGATAGATGCAGGAATATTTTTTGGATCTACTGTATTAGTATTATAGACTAAAACTCTTTGTCTAGCACTTATACCAATCCAATTACCTGAATTACTTGTGACTGTTTGAGATGTAATTGCTACTGGCAGTTTAGCAAGAAAGTTTTTATCTGCTAGATATCCTACTGGTCCTGGCGATTGTGATATAAATACATCTGCAGGCGTCTTCATACCTTCTTCTGCAATCAATAGTGCCATATCAGTTGAGCTACCATATTTTACTTTAATTTTTATTCCTGTCGCAGCTGTGAATTGGATTAGGATTGGAGCAATTAATTTTTCTTTTCTACCGGAGTAAACAACTAAAGTCTTAGAAGTATCAACAGTATCTATTGCTGACTTCGATGTTTCTGATTCTGACTCACTATTGCATGCACTAAATAAAGCACCTAGTGAAATCAATATTCCGATAGCAAAGACATTTATTTTTTTTGTAGCAAAAATGTTTTTACTAGCTATATTCATGATTATTCCCTTACATTAAATATTTGTTAGTTATTACTAATTTAAAAAATAGGCATAACTAACTTATTACTTGAATTTATACTATTTATATATATTAGGTGCAACTACAATATTTATAAAATGATATTATTTTTTGAAAGCTACTGTTGGTGGTCCGGAGTACACTAGTCCGACTTTACTGCCTATTGCATGATTCGGTTCTTGGAGTGCTCTAACTTTTATTAACTCTCTTGAATCATTTTCTAAAAAATACATTGTATCGTGTCCATAGTAATCAATATTTTTGACGACCCATGTTCCATAAGTTAATAATTCAAGGTTTTCAGGTCTAATCATTACGTTGACTTGACCTATTGCTTTGTTTTGTATAGGTATTTGGCCAACTGAAGTTGAAACAAATTTATTTTTCGCTTTTCCATTTAAAAGATTAGCTTGCCCTATAAATTGAGCAACCCAAGCATCATTGGGGTTTTTATACAGATTCTTTGGTGTGTCATATTGAATCATTTTGCCTTTATGTAAAATGCAAATTTTATCACCAAAAACAAAGGCTTCCTCTTGGTCATGGGTTACAAAAATAGTTGTTAATCCAAGTTTTTGTAAGATGCTTCTTAATTCTAATCTGAGTTCATTGCGTAACGAAGCATCTAGATTTGCAAATGGTTCATCTAATAAGAGTATTTCTGGCTTTGGTGCAAGTGCTCGTGCAAGTGCTATGCGTTGTGCCTCTCCGCCAGATAATGTATGAGGATGTCTTTTTTTTATTGATTTGAGCCCAACTAAATCAAGTACTTCTGAAACTCGCTCATTATTATACTTTGATTTTTTCAATCCAAATTTGACATTTTCTTCAATAGTTAAATGAGGGAACAGCATTGCTTGCTGAAAAACCATTCCAATTTTTCTTTTTTCAATTTTTACAAACATGTCTTTGCTACTTATAGCTTTGTTATCCATGTAGATATTGCCAGTTGTTGGCCTTTCTAGCCCAGCAATAAGTTTTAACATTGTTGTCTTACCTGATCCACTTGGTCCTAAAAATGAAATAATTTCACCTTTATTTATGGATATTGAAATATTATCCAAAATTAATTTATCAAAGCTAAAAGAGATATTTTTTAAATTTAAATGAGCCTTGTTTCCTCTTAGCGAATGATTTGTAGTCTTTTGTTTAGATTGACGTTTAAATATCATCGTACGTTTTTAATCCAAATTTTCTTTGCTATGTCAATTCCAATAACAGTCTTCTTGTTACCAACTGCTATGCTTATAGTACCTACATGTTGTGACTTTTTTTCTAATTTTACAGTTGCATCAGGGAATAGTTCAATTTCTTGAAAAAATTGCAAAAGGTTTTCATCTTCTTCAAATACTCTTTCAACTAAAGCAGATTGACCCTGATCAAGATCGAATATTGTAGTCCTTGAGAGAGATAAATTCTTTGAAATACCTGGAATAGGATAACCAAAAGGAGATCTCATTGGATTATTAAGCAATTTAACTATTAATGGAGTCGTGATTTCTGAAAATGCATGCTCAAATAAATGTGCTTCTTCATAGGCCCGCCACCATTCCAAATTAAATTTATTTACAAGTAAGCACTCAGCTATTCTGTGACGTCTAACCATTTGCATTGCTCTGTCTAATCCAGTTTTAGTTAAAGTAACATTTTTCTTTTTGTCAATAAAAATCAATTTGTCTCTTTTTAACCTCGAAAGCATGCCGCTAACAGATGCTGCACGTATACCAAGTCTTTCAGAAATTCTTGCAGCTTTTGCTTCATCATTCTCGTCATTTGTGATTCGATAAATTGTTGTTAGTGCATCATCTGATGCAACATTGGTAACTTGCTTTGGCATAAGTACTCCAACTAAATTAATTTTAAGTTTAAGGCTTATATTTTATAATAGTCTGTCCTTAAATAAAAGTTAGGTTAACAATATATTATTTTTTGCTTAAACTAAATATAATATTTAATTACACAGGAGCATTGCTTATTTTTATGTTTTTGTCATTTGGAATATCCGTTTGCGCACAATTAGAATATACTTATTGAAAGCAAATTACGGAGACCAATAATGAGAGAAGCAGTAATTGTTGACAGTTTAAGAACTGGACTTGGAAAGTCATTTAAAGGAGCATTAAATGCTACCAGGCCAGATGATATGTTGGCACATGTTATGAAAGCATCGCTTGCAAAATATCCACAAATAGATTTAGAAACGATTAATGACGTAGTTATAGGATGTGCATTTCCAGAAGGTGCTCAAGGATTGAATATTGCACGAATATCTTCAATGTTGGCAGGAATACCTGCTTCAGTCCCTGCACAAACTGTCAATCGATTTTGTTCATCAGGTTCACAAGCAATTTCTACAGCTGCTGAACAAATCCTCAGCGGAGGACAAGATATTGTACTTGCTGGTGGCGTAGAAACTATTTCAATGATCGATGATGGGAGTCGAAATACAAATCATATGATTAATCCAATTGTGAAAGAACAATATCCGTCTCTCTATTGGGTTATGGGAAGAACAGCAGAAGTTGTTGCTGAAAGATATGGTATTTCTAGGCAAGTACAGGATGAATATGCGTTACTTAGTCAATTACGTACAGCTGCCGCACAAGAAAATAATATTTTTTCTGATGAAATCATTCCTATAAAAGTTACAAAAAATGTTTTTCCTAAGGATGGAGAAAAATATACGGAGGAGCTTATATTAGAATCTGATGAATGCAATAGGCCTGATACTACTATTGATGCTCTATCTCAACTTAATTCTGTCTTCACTAAGGATGGTTCAGGTAGCGTGACGGCAGGTAATTCTTCTCAATTCTCAGACGGTGCTTCAGTAACAATTATGATGTCATCTGAAAAAGCAAAGCAATTAAACATAGAACCATTAGGAATATATAGGGGAACTTCAGTGATTGGGCTCGATCCAGATGAAATGGGATTAGGGCCGATGAAAGCAGTTCCTAAGCTACTTGAACTAACAGGAAAAAAATTATCAAACATTGATCTTTGGGAGCTAAATGAGGCTTTTGCAGTTCAAGTTGTACATTGCATGAATGAATTAGGTATTGACCAAGATAAAATTAATGTAAATGGTGGTGCTATTTCTATTGGGCATCCATATGGCGTGACTGGCTCAAGAACTACTGGACATCTATTACGTGAATTGCGAAGAAAAAATCAAAGATGGGGCATTGTTACAATGTGCGTTGGTGGAGGACAAGGATTTGCTTCTTTATTTGAAGCTAATTAGTAACTTGATGTAAATATATGAATAAAAAATTAAAAACACGAACGCTCTCAGAGCATGCATCTAAAGAACTACTTATTTCTCACGGAATACCATTTGCTAAAGAAATTGTTGCAAGTAATCCAAATGAAGCGGTCAGTGCAGCAAAAAAAATTGGATATCCAGTTGTTGTAAAACTTCAAGGTGCCAATATTGCTCACAAAACTGAGAGAAATCTTGTTAGGCTAGGGCTGCCTCATGACGAAGCTGTTCTTGGAGCATCTCAAGCGTTACTAGCAGAAGCAAAGGATGAAGATGGTGATGTTTCTTTAATAGTTGCAGAAATGCTTCGCGGCAATAGAGAATTAATCATTGGCTTTTATCAAGATGATGAATTTGGTCCGGTTGTTTTACTAGGATTAGGTGGTATTTTAACTGAAGCATTAGGAGATGTTGTTTTTGCATCTGCCCCAGTAGATAATTTTCAAGCAAGAAGAATGATTGATTCTATTTCTTCAAAGCATTTATTATTCAATGAATTCAGAGGAGAAAAGGCAACTCAAATTGACAGCTTAGTTGAATTAATTGTAAATGTATCTAAGGTATTTCAGGAAGATAGTACAATTAAAAGTATTGATATTAATCCTGTTATTATTAATAAAGGAATTCCAATAGGCGCTGATGCATTAATTGAAATTGGTGAACCAATAGTAAATTTAAGCATTGCTCCTATACTTGAAAAAGAAGCGCTTAAACAAAAATTTAATCCTCTTTTTTATCCAAAAGGAATTGCTGTCGTAGGAGTTTCGTCTCACCCTGGCCGTTTTGGATCTGTGGCATTTCATAATATTCTTAGATATGGGTACGAAGGCGATGTATTTGCAATTAATCGCGATGGTGCAGAAATATTAGGGATCAATTCATATCAAGATATTAGTGATATTCCTCCAAATAAAGTGGACTTAGCATTTATTGCAACTCCTCCAAAAATTAATGAAGAGATATTAGAAAAGGCTTCAAAATTAGGCATAAAAGCAGCTTTTGTTGCAGCAGGAGGATATTCTGAATCAAATAGTGATGGTAAATTATTAGAAGATTCATTAGTTGAAACAGCAAATAAATTAAATATGATAATTGCGGGTCCTAATGGTCAGGGAATCATATCAACAGATGCAAAAATGTGTGCTCAAATAGCTTCTCCTTATCCTCCGTCTGGCAGCATATCCATTGTGAGTCAAAGCGGCAATATTTTATCATCGCTTATGAATCATGCTATTAGAACTGGAGTTGGTGTTAATAAAGGAATTTCTTGTGGTAATAGCGCTCAAACAAAAGTAACAGATTATTTAAATTATCTTGCCGCTGATGATTCTACAAGTGTTGTAATTGCATATCTTGAAGGAATAAATAATGGACCAGATTTTATTAATACTATTAAGCATTTTACTTCAAAAAAACCGTTGATTGTTATAAAGGGCGGAGTAGCAAATGAGGGCATAAAAGCCGCATCTAGTCATACAGGTTCAATGGCTACCGACAATAGAATTTTTTCAGGAATATGTAATCAGTATGGAGTTATTCAAGCCCCATCTGTTGAAGATGCTTATGATTGGGCTGCTACATTTGCTTCACAGCCGCTGCCTTTAGGTAAAAAAACAGTAATTTTTACAACTGCTGGAGGATGGGGTGTTTTAGCAGCTGATGCTATTGCACAAACAGAGTTAAATTTAATTGATCTCCCTAAAGATATCATAGAAGAAATTAGTAAGTTGGTTCCATCTAGATGGAGTAATAGTAATCCAGTTGATCTTGCAGGAGGAGAAACTCGAGATACTATTCCTCAGGTAATTGATATTCTCTCCAGACATCAAGATGTTGACGCTATCATTCATTTAGGTATCGGTATTCAATCAGCACAAGCACATGCATTTGAATCAGGAAAATTTTATAAAAATGAAGCTTTTGAATTAAATCGACTTGTCAAGTTTCATCAAAAGCAAGATGAAAGATATGCACAAGCTGCTGTTATGAGTTCTAGAAAGTACAACAAGCCTATTTTAACTGCTTCTGAACTTGTTAACAGTGATAGACATTATGGAAATCCTGGACCTTTATCTATTAAAAATGAAGGTAGAGTTTGTTATGAGAGTGCGCATAGAGCTGTAAAGGCTCTGCAAGTTTTAGCTGAGTATAGTGATTATAAAAAACTATTTTAATTTTTTCGGGGAGCATTTATGAAAATAAAAAAATATGCAAATATTGAATTTGAAATTGAAGATTCTATTGCTATTATTACTTTAAATAGACCTAAGTCATTAAATGCACTTTCAATGGATTTGATAGATGAACTTGAGTCAATTTTAATGGAAATAGAAGCGAACAAAGATATTCATGTTTTTATTATCACTGGTTCAAATAGAACTGATGGCAGACCTAATTTTTGTGCAGGAGCCGATATTAAAAATAGAGAAATGAATTCTTCGCCCAGTGGAGAGCCATTATTACATACTATTGATGCCTTACGTGAGTTTAGTGCTGAATTAGTTCTGCAGCATCAATCTCGTTACAATCATGTTTTTACTTATTTAGAAAATATGAGTACGCCTAGCATTGCTGTAGTTGATGGAATATGCACAACTGGTGGATTGGAATTAATTTTAAGTTGTGATTTAAGAATAGTAGGTGAAGCTGTTGAAATTAGTGATTGGCATACAAAAAACTTACAAGTCATAGGTGGTGCCGGAGCAACTACAAGATTACCTAAACTTATAAATGCATCTAAAGCAAAAGAAATTTTATGGACAGGAAAAATAGTTAGAACAAATGAAGCAGTAGATATTGGGCTAGCTAATATGCAATTTTCATCAAAAAAACTGCTTGAAGAAAGTAAAATTATTGCTAAGAATATTGCTTCGATGTCACCTTATGCAATTAGTGCTTCAAAGGCGGTAGTTAATAAAGCATCGGAGCAATCTACTCAGGAAAGTATAAGATTTGCACAAGTTTGGTCAGCATTAATTGCGGCTCAAAAAGAAGCTAATAATGCCGATCTTCCTAAGAATCCTTTAGAAAAATAATCTAAAAGGCATCCCGGGTGATTGTATAATACAATATGCCTATAAAAATTAGAACTAAACCTACAATACAGATACTTGCTTTAAGTGGACTTTCAGGAAAAATAGAAAAAAATAGAAACATATATATATTATAAATTAAAAATTACACAAGAGCATCTTGTAAAAAAATTGCATTTAGAATAATTTATAGCTTTACATAATAATAATGAAGAGTCACTTAATCAATTTTTCGCATTAAAGGGAAAAATAAAATAATTACAAAAGAAATTCCAAGTGTTAGCAAAGAGCAAAGTGCAAAAACAATCTTCACTCCTATTATTTCTGCCATGACTCCAAAAAGAAATGCACCTATTAAAAATAAGCTCCACTGTGTCATATAAATGCTTAGAACACGTCCTCTAAATGCATCTTCCACATATGATTGAATTAAGACTTGAGAAAGGCCTATTCTACCAGCACTTCCAATACCTAAAACTATCATTGACAAGCAAGCTAAAAAGAAAGTAGGTGATATTGCAAGTAACCCAAGTCCAATTGCTTGCAATATATTGTAAAACATAAAAAGTATTCCACGATTTTTATCTCTTGTTGTTGTGGCAATAATCATAGAACCTAAAAAAGCTCCAATTCCTCCTACTGCCATGAGCGTTCCTAATTTACCTGCTCCACCATTAAAAATATCTACGACATAACCTGGCAAAAGATTAAGATAAGGCATGACGACCATAGTCACTAATACATTTGTAATTAAGACTAGTTTTAATATTTCATTATTTTTTAGATACGTAAATGTATCTTTTATATCTTGAAGTACGCTTTTGATTGTATTTTCCTTATTTTTATTATTAGCTACATCTTCTTGTACAAAAGGGGTGCATGCTATTGCAATAAATCCACATATAAAAAGACCAGTATTTAAAAAATATCCTAAATCAGGCCCATATACAGCCGTAGCCCATCCTCCTATTGTTGGTGCTATTAAACGCATTACCTGCATAGATGCTCCGTTTAATATTACTGCATTTGTCAGACTATTTTTTGGAACTAAGTGCGGGATCATTGCGGCTCTGGCAGGCATTGCTATAGAAATCGTACCTCCGCTAATTATAGCTGTAATAGCTAATATTTCTATTGTGAGTGCATTTTGTGTTAGTAGTATAGCAAGAACCAAAACATTAATGCCGCTTACTACATGCCCTATCTGCACAAGTAATTTTTTAGACATTCTGTCTGCTAAGACGCCTCCAAACATAGAAAGCGTGAGAAGAGGTATAGATTGTAATAATGATAATAATCCAAGCATAGCAAACGAGCCGGTCATATCATAAACTAAATAACCTCTTAATAGTTGTTGTAGTTGCATGCCGCCACTATTGCCTACTGCAGACAAGAGAAACCATCGGAATTGTTTTATTTTTAAAGCACTGAAGCTTTCGTGCAATTGGCTGAATTGACTAACGGTCATGTTTGCATAGTACCTTTAAATTAATTAAATAAGCGAAAAAAAATATTTAATTGGCAATAATAAAATTTGCATGAAGGCCTTCATGCCCAGGCAATTCACAAATTACATTATCCAGTCCTTCTGTGGTAGCTAAAATTCTAAGAACTATTTCTCCATAATTATTTTTGTATTGGTAAATTGAATTAAATGGATTAGACAGAACAAAGGAATGATCAGTGCCTACACTATTGATTAAAACTATATCTATTACTTCTCCTGGCTCAAGTGCTAAATCATTAAGATCATATCCAACTGTAAATAAATTTGCTACGACAGTCCTGTTTGGTTTCGCTGTCTCAATACTAAAAGGTTGATTAGTGTAAGTTTCATGAATATGATTACCTAATATTCCGCTGAACAATATAATAATAAGAATTAATAAGTATGTTTTTTTGTTATTGGTGAATGAAAATTTTGAAAATTGCATTTATATTTTCTTAAATAGTATTCAATGTTATACATGATATCATATAACATGTTCTATGATATGAGATATATTAAATACGAGGATGCATCTATGAATTTAAAGCTCTCCCATTATGCTATTGCTGTACATGATCTTTCAAAAGCAGCTGAAACATATAATAAATTATTTGGAATGAAAGTATCTGGTGAAATTCATAATGAATGGGGCAGTTTTGACGCACTAGAACTTGGTTTTTTTGGAGAACGTACCCTTTTATTAATGAGTCCTACCGATGAAAAAAATAATATTTCTCAGCAGATGAAATTAAGATCAACTGAGAGCAATCCTTATGGCGATGGATTCCATGTAGCTGTATTTCAATCTGATGATCCTAGAGATGCAGCAGCTTATGTTGAAAAACAAGGTGGAAAAGTGATTGATAGTGGATTAGACTCTGGTATGCACATTGTTCATCCAATGTCTTGCAATTTTGTTCTATGGGAGATACAACCAACAAGACCATCTCATAATCCAGACATCGATTTAAAGTTTTCACATATAGGAATTGCTGTAAATGATTTAGATGCATCCGTTGAAACTTATACTAAAATTTTTTCTTTGGTGCAAGAACCAGCAAAGTGGGTCAGTGATGCTGGTAAATTCAAAACAGCTCCAATTAGCTTAAATGGCAATCAAGTTGTTACGTTATTAAATCCACAATCTGATGATGCTCCAATGAAAAGACTAATGAATAGTCGAATTGATAAGTTCAATCTTCATGGAGAGGGATTTTATATGGCTATATGGACATCTAAAGATCCATTAGCTTGGGCAAAAAAAATACAGTCAGCAGGCGGAAGAGTACTTGATGATGGTAGTAAGAGTGGCAGAGTCTTAATTCATCCATCTTCAACTCACGGTATTCTAATGGAAATTACAAGTGAAAGTGCATAATCTAAAATTATATATTTTAGTCTTACCTCTTCTTTTCTTTTTTGCTTGCAGTAGCACTGATTCTACATCACCTGTCACTAAAGCCACACCAGTCACTACAACTAGTACGCCTGTATCATCTCAACCAATTGTCAAGTTGCCTGCCCAACAAGCATCAAGCATTATCAATATGCCTGTTGAAAAAATAAAGGCATATGAATCAGTTCAACCTATTATTTTTTCTACAACAGATGTACCTGAAAAAGATGTTGTGAAAACTAAAAAATTTATAGATTATGCTGTACAATTTTGGCTTACAACAGACGCACCTGCTTTTCAGAAATTTAATCCGTTTTACATTGCTATTGTTGGGACTGATCCTGCAGCCGCAAAAAAACTAAATGAAGAAATGTGTGCTTACTCAGAGGTGCTTCAAGCACGATGTGATAGCGATCCTGGTTTTAAAACTGCGATTGTTCCTTTTGTACAAGACGAACAAGCAGCACTTATTTCTTCATTATAAATTCGATGGCTTTCATTTACTTGCTTTGTCTGACGCACATATCGAAGGCTATGAGCCAATGGTCTTGCATGAAGTCTTTCATGTCTATCAATTGGCAAATATTGCTCTCACAAAAAAAACATCTAAGAGAGATATTAATTCATTAGAAGCAAAGTCTGTGAGCGATATTGTTGATCAATCTCCTTGGTGGATGGAAAGTTCTGCAAACTACATGGCTAATTTACTTTATGCAAGGCGTCCTGAGACAAGCGACAGCTACTTAACAGACACGATGAATAATTACCTTGGGCAAGATGATGCAAAGCAAAGGTATATTAATGATAATAGAAAAATTTATGATTATGGGTATGGTGATGAATATTATCAATACGGTATTGGTGATTGGTTTATTGCATATCTAGTCAGCATCTATGGGGAGCAATCAATTCATGATTTTTACGAACAATTACCGATAATAGATGATTTTGAAG
>QGNP01000015.1 GCA_003228125.1 Chloroflexota bacterium | reverse complement strand
GCTCCTACCTTAATTATACATGGGACAAATAGTGAATTAGGAAGATCTCAAGATAAGTTTCTAGCAACTATCCCTAATGCAACAGGAATTAGAATTCCAGCTACAAACAGATTTACATTTGCTTCTAATCCTCAATTATGGTCAAAGGAAATTAAAGCATTTATATGTAAATAATCACAAGATTATTAATTTTATTTTTATGAGGATATACTTATGGACATTACACGAGGCTTTAGTAACACAAAGCATGGAAATATAGAATATAGAGAACAAGGAAATGGAGACCAAACTCTTATCCTTCTTCATCCAACTCCTTCATCTTCAGCATTTTTTAATGAATTACTTCCTTTACTATCTAAAAATAGACGTAACATTGCAGTTACAACAATGGGTTATGGTCAATCTGATAGGCCGCCAGAACCTTATCAATCTTTAGAAGAATTTGCACAATCAATTATTTGGCTACTTGATGAATTAAATATAAGCAAAGCATCATTTTTTGGTGCTCATACTGGTGGCCAAATAGCTTTATCATTAGCTGCTAATTGGGAATCACGAGTTGATAAATTAATTGTAGAGGAAGTATTCAATTGGAATAATCCCAAAAGAAAAGCAATACATGAAGCAATCCATAAATATATTCCTGAAAAAAAAGATGGATCCCATTTGATAAAATTATGGAATAAAACAAAAAATTTTCCTGGTTTAGGTGAAGTACCAAATCAAAATCACCATCAACAACTATTTATTGATCAACTAATTTCTAATTCAAAAGAAAATTGTGAATCAATATATGGAGACATGGGCTGGGAAGGAGCAGGTCCTTTTGCAATGTGTACATTTGATACATGGGAAGCAGTGACGCGCATCGCTGCTCAAACACTTGTTATTCATGGTACAACGAGTGAACTCATTAGATCTCAAGAAAAATTTATCAATCTATTACCAAATGCCAAAGCAATAACATTGCCTTCTCAAGGTAACTTTATTCCACATGATGCTCCTGAACTTTGGGTACAAGAAATTGAAAATTTTTTAAAGTAAATAAAGAATAAATATGAAATTTAGCTACTATTTAAATCCTCAGCCAAATAATGATAATAATAGAAATTTCATAAATGAATTACTTCTACAAGTTGTTTTAGCTGAAAAATTACAATTTAGTGATGTCTGGTTAACAGAGCATCATTTTACTGGATACAATGTATATTCAGATCCAATCATTTTAGCATCTGCAATTACTCAAAGAGCTCCTTTACTTAATATTGGATTTTCAGTTAATGTTGCTCCATTTCATCATCCAATACGATTCGTAACACAAATGAATTTATTAGATCAATTGACACAAGGAAAAATTACAGTTGGCATAGGGCCTGGAAATTCTGCCGATGAATTTAATGGTTACGGTTTAAATGTTAAAGACAGGCATGATATTATGCATGAATTTATAAAAATAGCATTGCAAGCATGGGAGGCAAAAGAAGGTTTTGAATATTCAGGTAAATATTATAATGGAAAAGTACAAGGAAGAATTATCCCAACTTCGATTCAAAAACCTTTTCCAAAAATAGCTATAGCATCCACTACTCCGGAAAGACTTGAATGGATAGGTTCTAATGGCTGGTCAATATTATTAGGGCCACAAAGCCCAGAAGTAGTAGCATCAAGAATTAAATATTTCATGGATGGAATGACAAAAGCTAACTTATCTGAAAATAAAAAACTTATCGCCTGGAACAATACAAGCGTTTTAAGACAAATTTATGTTACTCAAAATAGTAAAAATTGGGAGACAGAAATAAACCAAGAGATTCATAACTATATTGTAAAAAGTTCCTTAGCTAATACTGGAGAAGGAGATCTCCCAAAGTCTCATTATGAAACAAGAAAACAAGCTTATATAGAGGGAGGATGGTTAATAGCTGGAACACCTGAACAAGTATATGAAAAATTAGTTCCGTTTGCTGAAATGGGTTTAGCAAATTTATTATGTTGGTTTAATTTTGGTGGAATGAATCATAAAAAAGTATCAGATAGTATGGAACTATTCAGTAAACATATAATGCCTGAATTGTCTAAAATAAAATTAAAAAAAGGAATCATTGAAAAAATTACTTCTAAGAAAATAATTTTAAACAAAGGTTTGCAGCGTATTCCTTAGCCTGTTGAAAAGTTGTTCATAAGTCAATATAAATTTTCTAGACATTTAATTAGATTCATGTAATATATAGATATGCCTGCGGGGGAGTAGAAAAAACCACTCAACTGTTAGATAGGAATCTATTAAATCTACCAATTTAGAAGATTCATTAACTAGAAGACAGGGTTTTAATATTACGGTAGACTCAATAAAGGCTAAATCGGAAAAGAGTTTACTCTGATTCGATAAGAAAAGGGGTGTTGCAAGACACCCCTTTTCTTATATATTTTCTTAACTTTATTTCAAATATATTATTCATAATCTTTATATTTAATCACTCACATATCTAAACAAAAGCATGCAGAAGAAACCAATAATATTAATATATGAAATTGATTCAGAAGAGACTAACCATGGAACAGTGGTATAGATGTTTATAATTTGCGGCAATGTAAAGGGCAAACATTATAGGGAGAAACATGATATTAAAAATTAGACGATAATGCTAACTTAAAAAATACAATTGATTTCGTTGAGTGTATCCTTCAATGCTACCAGAATGCTTCAATTATGATCATAAAGATGTATTCGATAACCAATATCCTGAAAGAGATCTCTTTATATAATAAATTTGTTGCTATAATATATCATTGTTTAATAAATAGGTAGGTTAATTATGATACCAGAACATTACATTATTGAAGGAAGGGGAAACCCTACTAAACTCTTTATGCTAATTCATGGCTATGATGCAAATGAATATCATTTAGCATCACTTGCACCACTAATGGATCCAGGCGCTAATTATTTAATTGTTACGCCAAGAGCACCCATTAAAATTAGTGAGCGCGGAGTATCATGGTATGAAAGAGATAATAAGGGCGATGCAATACAAAGAATTCACGATCTTGATGAATTAATTAACAAATTATGCGCGCAAAATAATTTCAATAGAGCAGAAACCGTTATTGCAGGATTTTCTCAAGGTGCAGGCTTAGCAATTGGTTTATCATTAGTGAAAAATAATCTACCAGCAATATCTCGTTGCATACCTATTTGTGGATTTTTACCACCAATTGAAGAACTAACTATTGATTGGGAACGAGCTCGAAACACTGAATTTCTTGCTCAATTTGGTAAAAAAGATCCTTATATATCATCAGAAAGATCGACAGAAATGATAAAATATTTTTCAGGCAATAACTTATCATTAAAAGTTGAATCTTACGAAATGGGACACGATAATACAATAGAAAGTATTCAAGGTATTCAGAAATTTATTTCATAACATAGGAGTATTAATGAAAGCTATAAGAGTCAATCAACCAGGTGGAAGAGACAACTTATTAATTGAAAATATAGATATTCCTTATCCAAAAAGCAATGAGGTTCTTATAAAAATTATTGCTACAGGAATTAATTTTATTGATGTCTATCAAAGAGAAGGAATCTATCCAGCACCAATGCCTCATACCGTTGGCTCAGAAGCATCAGGAATTGTTGAAGCAATAGGAGCGGATGTAAAAAATGTTTCAATTGGAGACAAGGTAGCATATGCTATGGTATTAGGATCCTATGCAGAATATGCAATTGTACCAAAAGATAAAATTGTCCTAGTACCCGAAACCATTGATCTTAAAATAGCAGCAGCCATTATGCTTCAAGGATTGACTGTAGAATATTTAACTAGCGATTGTTTTAAAATAGAAAAAAATATGAATGTTTTTATTCATGCAGCCGCAGGTGGCGTTGGTTTACTGTTAACTCAAGTAGCAAAATTAATGGGAGCAAAAGTTTTTGGAACTACATCCACAGAAGATAAAGCCGAGCTTGCATATAAAGCTGGTGCAGATCATGTAATTCAATATACCAAAAATAACTTTTTAACAGAAACTAATAAAATTATTGGCGAAAGCCAAATGCATGTAGTCTATGATTCCGTTGGAGAAACAACAATCAATGATAGTTTAAAATTATTAAAAGCTCGTGGCTCCTTAATTGCTTTTGGTCAATCAGGAGGGCCAGCACCTAAAATAGAACCTCTTGACTTAAAAAAACAAGGAAGCATATTTTTTACTAGACCCAGTTTAGTAGATTACATTCAAAATATTTCTGAATTAGAAAATCGTGCTAATAGATTGTTTTCATGGATAAGCGATAAAAAGGTTAATGTTAGAATTGATCGTCAATTAGAACTTGAAGAAGCACAAGAAGGACATAGATTACTTGAATCAAGAGCAACTGCAGGAAAATTGATTCTTATAAATAAATAGTTATACATAATATTAGAAATAAATTCACATGAGCTATGAGCAATTAAAAGATCAAAAATTAAATAATCCTATTCTATTAATATCTTCCTACGGATGGAGTGATGCTGGATATGCTGCTTCGAGTGCAATTAAATACTTAATTAAATCAAAAAATGCATCTAAAATAGCCAAAATTAATTCTGAAAAATATATAGATTTTTCTCAAAATAGACCCAAGGTCCTTATTAAAAATGATGAAAGATATATCAAATGGCCAGACAGTTTTTTTTATTCAATTAAAATGCCAGATGAAGAAAATGATATAATTCTTTTTTTAACTCATGAACCAAATTTCTATTGGAATGATTTTTCTGGAATCATTAAAAGTTTTTGCAATAAAAATAATGTTGCTGCAACAATTTTTTTAGGAGGATTACTAGCAGAAACTACGCATTATAAAAAAATAACTCTTTTAGGTAATTCATCAAGTAGTATGTTGACAAAGAAAGTAAAATTCAATTTAACATCATCGAATAAATATGAAGGACCTACAGGTATAATGGGTATCATCACTAAAGAAATTGAATCAATGAACATGCAACATGCTTCTATATGGGCAAATATTCCATATTATTTAAATTCGATTACTAATCCAAAAGGTGCACAAGCTATACTTAAAGAATTAAACACGATACTTCCATTAAATCTTGATCTTAAAGAAATCAACGATTTATCATCAAAGTTTGATGGATATTTAGAAAATATTCTTGATGAGCACCCTGAAATTAAACAAATAACAGAAAGATTGCAGAGCATAGATGTGTTGCCAGACACAGATGATGTTATTTCCGAACTAGATACATTTTACAAAAATTATTTTGACAATAATTCAGATGATGTTATTTCCGAACTTGATGAATTCTACAAAAATTATTTTGACAATAATTAATAGTATTATAAAAAACTCTATATTAATTTAATTAACTTTACGTAAGTATCATTAAGTGATATCGTAATTTAAGTTTAGCCAGATTAGTATATAAAGATATTTCAAGTGAAGACTATGATTTATAAAAATAATGACTTTAAATAGAGTATCCGTAGGTACTCTATTTTTATATACAAGGAAGTATGTTCTAAAGAATAATTTTGTATTATGAAATTTAAATGGAACCATAAGGATTTAATTGATGTTGATGTTCTCACAATTCAAGAATGTGATTTAATTTTTAAACTTGCAAAACAAATGGAAATCAAACTTAAAAATAAAAAAGTAATTAAAGAGACTCTTAAAAAGAGTAACGTATTTAACTTATTTTATGAACCTTCAACTAGAACAAGGGCGTCTTTTGAATTAGCAGCTAAACAACTTGGAGCAAATGTAATTAATATAGATGCTAATTTTTCATCTGTAAAAAAAGGAGAGACTCTTTCTGATACAATAAAGACAATAAGTGCAATGTATGCTGATATTATTATCTTAAGGCACATGGACTCAGGTGCTGCCAATCATGCTAGTGAAAATACTAATAAAGTAATCATTAATGCAGGTGATGGATCGCATGCTCACCCAACTCAAGCACTTACTGATGGATATACGATGTTAAAAAAATTTCGTTCATTAAAAAATAAAAAAATTGTTATGGTTGGAGACATCAAGCATTCACGTGTAGCTCGATCCAATATATGGCTACTATCAAAATTAGGAGCAATCATTACTTTGTGTGGTCCATCAAATTTATTACCAAAAAATAGTACGTCTTCTAGATTTCCAAAATATTTTATTGAAACAAATATTAACGTTGCTCTAAAAAATGCTGATGTTATTATGGCATTAAGAATGCAAACTGAAAGGCAATCAAAAAATTTGGCATCTTCTCTAAAAAATTATTCAAATAAATATCAAATTACTTCAAATAGACTCTTATTGGCTAATAAAAATTGCCTGCTAATGCATCCAGGGCCAATCAATGAAGGAATAGAAATATCAAGAGAAGTAGCAAATAGTGAGTTTTCAAAAATTGAAGAACAGGTTGCAAATGGAGTCGTCGTCAGAATGGCTATATTACAATTAATGTTCAATTCAAATTTTAAGAAACCATAATATAGATGAGAAATATAATTATTAAAAATGGAACAGTATTAAATCCTAAAACAGGAATTTATAAAAAATTAGATATAATGATAAATAATGGAATAATAATAAAAATTGAACATAAATCAAAAATAAAACAAAATGGATTTTCTTATATTAATGCAAAAGGAATGATCATAACTCCAGGTTTTATAGATCTGCATTCTCATTTACGTGAACCAGGTCATGAATACAAAGAAACTATAGAAACAGGTACTGCTTCTGCTGCAAAAGGAGGATTCACGACTATTTGCGCTATGCCAAATACTAATCCTGCAATAGACAATATTAGGTCACTAAATATTTTAAAAATTGCAATTAATAACACAGCGGTCATTAATGTATTGCCTATTGGAACTATAACAAAATCTAGAAAAGGCAAAGCATTATCACCAATAAAGACACTTTTAAATAATGGAATTATTGCATTATCAGATGATGGCGATGATTTATATAATGAAAAATTACTTAAAAATGCTTTAATAATTGCAAAAAAATACGGTATTCCATTGTCACAACATTGCGAACAGCCACAACTAGTTAAAGATGGCCATATGCATGAAGGATGGGTATCAATGCGTTTAGGATTAAAAGGAAGATCACCTGAGGCTGAGGAATTAATGGTAAAGAGAGATATAAAAATAGCAGAAGAGATTGGAGCACATTTACATATAGCTCATATTTCAACTAAAAAAAGTATCCAACTAGTAAGAAATGCAAAAAAAAGACAGGCTCATATTACTGCAGAAGTTACTCCTCATCATTTAACGCTTTCACATGAAGATGTTGCTTTTAAAAATAATAACTACAATACGATTAACTATATTACTAATGCAAAAGTGAACCCACCACTTAGAGAAAAGGAGGATATAATTGCATGTATTAGAGGCTTAAATGACAATACTATAGATGCCATTGCAACAGATCATGCCCCTCATGATATTTCTGAAAAAAATATAGAATTTACAAAGGCATTACCAGGCATGATAGGTTTTGAAAGTGCCTTTGCATTAGGAATGGATTTAGTAAATAATAAGCAGATATCCTTTAAGAAATTAATACAAAAATTAACTACAGGCCCTGCTGTATCATGGCAATTAAATAAAATAAAAGGACTAGAAGGACTTGGTAAAATAGAAGAAGGCTTACAAGCAGATCTAACAATAATTGACAAAAAAAAGAAATGGAAAAACTTACCGGATCAAATAATTTCAAAAGGAAAAAATTCACCTTTCTTTGGTAGAACTTTTACTGGAAAAGTGATGATGACGATTTATAAAGGGAACATTGTGTATCAAGAAACAAACAGTGTAATGAAAGCAAAAGAATGAATAAACTATTTCCAGCCTATGTAATTCTTGAAGATGGCAAGACATTGCACGGATATTCAAATACTAAAATTGATTCAATTGGTGAGATCGTATTTACTACATCAATGACTGGTTATCAAAAAGCGTTGACAGATCCTTCATACAGAGATCAAATTCTAGTAATGACCTATCCTTTGCAAGGAAACTACGGCATTAATATTAATCAAAATGAGAGCGATGAAATACAAGTTAAGGGGTTTATTATAAAAGAACTTATTGATCAGCCATCTCATTGGCAAAGTAAAAAAACATTAAAAACATACTTAAATGACAGTAAAATTCCATATTTATTTGACGTTGACACTCGAGCACTCACAAAACATTTGAGAAATAAAGGTTCAATGATGGGATCAATAACAACTAATACCGATCATGCATCAATAATTGCTAAAATTAATAATTCACCAAAATATGGTAGTAAAAACGTAGTTGAACAAGTATCTACTAAAAAAATTATATATCCTCATAAGAATACTAGTAACGTAATTCAAAAAATAACTATCATTGACTTAGGTGTAAAAAACAACATTAAAAGAATTTTAGAAAAAAACAATGCTCAAGTCACTGTAGTACCACATACAGTCTCTTTTGAAGAAATTAATAAATTAAAACCTCAAGGAATTATTATATCGCCTGGCCCTGGTGATCCAATGCAATTAATTTCACTTACTACTCTAGTAAGAAAATTAGCAGAAGAATATCCACTATTGGGCATATGCTTAGGTCATCAATTACTGGGAATAGCTTTTAATGCAAAATCATACAAGCTTCCCTATGGAAATAGAGGCTCAAATCATCCGATAATAGACATTGATTCGAAAAAAATTTTTATTACATCTCAAAATCATGGCTATGCTATAGATCCAGATAAAATTGATACTGACATGCATGTATCTCAGACGAATCTTAATGATGGACATGTAGAAGCCCTAGTCCATAAGCATCTTCCTGTGTCGTCTATCCAATACCATCCAGAAGGATCTCCAGGACCTAAGGATACTGAATATATATTTAATAATTTTTTAGATAGTTTAAAAAAAATTAATAAAGGAAGATAAATTGACTAATATCAGCCAACATCAGGAACAAAATTTAGAACCATACCTAACAATTCCACCTATTCAAAGCCAGTTTACTGATTCAAAAAAAGAATATCTACATAGAATAACTAATGAAGAATTATCTCTAATAAACAAAAAAATATCATCAAATTACATGAATAATTACGAAAAACGCACTTATAATTGGAAGCAATGGGTTGGTTTTATGATTCCTATTGGATTAAAAAATGAATCATTATTACAAAACATACATGACTCAATTAAAAACATATACGACATAAAAGGCATTGAGCATTTTCCATTATCATATTGTTACCTACCAATTGCATTTATTGGATATTTAAAACCAGATGATGTAATGTGGTCTCAAGTTGAATCATTTTATGCAAATGCATCGCCTAGAATTCATCGTATTTCTCCTTTTGAAATAGAGTCGCTAACTGTTTCATACAATAATGAAACAGTTTATCTTTCAATTAACGACAACTATAATTTTAGAGAAATACGAAAACAATTAAAAATAGGAGTTCCTCACATACGAAAAATTTTTACCGAAAATGACAATCAAGTTATCAGTGATATAGATTACTTCATGCCAAAAGTAGATTTAGGATATTTTTCCAATACAGAACTATCAAACATTAAAAAAACTCTTGCTAATACAAAAATTATAACTCAAAAAATAACAATCGATAAAGTTTATTTAGTAAGAATGGCATCAGATCCTCAAATAAATTTTCCCGACCCAGATATCATTGCTGAAATTCCTTTAATAGGACCAGATTATAGAACAGGGTACAGAAATTAATAGTAAAGGGATTAATGATGGTTAAACCAAAGAAAGTATTAATTATAGGTTCTGGGCCAATTATTATTGGTCAAGCAGCTGAATTTGATTATGCTGGCACTCAAGCATGCAAGGCTATGACTGAAGAAGGAATCACTTCCGTATTAGTAAATTCTAATCCAGCAACAATTATGACTGACGAAGGAATTGCAGATATTACTTACATTGAACCTCTCACCGTAGAAAGTATTACTCGAATAATAATAAAAGAAAAGCCTGATGGATTGCTACCTACTCTCGGAGGTCAGACGGGTTTAAATTTAGCAGTAGAGCTAGCAGATGCAGGAATACTTAAAAAATATAAAATTAAATTATTAGGGACTCCTATTAAATCTATAAAACTTGCAGAAGATCGTGATGAATTTAAAAAATTACTCAATTCAATAAATGAACCCACTCCTGAAAGCTTTATTGTAAACTCATGGAATGATGCTAGTGAGCCGCTCAAAAAAATTGGGCTACCATTGGTAATTAGACCAGCGTACACGCTAGGAGGCACTGGAGGAGGCATTGCAAACACATTAGAAGAATATGAGCAATACGTTAAATCAGGTGTCACTTTATCTCCTATAAATCAAGTATTGGTAGAAAAAGCATTACTTGGATGGAAAGAACTAGAATATGAAGTAATGAGAGATAGTAACGATACATGCCTAACTATTTGCAATATGGAAAATATGGATCCTATGGGTGTGCATACTGGGGACTCGATAGTAATTGCTCCATCACAAACTCTAAATGATGATGAATACCAAATGCTAAGAACTAGTGCATTAAAAATAATTCGTGAGTTAGGAATAGAAGGTGGTTGCAATGTTCAATTTGCATTAGCTCCAAACACAAATGTAAAAAAATGGCAACAAAATAAAAATAGTAAAAATGCTCCTTATTACGTAATAGAAGTGAATCCTAGAGTTTCTCGATCATCTGCTTTAGCATCAAAAGTTACAGGATACCCCATTGCAAGAGTGGCAGCAAAAATTGCATCTGGTAAAAGATTAGATGAAATTACAAATTCAGTTACTAGAAAAACTTCTGCAGCATTTGAACCAGTTCTTGATTATTGTGTAATTAAAATACCAAGATGGCCGTTTGATAAGTTTCACTCAGGAGATAGAAATCTCGGAACGCAAATGAAAGCAACTGGAGAAGTAATGGCAATTGGTAGAAATTTTGCAACTGCCTTTCAAAAAGCAATTCGATCACTGGAGCTTGGTAAAGATTTTTTATGGAAAGATGATTCAATAAATTATAAAAATACTAAACAATCTCTAAAAGCTACTGATTTACGTGTTTGGAATATATTAAATGCTTTACGAAATGGAGTAAAAATTGAAGAAATAATTAATAATTCATATATAGACCCATGGTTTATTAATCAAATTAAAAATTTAATTACATTTGAAAAAACCATAAAAAAAACCAATATTGATAAAGAGCTTTTAAAAAAAGCTAAAAAAATGGGTTTTTCAGACTCAATAATTGCAAGACTAAAAGATACAACACCTGATAAAATAATAAAAATGAGAGAAAAATATAAAATCATACCTGTTTATAAAATGGTTGATACTTGTGCCGGTGAGTTTGAAGCAGAGACTCCATATTTTTACTCTACATATGAAGAAGAAAATGAAGCTATATCAATTAAAAATAAAAAAATGATTGTAATTGGCTCTGGTCCAATAAGAATAGGGCAAGGAATTGAATTTGACTATTGCTCTGTTCAAGCAGCACAAACATTAAATAAGCTTGGTATTAAATCAATAATGGTCAATTCAAATCCTGAAACAGTATCTACGGACTTTGATACTTCCAATAGGCTCTATTTTGAACCACTAGATGATGAATCAATTTTTGATCTTTTGGAAAATGAAAAAAATAATAATAAATATCCACTAACAATAACTCAATTTGGTGGACAAACAGCTGTTAATCTTGCTAAGCCATTAAGTGATAAAGGTTACCCAATTGCTGGTTCATCGGCTGAATCAATTGATATGGCTGAAGATCGTGGTAGATTTGAAATATTAATAAATGAATTAAATATACCTCAGCCACCTGGGCATGCAGTAAAGTCATTAGAACATGCATTATCAGTCGCCGAAGAAATTAATTATCCAGTCTTAATTAGACCATCTTATGTTCTTGGTGGGCAGGGAATGGAAGTTGTTTCAAATGCAAATCAATTAATTGAATATGTTCGTCCAGCACTAAAAGAGAATACAGGAGTAATACTAATAGATAAGTATCTTGAAGGATTAGAAGTTGAAGTTGATGCTGTATGTGATGGAAAAGATGTATTTATTCCAGGAATTATGGAACATATTGAAAAAGCTGGCGTGCACTCTGGAGACTCTATGGCTGTATATCCTCCTCAAAATTTATCAAAAGATGCAATCGATAAAATAGTAGAATATACAATTAAAATTGGTAAAAAATTTAATGTGATAGGTTTAATGAACATTCAATATGTAGTAACTATTAATGAAGATAGTAGTTCAAATGTATTTATAATAGAATTAAATCCTAGATCATCGAGAACAGTTCCTTTCATATCAAAGGTCACAGGAATTCCTTTAGTTGAAATTTCAGTCAATATAATGCAAGGCAAATCATTAAAAAAATTAGGTTACAGTAGTGGACTATTTCCTTCTAAAAATTTAGTAGCTGTCAAAGCCCCAGTTTTTTCTATGTCAAAATTAATTGGAGTAGATAACTATCTCGGCCCTGAAATGAAATCAACCGGTGAAGTCATGGGCGTTGATGATACTTTTGAAAAAGCATTGACTAAGTCTCTGATTTCAGCAAATATTGCAATTCAACCTAAGACCTCATTTCTTCTATCAATATCAAATCAAAAAAAATCAGAAGCAATTCCATTAATCAAGATCCTACATGAATTGAATTGCACGTTGTTTGCAACTGGAGGCACCGCAGCATTAATAAGTGGATTAGGAATACCAGTTACTACTGTTAAAAAAATTGAGAACGAAAAAGATATTTTAGATGCAGAATTAGAGGGCAAGCAAAGTGTAGTAGATATTATTAATCAAGGAATTGTAGGTGCGGTCATTAACACAATTGAAGGTAATAGACCAAAACATTTAAGAGATGGTTTTCAAATAAGAAAAACAGCAACTGAAAAACAAATACCTTGCTTTACATCTCTAGATACTGCATTGGCAGCAATTAAGTCTATTAAAAACCCTGGAAACTATTCGATTAAACCACTGTTGGAATATAGAAAAAAATAATAATGGATATATCAAAAATAAAAATACTACAAAATGTAAATATATATGGAAATACTTATTTATTAACATTGCAGCAATCACCATCAATTTTAAAAGCAAAGCCAGGTCAATTTGTAATGATATTTCCAGGCCAAGAATTTAATCCTTTACTTGGAAGACCTATGTCTATCCATAGAATTAATAATAAAGAAAAAACTTTTTCTATTCTTTATCATACAATTGGAATTGGCACCAATATCTTATCAAAATTAAAAAAAAATGAACGAGTCAAAATCATAGGTCCCTTAGGTAATCCAATACCATTCAATCATGCTTCAAAAAACTTTTTATTAATTGCTGGAGGCATAGGAATTGCTCCATTAGTGTGGCTAGGAGATACATTAGTTGCTAATAATAAAAACGTAACCATGCTTATTGGAGGCAGAAGCAAAAATCATATATTCCCAATAAAAAAATTAAAGCAAGAAATAGAAGTTGAAATTTTTACTGATGATGGATCTTTAGGTACTAAAGGATTAGCGACCAAAAAAATAAATAACTTTTTATCATGGACAGATGAAATTATATTATGTGGACCAGAACCTATGTTTGTTTCAGCACATGAAATTATTAAACAATACGATGGTCATATTCCTGCCTATGCATTATTTGAAAAAGAAATGGCATGTGGCATTGGAATATGCTATGGATGCGCCATTAAAGACAAGAAAAACAACCCGCAGCTTGTATGCACAAAAGGGCCTAGCTTTGAACTTTCTAATATATATTTATAATTTAAATTTACTGTGAAGCTTGCTTAAATCTAAATATTCATCGGCAACAGCTCTTAATTCAACAGATGTACTTTTAGGGAACGAGGCTACTTCGACTTTTATACCTTTAGATTGAACATATTGAATAGCTTTTAAAAAATCTGCATCTCCAGAAATTAAGGTAATTACATCAAGCCTTTCACACATTGTTATCATATCAACAACTAATTCAATGTCTAAGTTACCTTTAACGCTACCATCAGAAAATCTTTTCATCGGTTTAGTAACTATCCTATAATCAAAAGGAACAAATGGTTTAACAAATCTTTGTTCTTGTAAAGGTTCGTCTGAATCATCAACGATTGGTGAATAGGCAGTTGCTCTTATTAGTTCTCGATCTTTTTTTAATAAATCTAACAAACGACCCATATCCATTTCGCTATCATCATCAGCATCGACTCCATACAATAGATTAGGAACATCGACAAAAATACCAATTTTTTGTTTAATAATAGATGCATCTAAAGTTTTCTTTAATTCAGCTATTTCCTTAGAAAGAACACTTAAATTAATCCCTGACTTCTCATCAGTTTGTGAATTACTACTAGCTGTATTTTTAACTACTGCAGGTATTTTTTCAGAAGAAACTTTAGTAGATTTATTTTTTTTATTATTTGCATCAATATTTTTTATTTTCGCATCTTTTGAAATTTTATTTTTAGTAACTTCATTTACTTTTATATCTTTAACAAGTTTTACATTTTCAGTTGCTTTTTTTCTATCAGGAATACTATTCCCCTCATTTTTTTTATTGTCATTATTACTGTCTGGCATTTTTTAAAACCTTTCTATATATTTTAAGTAAGATCTCTAGTTTGTAGAGATGCCGATTGCTCGTTAACTATTACGCATCTTTGATCAATTTTCTTTGCTATTTCTAAAAATTTGATTGATACAGGATGTTCTATATTTATTGCTGTAAGAGGAACCCCTTTATCGCTACCAATCCTTAATTCTTTCTCTAAAGGAATACTGCCTAAAAAATCTAATCCTAAATCATCAGCAGCATTTTCTCCACCACCTTCGCCAAAAATTTCTGAAGACATATTTTCTATAATTCCAAATATAGAAACTCCAAGCTTATCAAACATGGCAACTGCTTTTCTTGCATCTTCTAAAGAAACTTCTTGTGGAGTTGTTGCAATCACAATACCTGAAAGCATAACATCTTGAGCTAAAGTCATTGAAACATCAGAAGTACCAGGAGGTAAATCAATAATTAAATAATCAAGATCTCCCCAGTCTACATCAAAAACCATTTGTTTTAAACCTGATGCAATCATAGGTCCCCTCCAAACAACAGGAGTATCTGGCGGCAAAACTAATCCTAAAGAAACGGCCTTGACACCATGTGCTTCCACAGTCCTAAGTCCTTGGCCTTCACCAGCTAAAGAACCTGAAGGAATTCCTAGCATTCTAGGAATATTCGGACCTGTAATATCTGCATCTAAAATACCGACTTTATTATCAAGCCTTTTTAAAGAGATAGCTAAGTTAGTAGCAATGGTAGATTTACCAACACCGCCTTTATTTGAAGCGACTGCTACAACATTCTTAATACCTGGAATTTTTTTTATGTTCTGTTGTCTGCTATCCAAGGAAAATCCTATCAATAATATTGAAAATTATATTAATATTAATATAATTTATGGTAACTTAATCCTGTTCTATGCGTTTGTATAAATATAAGAATTTTTATATTTAATAAATATATTTTTCTTTAATTAATTTTAAACCTATAGTTGGAGGTTTTATGAATAATAATAAAAGTACTATAATCAAATCTAAAAATAGCAGACTCTGCAAACATCATTGGGTAATATCGTCTCCTCAAGGAAAAGATAGTAAGGGTTCTTGTAAGCTGTGTGGAAGAGAAAAAGTTTTCTCTAATTCTTCAGAAAGTATTATGTGGGAAAAAACAAATACACTAAGAAAAACAGACATAGGTTACCCTTCACCGCCTGTTCCAGTAGTTACTGACAAAACAAGCAACTTTGAAAATTAAGAATTTATATTTTTAATTTCTTATTCATCGATAAAATATTTATTATAATATTTTAATTACATTTATCTCGAGATTAATATATATGGTTAATTTATCAGTAGAACTAACATCAAATAGTAAATACGATCTTATTCTTCCAAATCCAGTATTAGTGGCATCAGGAACTTTTTCAAATGCCCTTGAAATGTCTAAAATTAATAATATTGAACTTCTTGGTGGAATCATTTCAAAAGGAACTACAATCAATCCTAGGTTTGGAAATAATTCACCTAGAATTATCGAAACTTCATCTGGATTAATTAATTCAATTGGCTTTCAAAATATTGGAGTCAATGCTTTTATAAAAGATATATTACCTATATGGAATAAATGGAATGTTCCATCAATAGTAAATATCATGGGTAACAACATCCAAGAATATGGTGAATTAGCTTTAAAATTTGATGACATTTCATCCATTGATGCACTTGAAATTAATATATCTTGCCCGAATGTAGAAGTTGGAGGAATGGAATTTGGGCAAGATCCACATGAAGCAATAAAAGTAATGAAGTCAGTCAAAAAAAACACAGATAAGCCATGTATAGTAAAATTATCTCCAATTGTTTCTAACTTGCAAGAAATTGTAAAGGCAGTCCAAGAACATGGAGCAGATGCAATCACTGTTAGTAATACTTATCCAGCAATGGCAATAGATATAAATAAAAGAAAACCAATTTTAGGAGCTAAATTTGGCGGTCTTTCTGGGCCAGCAGTAAAATCAATGACAATAAGGAATGTCTACATTGCAAGTAAAGTTGCTACAATACCAATTATAGCATCAGGGGGCATAATGAGCGCAGAAGATGCTATTGAAGCGATGATGGCTGGTGCATCTGCTGTCCAAATTGGCACAGCAACATACATTGACCCAGATGCACCATGGAAGATCATCAATGGTATTACAGAATGGTGCGAAACAAATACTATTAATGACATTAATGAAATTATTGGGTCTGCAGTAATTTAGTCTATTTAATGATTTTATCAAAGGATCAAATAATTCTTTTGAACTTAATAACAAAATCTTATATGATAAATATACTTAATTCCTATTAAGTTACTGCTCGCTTAAGGGCATCGAACTTATAGTACGGGGCTTAGCTCAGCTTGGTAGAGTGTCCGGTTTGGGACCGGAAGGCCAGAGGTTCGAATCCTCTAGCCCCGACCATTTAAAAAGAATAATAATATGACTAATATTCCAGTATATGTTTTAGTAGCAAGAATAATTTCTGTAATAGGAATGTCTTTTGCTATAACTTTAGGATTGTTATTACTTATAGCTGGTTATTTCATAGAATCAATAATTGCCTTCGGCTTTACTTTCCCATCAATAACAATAATGGCATTTCTAGAAAAAAAAGCAGATATTAATTGGCGGAAATAAATTATTTTTCAATAATTGATATAGTGATAATTCTATCTGCAGGAGCACTTCTTGGTTGATTATTAGGATCTCTCAGTCTAATACTCTGCAATACATCAGTGCCTTCAATAATTTTTCCAAAAGCAGAAAAACCTGATTGCTTTAAACGTTGAACATTTGACAAAGCTATAAAAAATTGTGAGCCATGCACTCCGGCACTTGATTGAGCATAAGCAATAATACCAGCATCTAATGGTATATCATTTAATTCTCTAGTCATTTTATACCCGGGTCCTCCCTCTCCAGTTCCAGTAGGATCTCCACCTTGAACAACAAAGTCTTTAATTACTCTATGAAAAGTAAGTCCATCATAAAATTTATTGTTTGATAAAAATACAAAGTTATTTACATATAAGGGAGATTCTTTAGCAAACAAATCAAGAACGATATTTCCTTTGACAGTTTCTATAACAGCAGAATATTTTTTATTAATATCAATGATCATTTCAGGTGCTACGTCATACCTTCTTATAATGTTATCTATTTTCTTTTCAGAAGCCGCGCTATCAGAAATAATTTTTTCTGCTTTTTCATTATTACTCTCGCTTTCAAGAACAGTTTTTTCGGGCAACACTGGAACAGGTTCTGGAATAAACGAAAATAATATAGCAGATCCTAGACTTAAAATTAAAACAAAGGTTCCTGTTATATAAAACCATTTTTGCTTGTTTTGAAGCCAACCCATAAAACCATCAAATTCAGTTGCTGTTTTAGGGACATTAATATCTTGTTGTTTTTTATTTTTTCTTTTTTTACTAACTGGCATTACTAAATCCTTATGTAAAGTAAATATATTTACTTTTGATTCTTAACTCTTTCTATTTTAAATACATCTTTGATAGCATCGAGATTATAAAACAAATTAGCAAAATCTAAACTACTATCTGTTTTAAGCACGATAAAAACATCAGTAGTTTTATCATCATGTTCTTTCGTCTTAACTTCAACCATATTAACCCCAGAAGATGAAATAACAGTTGTTAAATCTTGCAACATCCCTATTCGGTCATTGACATTTAATTTAATTTGAACAGTAGCAGAGTATTTTGTTTTTTTATCTCCAGAAAATATTTTAAATTCTTTACTGTAATCAAATAATTTTTGAACAATTTTCTTATTAGAAACATCGCCATATCCGATTCCAGCATAAAGATCGTCAAGCTTGTTATAGCCAATAATTTTTGCAAAATTTGTTGGTAAATTATCAATATTCAATCTATCAAGTTCATAAAATAAAAAACTTTTTCCTTTATCGATATTGTCTTGTTTCTCAAATTTACGAAACCATTGTCTGACTTTTTGCTTAGAATGATCGGACCCTAAATATCCTTCAGATTCATTAAGCCAGTATCTTGATGGTCCTTTTTCATTATCTGATCTTATAATCTCAACTATATCACCGTTTTCAAGTTTGTATTTTAAAGAAACTTTTCCTCCATTAACTTTTGCACCAAAGCAATAAAAACCTAATTGAGTATGGACCGAAAAGGCAAAATCTACAGGAGTAGATCCTTTTGGAAGCATTTTAATATCGTTATTTGGTGTATAAACAAAGATTTGATCTTTGAATAAATCATTTTTAATAGAGGCAATAAAATCTTCTGTGTCAGTAGATTCCATTTGTCTGTCTAAAATATTTCTCAACCAAAGTAATCTTTGTTCAAATTTAGGATCGATATTTTTTAAATCTTCTTCTTTGTATTTCCAATGCGCAGCAACACCTATTTCAGCTACTTGGTGCATCTCTTTAGTTTTAATTTGAACTTCTAAAGGCTTATTATCAGGTCCAATCACATTTGTATGTATGGACTGATAAAGAGAATCTTTACTATTTGCAATATAATCATCAAAAGATCCTGGAATTGGTCTCCATGCTTGATGAACAACTCCTAAAGCAGCATAGCAATCAGGAATACTATTAACAATTATCCTTACTGCAAATAAATCGTATATTTCACTGATACTTTTTCCTTCATTAGTGTATCTTTGCATTTTTTTATATATTGAATAAACATGCTTGACTCGTCCATGTATCTCAGTTTCGATGTTTTCATGTTGGAATTCATTTTTAATAGAATCAATAATTTTTGTAATATAGTCTTCACGTTCAGAAAGAGAAACAGAGATCATTGCATTAATTCTTCGAGATATATCTGCTTCTAAATAACTAAAAGCTAAGTCTTCTAGTTGCCATTTATATTGCCAAATACCTAATCTATCAGCAAGAGGTGCAAAAATTTCCATAGTTTCATTTGAAATTTCTAACTGTCGATTTTTAGGCAAGAACTGTAATGTCTGCATATTATGAAGCCTGTCAGCAATTTTAATTATTACAACTCTGACATCTTCGGCCATAGCTAAAAACATTTTTTTCATAGTTTCAGAATTAACATCTTGCTTTGTTTGCTCAGAATGAATTTCTTCAAATTTAGTAACACCTTGAACCATTTGACAAACATCTTTTCCAAATTCTTCTACTAATTGCTCTACTTGAATCCCGCAATCTTCAAGAGTGTCGTGGAGCAATGAAGCCTGTATTGCTTGAACATCCATTCGTAATTCTGCAATAGATAGTGCTACTGCTAATGGATGAGTAATATAATTTGCACCAGACATTCTTTTTTGACCATTATGAGCTTTTGTAGCAAATAAAATTGTTCTTTTCAATTCTTTTATATCGTTTTTATTAAGATGCAAGCTAGCAGCAGAGATTAAATCATCTGGTTTTATTGTTACTTCATTAATTTTAGGCATTTAATTTATCCAATCTATTAATATTATTCTAACAGTAATGCATTAAAATTATTTAGATAAGCAGGCAGTAAGATATAATAAAAACATGAATGAACTAAAGACACCAAGAGGAATGAAAGATATAACTCCTAATGAAGCTCATGAATGGAGATTACTGAGGAACATAGTAGAAGAAGCTATGGATAAAATGAATTACGGTTTTATTACAACTCCGATAGTTGAAAAAGCTGAAATATTTAATCGAACCATTGGAGAAGAATCAGACATTCTTTCAAAAGAAATGTATATTTTTAAAGATAAAGGTAATACTGAATTAGCCTTGAGGCCCGAAGGAACAGCGAGTGTTTGCAGAGCATACATCGAACATAACATGACTAGCTTGGCTCAACCTGTCAGGCTTGCATATATTGGTCCTATGTTTCGCTACGATAGACCTCAGGCTGGCAGATACAGACAGTTGTGGCAATTTGGCGCAGAATGCATTGGTGTTAATTCACCTGAAATTGACACTGAATTAATTTTTCTTCAAAACTATATTTTTAACAATTTACAAATTGAAGGATATATTCTAAAAATAAATTCACTTGGCGGAATTGAAACAAGAAAAATATTTGAAAAAGATTTGAAAATATTTTTATCAAAACAAAAAAATAATCTATCAGAAGATTCAAAAAAAAGATTTAATACAAATGCTTTAAGAATCTTTGATTCCAAAAATAAAAACGATCAAGAAATATTAAAAAATGCTCCTAGTATTTTATCATATTTGTCAAAAAAAGAAGAAATACATTTTAATAAAGTGACAGAGCTACTTAAAATATTAAACATAAACTACTCGATAGACCCATCAATTGTTAGAGGACTGGATTACTACACTGATACCGTATGGGAATTTGAACCAAAAAATGAAACAAGTCAGTCTACAATAGGTGCAGGTGGTCGCTATAATAATTTAATTAAATTATTAGGTGGAAAAGATATCCCGGGAGCAGGATTTGCTAGTGGCATTGAAAGGTCGCTGAATTTAAGTAATAAAGTAAAAATTAATAACAATAATAAATTAGATATATACATAATTCCTTTAAGTGAACAGGCATCAGCCTATTGTTTTAGAATTATTGATATATTAGTTAAGCAAAAATATTCATTTGTAACTGGCAACTATAATAACTCTATTAAAAGTCAACTAAGGTCTGCGAACAATGCAAATGCAAAATTATCATTCATTATTGGTGACAATGAAATAAAAGATTCATCTATTACTATTAAATTTTTATTAGATAATAAAGAAGATGTATCCATACCCATTAAAAATTTATATGAAAAATTATCAAGCTTATAACAGTAGAATTTATTTTTAAATTTAGGAATGCATATGAATGAGATATTTAACCAGATAAAAGATAAATATGAAGAACTCAGTTTGTCTTTGTCTGACTCAAATATAATCAGTGATTCAAATAAAATGAAAGAAATTGCAAAACAAAGATCTGCAATTGAAGAAACTTATAATTTATATATTCAATATCAT
>QGNP01000014.1 GCA_003228125.1 Chloroflexota bacterium | reverse complement strand
TGTTGGTTCTGATGGTGCTTCAGATACTGGTGTTGGTTCTGATGGTGCTTCAGATACTGGTGTTGGTTCTGATGGTGCTTCAGATACTGGTGTTGGTTCTGATGGAATAGAGTTACTAATGTTATTTAAATTATTAGAGCATAAATCTGCAACAAGAATTTCAAGAGGAAAAGGATGAAAATTATCAAAAGAAAAATTTATTAATGATATTTTTTTCATCAAAATCGTAATTTCATCAATGTTATTTTTACAAACAATCTTTAATATTTCTAAATCATTATCTTTTAGAAATGATTCTTCAATAAGATCATTGTCATTCCATGAATATAGTGCTGACCTAAGAGTTTCAATAATTTGATTTTTAAATGACTTAAAATCTATGCCATCATTATATAGTTCTAAAATAATTGATAAGCAGGCACTCAAATCCTTTTTTATCATATTTTCTAATAAAGGCACGCATCGATTGTCTATGTGTACTCCTAAGGCAGGCATAATATTTTCTATATTAATTTCATCATCTATTAATATAGAAACTTGCTCTAACATATTAATAGAGTCTCTCAATGAACCAGTAGATAAACGAGCAATAAAAGCAATAGCTTCGTCTGTGATTAAAATTGATTCAGCCTTAGCAATTTCAATTAATCTTAGAGAGGCATCTGCATTATTGATTTTTTTAAAATCATATCTTTGGCATCTCGAAAGAACAGTAGCAGGTATTTTATGAGGTTCAGTAGTAGCTAATATAAAAATAACATGTGATGGAGGCTCTTCTAATGTCTTTAAAAGAGCATTAAATGCTGCGTCAGTTAGCATATGCACTTCGTCGATTAGATAAACCTTATATTGATTCGTGCCGACCATATAAGCAATATTCTCTTTTAAATTTCTAATTTCATCAATTCCTCGATTTGAAGCAGCATCTAATTCAATTAAAGACATCGCACTGCCATCAAAAAAAGAATCTACGCAATCATTATTTTCATTTTTACAATTAACAGTAGCTGCAAAAATTCTACCGGCCGTAGTTTTTCCAGTTCCACGTGGTCCTGAAAAAAGATATGCATGAGAAATTTGATTTGTTGAGATAGAGTTTTGTAAAGTTTTAACAATAGGCTTTTGCCCAACAAGATCATCAAATTTTTGAGGACGCCATTTTCTATAAAGTACAGCTTGTTGATTATTTGAAGATGCCATTAAAAAAAACTACTTTCAAATTATTTCACCCTACACAATATACAATATACAATGAGATTAATTATGAATGTTGATACCTAAAATAGTTTCTTCAATAATTAATAATTGATCGTCATCATTGTCATGACTGTAGTTTAATAAATGCAATACACCGTGGACAATAAGATGTTTTAGTTCTAATTCGTGCGAAATTTTTTTATCTTTTGATCGGACAAATGAATGATTTACTGCAATATAAATATCACCAGCAATTACATCATCACTTTTAACATCTTGATTTATAAAATTATTATTAGCAACCGGAAAAGTTAAAATGTCAGTAACCTGATCTTTATTTCTATAATTTAAGTTAAGTAACTTCAATTCTTCATCAGAAGTAAAAATAATATTAATTGAAATACCATCAATTTTTAAATGTGTCATTAATTTATTTAATAACTCAAAAATTTCTACTTTTTTTAATGGAGATTGAACTGTATTTTGAATAACAACATTAATATTTTTTTTCATCATAAAATAAATAAATCTTTCAAAAGATCTACTGCATCGCTAATATATGAAATAATTGGTTGCGGATATATGCCAAGAAAAATAATGGCTAAAGAAAGCAAAGAAAACAGTCCATAATAAAACATTGGTATTTTTTGATAATGATTGCTCGCTGTTTCTTGAGAATCATTAGAAAATATTATTTTGATCCAATTAAAATAATAATAAGCAGCAAAAATAGTATTAACTACTGAAAAGAAAACTAGAACAGATGTCCACCAATATGCAGGATTATAAACAATAAAAAACAAATAAAATTTTCCAATAAATCCCATAAAGGGTGGGATGCCGGTCAATGATAATAATGCAATCGTTAAAATGATAGCAAGAAATTTATTTTTATAAAATAAGCCTTTAAAAGAACTTATTTCAAAAGTTTTTGAATAACCTTCATGCACAATTGCAATAAAAAAAACTAGAAAATTAGCAAAAGAATAGGCTAATAAATAAAGTAAAATTGAAACTATGCCTTTTTCATTTCCTAATATAATAGCAATTAGACCAATGCTAAAATAACCAGCATGTGCAATTGATGAAAAAGCAAGGAGCTTTTTAACATTAGAGGATTGAGCAGCTGCAATATTACCCAAAGTCATCGAAACAATAGCAATTAACGAAATCCAACCAGACCACCATATAAATAAACTCCCAGTAGATTTATTTACAATAAAAAACGAAAAAATAGCAAAGAAACTAAAAGCTGTACCCTTAGAAACAACAGATAAAAAAGCAACAACATTTGTTGGTCCTCCATAATAAACATCAGGAATCCACCCATGAAATGGAATTAATCCCATTTTAAAACCAATGCCTATAGTCATTAATAAAATACTAAATAAATAGATAGCTATAGAAGCATTGTCAATATAATTTATATACTGTCCAATTTCTATAATATTTGTACTGGCAGTCGATCCCCAGAGAAAAACCAATCCATAAGAAAAAATAGCAGTGGCAATAGCCCCATTTAGCAAATATTTAATTCCCGCTTCTGCTGAAATTTTAGTTCTTGGAAGAGAAACTAAAATGTACTGACAAATAGCAATGGTTTCTAACGCAACAAAGATTAATACTAAATCAATCGAATGAACTAAAATCATTGCCGAACCCAAAACAGCCATAGTAATAGCAGAATAATCACCAAATAATAACCGATTAGATCTTAAGTCATAAGAATAGTAAGAAAAAACAATGCAAGTTAATCCTGAAATAGAAAAAAAGATTTCAAGAAATGAACCAATTGGATTATTCAAATAGGTTTGTGAAAAATTTAATCCTGTTGGATTAATATTTAAATTAATAATAGAGAACATAATTGAAAGAACAAAGATAGCAACTGCAGTATAAAAAATAAATTGTTTTCTATTAATAAACATTGAAGAAAATAAAATACAGATCGATCCAACAAATAAAGTAGCAACTGGAGAAATTATCAAGAAAGAATTAAAACTCATTTTCGTTATCCAATTCTAACTAAAAAACTAAAACTATATTCCATAATTTCAATCATTGGTTTAGGAAAAACCCCAAAAATAACAATAGGAGCAATTAATATAACAACTGCAGAAAATTCCCACCACTCAGAAATATCAGTTGATTCATATTCATTTTTTCTTTTACCAAAAAATATCCGTTGCATTGTCCATAAAATATATCCGGCACTTAACAATACACCTGAAATAGCAAGAATTGTAGGAATAGGTAATGCCTCATACGAACCAATAAAAATAGTGATCTCTGCCACAAATCCAACTAATCCAGGTAAGCCTAAAGAGGCTAATCCAGCAAAGAACATTAAAACTCCAATACGAGGAAAATTATGTGTCAAGCCGGCCATGTTTGCAATCTCTCTGGTGTGAGTTCTCTCGTACACCAATCCTACTCCAACAAATAAAAGTCCAGAAATCAGGCCATGCGTAATTAATTGCAATGAAGCACCGATTATACCTAACTGTGAATTCGAAGCAATGCCAATAAGCACAAATCCCATGTGTGAAATAGAAGAAAATGCTATAACTCTTTTTAAATCTGTTTGTTTCAAAGTTAAAATAGCTCCATAAATAATTGAAAAAGCACCTAGTAAACCTAGTATAAATCCATAATCATTAAGTAAATTACCCATATTAGGTACAATAATTCTTAAAATTCCATATCCACCCATTTTTAATAAAACACCTGCCAACATTACTGATACAGCAGTTGGAGCATCTGTATGTGCATCAGGAAGCCAGGTATGAAAAGGGAAGATCGGTAATTTAATCAAAAACCCAATTAATAAAGCCCAGAATGCAAAAATAATTAAAGTTGTTGGTTCAAAATATTCAAGATTATTAATTACAATCATATCAAAACTTTTAGCTTCATAACCAATAATAATTATTCCTATCAAAATCAATGCAGATGCTAAAAGAGTGTATAAAATAAATTTCATTGCACTATATTCTCGATTACCACTACCCCAAAATGAAATCAACATAAACATGGGCAAAAGCTCTAATTCCCAAAAAATAAAAAACTGAATAAGATTCAATGAGACAAACACACCAATTATTGATCCTTGAAGCAACATTAACCAAAAAAAATACAATCTTTGTTTATCCTTTATATAAAAAGATATTAATACGGAAGTAATGGTTAATAAATTAGTCAAAAGAACTAATGACATAGACAAACCATCCATGCCAACCGACAAGCTAAGAGAAAAGGGAAATACGCCTTCAAGCCAAGAGATATGTTGGTATCCTGGATAAGCACCATTTTGAAAGTCATAAGTGATTGCAACAAAAATAGATAAGCAAAAACTTATAATTGTAAAAAATAAAGCTATATATTTAGGCGGATATTTATCTTCTCTAGGGATAATCATTATAAAAAAAGCTGCAATAAATGGTAATAATAACAAAAGTAATGTCATATTAAGAACCTGCTACATAAAAACTAACAATTAAAAGAAAAATTTGAGATAGTATCAACCCGCTAATCATTATTAATGAATAAAATTGCATTTGTCCATTAACTGATTTAATAAATATTTGCCCTACATTCATAGAAGATTTTCCTACAGAATTAACAAAATTATCAATGATCTCTTTATCAAAGAAAACTAATTTAGCACCTATGTAGCTTATAAGAACTTTCGAAACAAAAAATTGTTCGTACAGGTAATCAATATAATATCTTTCATTTAGTATTTTAATTAAAAAAGAATTATTTATATATTGCCTAGCTGAAGAAAAACTATTTTTATAAAATAATTGATAAGCAACTAGGGCTCCTCCAAGAATTAAACCAGTTGAAATTATTGGAATAAACCAATGAAAATGGTGTTCAACATGTTGATGCAGAAGATAAGGATTTGCATGAATAAGCATTTGTTCAAAGCCATCATAAAAATCAATAAAGCCTACTAAAAATGCTGGAACAGCTAAGATAATAAGTGGAATGACCATTATATTTGAAGATTCGTGTAAGTGTTTTTTTTGTTCAATAAAAAATTTTGATGGCTTAAATTCACCAAAAAAAGTTAAAATAAGAGTTCTAAATACATATAAAGAGGTCATAAATATTCCTGCTAATAGTGCTACAAAAACAATAATATTTTTTTCATAAGCAATGCCAACTATTACTTCCTTGCTCCAAAAACCAGCAAAAGGGAATATGCCACACAAAGATAAAGCCCCTATTAAAAAGGTAATATACGTAAGAGGCATAGTTTTTCTAAGACCACCCATATGTCTCATATCAAAAGTTCCAGTACTGTGATTAATAGATCCAGATCCTAAGAAGAGTAAGGCCTTAAAAAAAGCATGTGTTATTAAGTGAAAAATTGCTGCGACGTAAGCACCAAGGCCTAATGCAACAAACATATATCCAAGTTGTGAAATAGTCGAATAAGCAAGTACTCTTTTAATATCATTAGATGCAATGCCTAATAATCCAGTTAAGAGCAGTGTCACTAATCCAATTGTTAGCATTACAACTTGAATTTCATGAACTAATTCAAACAAAGGAAAGAATCTAGCAATTAAAAAAACTCCTGCCGCTACCATTGTTGCTGCATGAATTAGTGCTGATACAGGCGTAGGGCCTTCCATTGCATCTGGCAGCCATACATGTAGCGGAAACTGTGCAGATTTACCCATTGCTCCGCATAACAATCCAATAGTAATTAATAGTAAAGAAAAAGATTCAAATTTAGACGCACTTTCATTAATTAATAATATATCTAAAGTTCCAATTTGATTCCAAATTAATACAATTGCAAAAATAAAACCCAAGTCGCCTAATCTTGTTATAAGAAAAGCTTTTCTTGCTGCTATTACTGCTTGAGGTTTTTCAAACCAAAATCCAATAAGTAAAAAAGAACACAGTCCCATTAATTCCCAAAAGATAAAAATTTGCAATAAATTGCTAGCAAGAACTGCTCCAAGCATACTAAAAATAAATAAAGATAAAAATACATAGTATCTTGATATACTAGGATCGTCATTTAAATATCCTTTTGAAAAAATTTGCACTAACAAAGCCACACTTGTTACGACAAAAATCATTATTGCAGTTAAGCCATCAGACATAACTCCAAAATTCAAATCAAGGTTAAAAACTGAAAACCACAAATGGTTACTTAAGATAAAAGACTCGCCAGTTTTTGAGATAGATGCTACTAATAATAATAATGACAAAATCCATGATAAAAATCCGCCAATTATAGCAATGCTTGAAGATATTAAATTATTTTTATAAAAAAAACACATTATTAAAATGCAACTAATGAAAGGAGAAAATTGAATCATCCATATTAATAGTTCATTGATTTCAAACATTAATTTTCCTAAATTTTATTTCTTATTTCTTTAATAAGATGCGTTTTACTATCAGGCACCCAAATTGAACAATGGTTTAACATAGAATTTATTTCTAATGGAGGAACTACTCTTACAGAAATTGCTTCCTGATTTAATAATTCTTTCCAAATACAGGCTTCGTAGCCATTTTTAACAAGAAAGGACTCTTTCCACATAATTTATCCTAATTCACTAACATCACTAACATTAATAGTTTTAAGATGACGATAAACCAACACGCACAAAGCTAATGCAATTGCCGCTTCTGCAGCAGCAACAGTCAAAATAAAAATCACGAATATATGTCCTGAAAGAGCATCAGATTGACTTTCAAATTCACTTCCATACCGGGAAAAAGAAATTGCAGCTAAATTTACTGCATTAAGTAAAAGTTCAATTCCCATTACAATTGATATTATATTCTTTTTACCTATACAGACAAAAAGGCCTATTCCAAAAAGAAGAATTGAAACAATCAAGTAATATTCTAGTTCTATCATTTTTTGTCCTTATTATTTAAAGATATCAAAAAATCTGACTCATTTGATCGGACTATAGAAATTGCTCCAATAAGCGCAAACAAAAGAAGTATTGATGCTAGTTCAAAAGCAATAATATATTTACCTAACAATAATTCACCAATTGATGCAATCGTATTATCAAAATCAAGCTTCTTCAGATGAATTCCAGAAAGTTGATTAAATTGAAAAATTGTTACAAGGGCCACCATTAAATACGTAAATATTATTCCTATTAAAATACCTGGTAAAAAATACTTAGAGTTACCATTATTTGTTGATGATTCAGGAGTAAGCATTACCGCAAAAAGAAGTAATATAGAAATTGAACCAGCATAAATTAATAATTGTGCAATTGCAATAAAATCAGCAGAAAGTAAAATAAATAAGCCAGCAACTCCAATGAAAGTTAAAATTAAAAAAAACAATGATCTCATTAGGCTATTTACCAAGCCAACAGAAATAGCTGAAATCAAAGTAAATGAAGAAATACTAAAAAATATAACATTATAAGTAGAAAATTCAATCAACTGATTTAGTTCCTTCCATTGCTTTAATGCCTCCAATTTTTTGAGCAAATATAGGCGCTATTTTTTCTGGCGAAAACTTATCTATTTTAAAAATTTTACTCCATAAAATAATTAATCCTACAAAAACAGCTATGTTAATAATTGCAAACAGATATATTATATATTTAGACGAATCTAAATTCGTTATGATAGTTGTTTCAATAGCAATCATAAAAAAATTAATTATTGAAACAGGTATTAACATTTTCCAGGCAAAATTCATCAATTGATCCAATCTAAAACGTGGTAAAGTTGCCCTAAGCCATATTAATACGATATAAATTGCAACTGTTTTTGCAATAAAAATAATATATGGCGGTATATAATTTTCTAATCCAAATAAAAACCATCCGTTCAAAAATAAACTAGTTACTAATGCACCTAAAAGAACTGCGTTACCCAACTCTACTGCCATGAATAACCCAGCTTTCATACCAGAATATTCAATATGATAACCAGCAACAATTTCAGATTCTGCTTCTGCTATATCATTTGGGGTCCTATTAATTTCTGCAGTAGAAGAAAAGAAAAATGTAAATAATGAAAATGGAATTAACAATCCTAGCCAAATAGAATTACTTGATTGCCACAAAACAATTTCAGTGAGATTCAAAGTTCCAGTTATAATAACTACGCTTAACAAAGAAAGAGAAATGGGTATTTCATATGAAACCATCATTGCAACAGTTCTCATGCTGCCTAATAATGCATAATGATTCATGGACGACCATCCAGCAAAAAATATAATAGGTACAGTCAATGAACTTACAGCAAAAATATATAATATACCAATGTTAATATTTAAGTAAGTCATATTTGGTCCCCATGGAATCGGAGCCCATGCAAGAATAGCTGGAATAAATATTGCTACTGGAGCGATAAAAAAAAGCAACTTATCTGCAACCGCCGGCACTAAAACTTCTTTCTGCATAAGTTTAATTGCATCAGCAATTGGTTGCAATAAACCAAAAATACCTACTCGATTGGGTCCAACCCTTATTTGAAATTTTGCAATCATTCTTCTTTCAACCCAGGAGCCAACTAATAGAACTAATCCAATAAAAGATATAATGCCCAAGGCACCTATTAAGGAAGATGAAAAATATGCAACATTGTAACTTGATTTATCAATCATAAAATCAAAAACAGCATTTGAATAAATAGATAAATCAAACAATGCTTTACTTAAGATAAAGCCTACAGCAAGTCCAAATAATATCAAAATTAAAACAATCAATCTTTTAATATACGGAATAAACGAAAAAATTAAACTCATCGATCAATTTCTCCAACAACTATGTCTATAGAGCCAAGGGTAACTATTGCATCTGGAAGCGAACTTCCAATTGCCAACTGCTTCAACAAAGAAAGATTTATTAATGAAGGAGGCCTAATGTGCAATCGATAAGGAGCAGGTCCTCCATCGGAAACTACAAAATAACCTAATTCTCCCCGAGGTCCTTCAGTTCTAAAATATAATTGCCCTGGCTCGGGTCTTAATGCAAGAGGTATTTGAGTTTTATGCATGCCTAAGGGTAAATTATTTAATGCTTGTTTAATAATTTTAACAGACTCCTTTACCTCAAACATTCTTACCATAAACCTATCATAAGAATCTCCAATTAATCCTAAAGGAACATCAAAGTCATAATTATCATAATCACAATATGGATCTGCTTTTCTCAAATCCCATGGTACGCCACTACCTCGGAGAGCAGGTCCACTTAAAGATGCATTTATTGCATCTTTTGGATTAATAATGCCAACATTCTTTGTTCTAGCAATAAATATTTCATTTGTGCTTAATAAATCCATATACTCATCAATTTTATCCGGAAGTTCACCAAGTAAATCATTTAATAATGGATAAAATTCAGCCGGAGGTTCAAAGGCAACTCCTCCAATTCTCATATAATTAGTAGTTAGCCTTGCTCCGCATGTCATTTCAAATAAATCTAATATTTTTTCTCTTTCTCTGAACATATATAAAAGAGGTGTTTGCCAAGCACCAGCATCTGAAACAAGCGTACCATTAGCCATGGCATGGCTAGCAATCCTCTGGAGTTCTGCAAAAATTACTCTTAGAACGGTAGCTCTTTGAGGCGGAATAACATTGGCCAATTTTTCAATTGCTAAACAATAACCTAAATTATTAGACATAGCAGCTAAATAGTCAGCTCTATCAGTAAAAGGGATATTTTGAGTGTATGTTCTTTCCTCAGAAAGCTTTTCCATTGATCTGTGCAAATAACCAACAATCATATCTAAGTCTTCAATGGTCTCGCCATTCATAGAGACTTTAATTCTAAAAACTCCATGAGTAGATGGATGTTGTGGTCCTATATTTAATTCATAGTTTTCTTGAACAGTCATTATCTATTTTGCTTTCCTTCTTCTTCAAATGGAAAACTTGGAAGGCCTGGAGTAACATTTTCCATTTGAAGAAAATCTTTTCGTAAGGGATGTCCAGCAAAACCTTCCCATAAAAAAATTCTTCTCAAATCTGGATGATTAGTAAACGTTATTCCAAATAGATCAAAAATTTCTCTTTCCTGTAAATTAGCTCCTAAATAAATATCACAAATACTAGGCAATGAAGAAGTGTCTCGATCGATTATAACTTTCAAAGAATATAATTTTTTTAAATCTAACGATTGTAAATGATAATGAACCTCAAAATAATCAAGCATGTCAACCGCTGTTAAATTACATAGCTGAGCAGCATCTATGTTTGAATTTGTATGCATAAAATTAAGAATTTTGAGTAAATTACTTTTGTCTATTTGAACCCAATCTTCAGAAAAATCTAACACACTATCAGAAGAAAATTCTGTAATTATTTCTGATAATTCTTTTCCGGGAACTTGTAAATTTGTTAATACCATTATTGCCACTCCAACGCACGCCACTTCCAAGCGTAGAGCAATCCAAACGCAAGAACTCCTACAAAAATTGCAACCTTAAGAAAAATATCATAAGACTGCTCAGAATGAATTACAGCCCAAGGAAACAGAAAAATGACTTCAACATCAAAAATTACAAATCCAAGAGCATATAGAAAATATTTTGCATTAAATTGTCGCCAAGTAATATCCTCTGATTCAACTCCACATTCATATATTGCAGATTTGACATCATTAGAATTAAATGGCCTGTAATTAATTTTAGAAAAAAGATAAGAACCACTTAAAGGGAGTAATGGAAATAATATAGATAAAATGAGTAACAAAAATACTCTAAAATACTCTTCAACAATCATATGAATTCCAATCAATTAGGTAGAAATTATATGTTACGAATTTAGCATTCGATAGCTTCTTATACAATAATTGATTATACTTCTATAAATAGTTCTATATATATAAGATAAATGAAAAATTTATGAGTAATCCAAAAAAAACTAACAAATTATATTCTAGGCCTATACCAGATCCTGATATTTTAACAGCGAAAGAATTTTGGGAAGGTACAAAAAATAATAAACTAATTCTGCCTTTTTGTAATGATTGTCAAAAATCTTTTTTTTATCCAAGAATAATTTGTCCTTTTACTGGTTGTCACAGTAAAGATTTATCATGGAAAGAATCTACAGGCAAAGGCCACCTTTATACTTTTGCAATACAACACGTTGCTATAGATGGATGGAAAGAAAAAATTCCTTTCGTAACAGCCTTTATAGATACGACAGAAAATGTCAGAATGTTAAGTGTTTTAATCAATGTTGACGCTTCAAAGCCAGAATCAATTAAAATTGGTTCTAGTGTTCAAGTTAAATTTGAAAAAGCTACAGAACAGATATATGTTCCCTATTGGGAGATTGTAACTAATGAATAAAAATAAATTAAGGCGTGCCGCAGCAATTGTTGGAGTCGGTGAATCTGATACATTTGGCTTTGATACAGAAAAAACATCATTGACTCTTCATACTGAAGCAATACTTAACGCTACGAAAAATGCTGGCATTTCTATTGATGATATAGAAGGACTTTTTATTACTGGAGGAGCAGGAAGATTTCCTACTATCGCAATGGCTGAATATCTAGGAATTAAACCTAAATATGTTGATAATACATACGTAGGTGGTGCAGGTTTTATATTCTTTGTCAATCACGCAGTTGCTGCTATTAATGCTGGAATGATTGATGTTGCAGTAATTTCTCACGGAGAAGTTGGTCATTCAATAAGAAAAAGAGGTAATAAAGGAACTGGAGGTGGGTTTAGTTACGATCCATGGGATCCAAGTATGCAGTTTGAACAAATATACGGACTTTGGGGAGCACCAGCTTACTATGCACATGCAATGAACAGATACATGCATGAATTTAATGTGACAAAAGACGCCTTTGCTCAAATTGCAGTTGTGGCAAGAGAATGGGCAACTTTAAATCCTCAAGCAGTAATGCATTCGAAAGAAACTAACCCATTTGGAGGACCAATTGACATAGAAACAGTGTTGAATTCCAGGCCAATTGCATGGCCATTAAATCTATTAGATTGCTGTTTAGTAACAGATCATGGTGGTGCAGTAGTTATAGCTTCAAAAGATAAAGCTAACGATTTTAAAAACACACCTGTTTGGATAGAAGGATCTGGTGAAGCAATAAGTCATATAAATATGTCTCAAATGAAAGACATGACAATGACATCAGCTTCTGAATCATCAAAAATTGCCTATGAGATAGCTGGCATGGGTCCACAAGACATGGAAATGGCAATGCTTTATGATTCATTTACGTATACTGCTGGAGTTACTGCCGAGATGCTTGGGCTTGCTCCAAGAGGTGAGGGAACAAGCTTATGGAACAATAATAATGCCAGTCCAGGTGGAAAATTCCCTATTAATACAAACGGAGGAGGATTATCTTATTCGCATTCAGGGATGTATGGGATACTTCTATTAATCGAAGCACAAAGACAACTATCTGGCAAAACAGAAGGACTACCTGGAAGACAAACTACTGCAAAATCAGCAATTGTTAATGGCACTGGAGGACCTTTAGCTTCTACTGGAACTATAATTTTAACTTCTGATAATTGATTGGAAAAAAATGTTAATAGATCTTCATAATCACACTTCTTTGCATTCATGGGATTCAAGCTTATCTCCAGATGAAACCATTCAATTATCTAAGGAAAGAGGGCTCGATGGTATTGTTTTTACAGAACACGATCATGATTTTGGTTTTGAAGAAGCTAAGACTTTAAGTAAAAAACATAATTTTCTTGTTTTCGCTGGAATAGAAATCAATGTAGAAGATGGGCACGTATTAGTATTTGGTTTAAAAAAATTTAAAAATCAATTTCATAATTACTTATCATTAGAACATGAAATTATTACTAGTAATGGTGCTTGGATTGCTCAGCATCCATATAGAAGGTGGAAACCTCATCCTGTAGTCCTGCAAACCAGTGAATGGGATAATGATAACGAAAATATTTTAGCATTACAAAGGGCCAAGATTGTTAAACTATTCAGTGCTAGCTACTCAATGGATGTATTAAACGGTAGAACAGATAGAGAAAATAATCAATTTTCATTAGATTTAGCTGAAGAGCTTGGTATGTTTTATACTGCTTCAGCGGACACACATGAAGAGAAAGATGTTGGAAAAGTTGCAACTTATTTTCCAACAAAAATTCATAATTATGAAATGCTTATTGAAGAAATTAAACTAGGTCACACATGGCCAGTTGATTTAACAAAAGGATCACTTACAAATTATAAAGATTTCTGTATAATTCCTAGTGACGCAGAACTAAATAAGTTATGGCAAAATATTAAAATCAAAAAATCAAAAATAAACTTGGAGTAGAAATGCATTTAGAAAATAAAGTTGCAATTATTACTGGTTCTGGAAGAGGAATAGGCAAGGGAATAGCTATGTTCTTAGCTTCACAAGGAGCAAAAATTGTTGTCAATGATCCAGGTTCAGCTCAAGATGGAAGTGGCGAAGATGCTGGTCCAGCCCAACAAACTGCCAATGAAATTATTAAACAAGGGGGTATTGCAATTGCAAATTTTGATAGCGTTGCTGATTATGACTCAGCAGGGAATCTAATAAATCAAGCTATTAATGAATGGGGAACAATCGACATACTTGTCAATTGTGCAGGTATTTTAAGAGATAGAATGATTTTCAATATGACTCAAGAAGAATGGGATGCAGTGCTAAAAGTTCATCTTTATGGACATTTCAATACCATAAGCCAAGCTTCAAAAATAATGAAAAAAAATAATTCAGGTAGCATTATTAACTTCACATCAAATTCAGGTTTATTAGGAAATATTGGTCAAGTTAACTACGGAGCAGCAAAAGCAGGTATTGCTGGGCTTACTAGGGTTACTGCTAGAGACCTGCAAAAATACAATATTACCGTCAATGCAATTTCTCCAGTTGCAGAAACAAGAATGACTGAAGGAGTAGATGGACAAGGTAAATCAAATAAAAAAACTAGTATTTTTGCAGGAATGAAAGCTCCTGAACAAGTAGCTCCAATGATAGGTTACCTGGCATCAGAGAGTGCAAAAAAAATTACTGGTAAAATTTTTTATGTGCAAGGAGGAAGAGTGTCAATTCCTTTTCACCCTACTCCAGAACACACCATATATTCAAGTGAAAGTCGTTGGAGCTTAGAAAATTTAGATGATGGAATAAATTATGTTTTACTTAGAAAAAAAAGAAACCCTGTTCCGCCTGCAGTAGATATAACTATTCCAGGCAGAGACTCTGCTGCTAAACCCTTAAATAGCATGCCGCTCAAAAATAAAACTTTTATTATTACAGGTGCAGCTGGAGGTATAGGTAAAGAAATAGCTAAAGAACTCGCAAGTCATGGAGCAAACTTAATACTTAATGATCCAGGAGTGCAATTAGATGGAACGAAAGAAAATTCTTCATTATTGAAACAATTTGCCGATGAATTAATTGCAAATAACTATAATGCCATAATATCCAAAGATGATATAACTCAATGGGAAGGTGCAAATAACTTAATTAACTCTGCAACAGAACAATTTCAAACTTTAGATGGAGTAATTCATGCAGCTGGAATACTGCAGGATAAAATGATATTTAATATGACTGCTGATGAATGGAATAATGTCATTAAAGTACACTTAACATCATACTTTAATTTAGTTAAACATGCTTCGATAACAATGAAGAAACAAAACTTTGGAAGATTAATTGGATTTACATCTAGCGCTGGACTTAATGGAAATGCAGGACAAGCAAATTATGGGGCTGCAAAAGCTGGTATCGCTGGCATGACAAGATGTCTAGCAATTGATTTAGGAAAAATTGGAATAACAGCGAATGCAATTGCACCAACAGCAATAACGCGCATGACTGAATCTGTGCCTAAAAATATCAAAGAAAAAAAAATCGACTACAATAAAGCAAGCTTTCAAAGTAATTACAATCCAAATCAAATAGCACCACTTGTTGCATATTTATGTTCAGAACAAGCCTGGAATATCAATGGAAAAGTATTTTATAGTGCAGGAAAAAAAGTATCTATAGCCCATGATATTTTACCTTTTCGTTCTATTAATAAACCAGACCTATGGACAATAGATGAACTAGCAGAGTTAGTGCCCAATTCTTTATTAGATGGCTTGGATGCAGGAGTTAATTAGTTTTTTTGTATTTCCATCTTGATAAATGTATAACCTAATCTTCTTATTCTTTTAATTTCTTGAAATCCAGATTTGAGAAAAGATAGCCTGGCTCGATCGTTCCATTCAAGTGTATGCAAATATACAGATTTAATATTTTTAAAAGAGAATAAAAACTCTAAAAATAGCAACACTGATTCAGTGCCGTATCCTTGATTCCAATAAGATCTCTCTCCAATTGTTATACCCATTTCTACGTTCTTTTTTTTAGTATCAAAGCTATAATACATTATATTTCCAATATGCTTTTTATTCATTATTGATTCAATAGAAAAAATTTGTCTTTCATTCGTATCAACAGAAAATTCGTCATTAAATCTCTTCACAAAATTTTCAAAACTAATATTTAAAGGCCTAGTTGCATCATATTTTGCCAATTCAACATCTTTTCTCCATCTATAATCATTGTATAAATCATCAAAAGACTTAGCTCTTAAGGCAACTAATGATCCTTGCTGTATATAATTATCTGGAATTTTTAAAATCATGTTATTATCCTACTAAACAAAACCTATTTTCTTGGATCTCTTGATAATAATGATTCAATTGCTTTAGAAGGAGCAATGTTATCATTAACTATTAGTGATAACGCATTAAAAATTGGAACATCTACGTTAAATTTCTTAGCTAAAATAATCGCAGATGGTAAAGTTGCAAATCCTTCTGAAACACCATTAATCTCATCTAAAGCTTGAGAAATTAACATTCCTTGCCCTATTAATTCACCGAACATTCTATTTCTAGAATATTGACTAAAAGAAGTAGCTATCAAATCACCTATGCCAGAAAGTCCTTGAAGAGTAAGCGGATTTCCTCCTGCAGCGATTGTTAATTTTGATATTTCAGCTAAGCCCCTAGTAACAATTCCACTTTTTGCATTTTCTCCATAATGAAATGCATCTACAATACCAGCGGCAATGGCAATAACATTCTTTAAAGCTCCTCCTAATTCAACGCCAATAATATCATTAGACATATAGACTCGAAATAACTCCGAATGCAAGGAATTCTGGATACTTGTGGCAAAATCAATGGACTTTGAAGCAACGACAGTGGCACTTGGCAATCCTTTGTTTATTTCAGCAGATAAATTAGGACCAGAAATAACAGCAAGATTGTTGATATTTAAATGGTTATCTAAAATTTCTGACATGCGCAATCCAGTTTCTTGATCTAATCCTTTAGTAGCACTTAGAACATTTAATTTTTTTACTCCAAGGTCATTAATTATCATTGTAGTTTTTTTTAAAGATGAAGAAGGAACAGCAAAAACTAATAAGTTATCTTGATTAATAATAGACCAATCATGATTTGCAGTTATGTTCTTTTGGAGCTTAATTCCTGGTAAATAACTTTTATTTTGATTCATTAGATTAATTTCATTTGAATCATTTAATGATCTTGTTAAAATTACCACTTCATCTACAGCACTAGCAAATTGATTTGCCAATGTTGTGCCCCAACCAGTGTTTCCAACAATTACAACTTTATTGATATTTTTCATCATATTTATTCGTTCTCTATATTTATTTTTTGCCCAAGTTTAGATTCTGATCCATTTATTAGTCTCTTAATATTATCAATGTGATTGAATTCAATTAATAAACCTGTTGGGATAGCAAATAATAGCAACGCTGAACTAGTATAGTCAAAATGTATCAAAATAATTATACATATCATAGATAGCAAAACAGTGACAATTGAGGCAAGAGAAATATATTTAGTGCTTGCTATAATTATAATGCCTATAATTAATATAAAAATTGCTGGGATTGGAATAAAAGAAACAAACCCCCCAAATGCAGAGGCTACTCCTCTTCCTCCTCTAAATGATGCAAAGATTGGCCAACAGTGGCCTATTACTACAAACGTTGCATTGATTGCTATTATTGATTGATCATCAAAAAAAATACTACCTATTAGAACTGGAGATGCACCTTTGAAGATATCCAAAAAAATTACTAACATTGCAGGGATAATCCCTAAGGTTCTAAGAATATTAGTTGTCCCAGTTTTTCCAGATCCATAATTTCTTATATCTATCTTTCGAAATAACTGACTAATTATAATACCAAACTGAATAGATCCAACTAAATAGAAAAAAATAGACGATAAAACTAATTGAAAAATAAATATATAATCCATAATTAATCAGTTTCTAATAATTCAAATTCATTCTTATTAAGTTCTTCTTGTAATGCTTTATCTTTAATTGTCATAATTATTGATGTGCCATAAAATACGTATTTCTTCCTTAATTCATTTTCTAAATATCTTTTATAGGAAAAATGCATATTTTCAGAATTATTCACAAAAAAAACAAAATTTGGAGGATTAATTTCAGCTTGAGTTACGTAATATATTTTTAATCTTCTATTACGCACCAGTCCTGGTGGATTTTTATTAACAGCTTCTGTAATAAAACTATTTAATTCAGAAGTTTCGATCCTTATAGATCTTTGTCTGGTAATCTCTATAGCTGCATCAAGTAATTCTTTTCTACCCTTATGCTCTACTGCTGATGTTTGAATAATAGGTGCCCAAGGAACAAATCTGTATTTATTTATAATAATACGAATTACATTTTGTAAATCTATGCTGTCTGAAGCAACATCACATTTACTTATCGCTAAGATTAAACCTTTATTTTTCTCTAGAGCATAACTTGCTACATGGCTATCTTGAGAAACAAATGGATCATTTAAATCAAGAAGTAATATAACTACGTCACTTCTTGAAATTGCAGTTCTGGCTTGTAATGCAGATTTCCATTCAATGCCTTTCTCAATTTTTCCTCTTCTTCTTATTCCTGCTGTATCAATTAAATTAAAAATATTTTTTTCATAATTAAACTCTGTATCAATTGCATCTCTTGTAGTTCCAGCAATATCAGAGACAATTACCCTTTCAAAGCCTAACATTGAATTTACTAAAGATGATTTTCCTACATTTGGCCTTCCAACTATTGCAAGATCAATCATGTTTACTTCATTTATTTGAGTATTCACAGAATTATTATCGGGAATAATATCATCAATTAAATCAATTAATTTATGTATATTAATTGCGTGATATGCAGAAACAGTAACTTCGTTAACAAATCCAAATTTTGAATATTCATTAAATACATAATTAGATTGTTTTTTATCATTTTTATTACCAGCTAAAATTACTCGATCAAGATTGCAATGTTTCCTTATAATGTCCACTAGTTCATAATCTAAATTTGTTGGTGACATAGAGCCATCAACTACAAAAATAATCACATCTGCTTCTTGAAAAACTGTAAAAAGAGATTCTCTAATTGATTCTTGAAAAAAATCATCACCAATTTTCAACCATCCTCCAGTATCCAATAAATTAACTGATTTATCATTTATTTTAATCTCTTGTTCTAAAAGATCTCTTGTAGTACCAGCAATATCTTCAACTATAGATTTATTCTTATTTATTAACCTATTATATAAAGCAGACTTACCAACATTAGATCTTCCAACCAATGCAACTAAAGGAATTTTTTGTGGATCATGATCATTGTTCAATAATATTACCTTTGTTTTTTTAACTTACTCATAAATATTAATATCAAATTCCATGGGAATACTAGAAATTAATGAAAAAGTTTCTGGGAGTTTTATATTAGGTCTAACTGTGTGTTTTCCCAGTTCAAATTCGCTAATGTCTATTGGAATTTTTATCTCATTAAATTTCAAATTGTTGATATCATCTAAGGCGCCTCTTAAATTCAATGAGATAAAATCAAAATCATCATTGAATTTAACTTTTCGGTTTTTTTTGTTAATAAATTCAGGAATTACTGTAGTTCTTACAGAGCCAAAAATAGGAACAATAGTTAGAGTAACCTTAACATAATTATCGTTTATAATTGAATAATAAGGTGATATTGGTAAATCAATTTTATCAGAAAATGAAATTGCTTGGCTGTTAATATTAATGGGTTTTAACAAAATTGAATTAACATTTTGAAGTTCGTTAATGGATCCATTTAATTTTACAAACGCAGGGCTTACTTCTATTCCAGATATTTTATATCCATATTTTGGCTCTCCAGTTAATGAAATTTCTACTGGTATTGTTTTTGTATAATTAGTTTGATTCACTTCAATGTCAAAAAAAACAGACTCTGGATTGACTGTTACGCCCTGAATTTCACCACCGCCCGTTCCTCTTGGTGTTAAATTATATGATTGTTCAAGGCTGACAGTCAATCCAGTGACATTAATATCAGCAATGACTGATTTCACTAATTGAATCAATGATTCTGGACCGCTAATATCAGTAATGTTAGACTTTGGAGTAATTTTACCTAATTTATAGCCTAAAGGAGGAGATCCTATAGCACGAAAATCTATACTAACTTGTTTTTCAACTAAATTTTCCAAGTTAATATTTACTTTTGAAGGTATAACTTCTATGATTTTTACTCCCCTAATTCCATTTACATCGATTCTAACAGCAACATTTTGTTGCCTTGCGCCAAGTCCATTCAAATCAACAAAAGCATAAAAATTATTAGACTGTAAATTTTCCCATTTATTTTGAGGAGCAGAAACTCTAATGTTAATTTTATCAATCGTATTAGCAACTGCTAATTCTGATCCAACATTCACTGGTTGTACGACTATAGAAACTGGAAATGTGTCAGTAATTTGAGGATTTTCGGTATCAGTAACAAAAATCCATAGCGCAGAACTTATTATTAGTGACAATAATAATAAGCCGGGTGATTTTTTTAATTCAATATAAGTTCTCGAAAAAATAATTTTTGCAATAGCAATTAAATTACTGTAAAAATTTTCAGGAAATTTAGATTCCATTTTTAACTCCATTAGTTTTAATTTCAGAAAATTCATCGAGAGTAATATCAAAGAGATAATACAGTTGTTTTAATAAGGCTTTTTTTTCAGTAGATGGAAAAACTTTTCCATCTGAAACAAGGGAAACCATGCCTCTTTGTTCTGATACAACTAGAACAACTGCATCTGTGCTTTCAGTGATACCTACGGCTGCCCTGTGTCTCATGCCAAATCCCTCAGATAGCGTGGATGCAGTTAATGGTAAAGTGCAGCCAGCTGCAACTATTGATTCTCCATGAATAATAACAGCACCATCATGTAAAGGAGAGTTTACTGCAAAAATACTGCCTAATAGCTCGTTAGTAATTTTAGATTGAATATATATTCCAGTGTCAGTAACATCCTCTAAGCCAGTTTCTCTTTCAAGAACAATTAGTGCACCCACTTGGGCTTTACTTAATGTGAATGATGTCCTTATTACTTGATCTATGACTAGTTTTCTATCAGCTACTCTCAGCACTGAATGCAGCCCTGTTCTCCCTACTCTTTCAAAAACTTTTCTAATTTCAGTCTGGAATAAAACTACAAGTCCTAACACTAAGCCTCCTACTGATTTACTTAATAGCCAATTCAAAACAGTTAAATCAAATATTTTCGAAATAACGAACATAATAAGGAAAAATAATCCAGCGCCTCTTAAAACAGTCATTGCTGTTGTGCCACTAATAATTAAGAAAATCCAATAAAGAGCAATAGTGACTATAGTAATATCAACAATGGCAACAAGTCCAAATCTTGATATTATAGTATCTAAAGTTGTTGAAATAACTTCAATCAATACGCACCTCTAAATTTAATATCTGTTTATTAACTTATTCATAATTGCTTCCTGAATCCAGAGCCTATTCTCTGCTTGTTGAAATACAATAGAATTTTCTGATTCTATCACTTCATCGGTAATCTCATTGCCTCTTTTAGCAGGCAAGCAATGCATAATAAATTGTTTTTTATTTGTGATATTTAACAGATCTGAGTTCAACTGATATGGTAAAAAAAGTGGTCTGCGTTCTTCAATAGATGTTTCATCCCCCATAGATGCCCATACATCTGTGTATAGTACATCAGCATCCTTAACAGCTAGCGATGGATCATCTACAATTTGCAAAGAATCACTATTCAGCTTATGACATTGATCAATAATTATGTCATTTAACGAAAATTCAATAGGTCCACAAAAAGTAAACGACATGCCTACCAATGACGATGCTATCGCAAGAGAATTAGAAACATTATTAGCATCGCCAAGATAAGTAAAATTAACATCATCTAATTTTCCAAATTTCTCATAAATCGTCATCAAGTCAGCTAATGCCTGACAAGGGTGTTCTAAATCTGATAATGCATTGATAACTGGTACAGTAGAAAAATTTGCAAATTCTTTAAGATCGTTATGTGAAGTTGTTCGAATGGCGATTACATCCGTCATTTTCGATAATGTTCTAGCAACATCTTTAATTTCTTCACGTTTACCTATTTGAATCTCATCTTTTGATAAAAAAGTTGAACTACCTCCAAGTTTTTGCATAGCACGTTCAAAAGAGACTCTCGTTCTTAACGAAGGCTTATCAAAAATTAGAGATAAGTGTTTATCTCGACCCTTTATATCATGGCTTTTTGAATACCCATTCGCATAATTTTCATCCCAGGCAGTTTTCCAAGATGTTTGATTTTTCATAGCTATAGCTAGTCGAATCAAGTGCATTACATCAGCTTTATTAAAATCAGAAACTGATAAAAAATCTTTATTCATTTTTAATTCCAAATAACTATTTTGTACCTACTAATAAATTTATATTTAATTCATAGATAAAAACCTAATGATTAATAAAAAAGAATAGAATAGGAACAATCTACTCAAGTAAGCAAAGGGTTTCATAAAACACTTTTGCCTAAATAAGGTTACCTTTTTAATTCTTATATGGCTAT
>QGNP01000013.1 GCA_003228125.1 Chloroflexota bacterium | reverse complement strand
TGCGAATTAATTATTCTTATATATACCTGTGTGCAGAATTTATTAATTTAGTCTTATATTTTTTAAGTGAAACTGCTGACACAGTTATTATTTTTTATCGTATGTATCGAGTTCTGGCTCTACCGTTTCTAGTGTTTGTGCGATTGTTTTTGTCAATGGAGGGCATTTTTCGGGCTCACTATAAATTGTGCCACCCGCACAATACCAAACGCAAACTTGAGTCTTATTTGTTATTGGATCCATGCCCATCCAACCTTCTTCAACGATCTTTCCATCAGGCAATGTGCAGGTTGTTTCAGCACTACCACCACAAGCAATAACTAATGCCATAAAGATAGTTAATGAAAAAATACGTATTGTGTTCATGAAATTATTATATATGACATATGCCGCAATTCAAACTGCAATTGAAGGATACATATTGTAATTTTATTAGAAAATAATATCCAGTGCTAGGGGATACTAGGTAGGTTATTGTTTGTTTTATGTAGCAAGTTGCGAAATAATGCGAATTAAGTAGTGATGAAAAATCTATATTCTAAAGCTATGGTCACTTATCGCGGGGGGAGGCGAAACATTCTTCGTAGACTTTTAGGATCATGATCCTAAAAAAATATTAGAAAAACTTTTTATTCTTTATATAAATATTTTATTAGAAACTGTGTTCAGTATGGTATAAAAATAATGTGGTCGAGGAGCGATACTTGGCCACAACTAGGCTCACGCAAAAAACTCAGAATACCAATTGCAACAACTGCATAGTGACTGACACGGAAAACACAAAAAACTGCAGCACCAGCCGTACTGTGATCAGTAGTAATGAGGTACTTCTGGTATAGCTGTGTCTATAAAAATATATGTATGACTCCAAGTTGTCTAACTTGAGCCAAGAGAGTCAAATAGATAATTTGTTAAATTTGCTACAAACTCTTATACAGGAAAATAATAACTACAAAAGCACATTTAACAAATTAACCAACTACCACCAGGCCGGTTTATCTCATAAAGGTATTTAATGTGTTTAATGTGTATCTTTATAATAACTTCAATAAAATCCAGCTCATAGATGGTAAGTATAGCTACTCATCAGAAGTGATCTCGGGCTAGCCAACAATTTAGAAACCATTTTACTCTAGGGCTATCTTATTCTTTTTTCAGTATAGGACGTTTGATTTGAATAGTGCCACCAGAAGCTTCAAAGAAATTATTTGGTTTAACTTTTTTGTTTGTCTTGGGTTCTGGCGCCTCTACCGTTTCTAGTGTTTGTGCGATTGTTTTTGTCAATGGAGGGCATTTTTCGGGAACAACAGAAATTGTGCCACCCGTACAAAACCAAATGCATCCTAATGATGTGCTTGATGAATCCGCGCCCATCCAGCCTTCTTCAACGATCTTTCCATCAGGCAATGTGCAGCTGCTGCGTGTGGCAGCTCCTTCATAGGCAGTGATTTTTGCTGAATTGGCATTCGTAGATGGTTCATTGTTTGTAAGCCAGGAGATACGATCGTCTATACTTGACCATTCTATATCAGTTAATGGATCTTCACTCACAGCAACAACGAGCATAGAAATTTCAGCTGTCTCTTCAAATGGTCGTGTACCGAAAAGTTTTTCAATGTAGTCAATCGTGACGACATCTTTGCTCGTAGCTTTAAAACACATACTTTCCCACGTTTCAATGCCAAACTGCTCACACGTACTATCAATCTCTCCATTGGGTTTTTCTATTTGTGAAACACCACGCATTATGCTTGTTGCAGGTACTTGGTCGGCTGGCAATACTCCCATCGTGTATAACTCCAGTGGTGACATGAATCTATCTATTTCTGGATTACCGTTACCTGAAAAAATATCAACACGATAAACATCTTCTTCAATTTCCTCTAATGTATCACCGTTAAATCCTCCTAAAATTCCATCAGCTGATGTATATTCCCAATGTCCACCGGTCATTGTTCCTGATTTATTTTCCGCGTACGGAAGAATGTCCGCTCCTCCCCATAAATGCATAATTTCATGAGTAAATGAGCTGTACCACATATCTGTCGATGGTCCTCCATCTAATAAATTTGTAGTTGAAGGAAAAGTTACAAAGCCTCTTAAACGATCATTTGATCCATAACAATCTGCCATAGACCACTGCGGAGGCCCTAGTCCAGTTACACTATTGCTTATTTGAGTAGCTTCCCCTGCATATGTGGCAAACATTTCTTCTTCATTGCCAACAAACGCAACGACATCAAATATGTCTGGAACAATCTTATAGATTGATTGCATAACCTCCATCATATATCGATGGTTATAGTGAGTTCCTTCTTCTCCTGTACCAACAGTATTATCTTCTAGGTCGAAATCTGGCTCTGCATTAAATTGCTTTGTCCCGCCCTTAGCGAGTAATTGAAGATATCGACCTGTAGGATCAACAGAAAGATCAAACGGGTAAACCATTTTATTTTCCTCAAGTTTCAACGAATTCTGATACATAGAACCCTCAATATACAACTCTTTAAGATTAGGCATTGCAAGTAAAGGTTCTATATTACAAGCTTTCGCATAAGGAGCATATATTTCTTTCAGACTACTGAATTGAGCAAGTTCTGGAAGTTGTTTGGAGGAAAGAGGCAACGCAAGATACTCGATTTTTGTCATTGCTTGTAATGAATCCATACGTACTTCTATAACAGCAAGGCTGGATAGGTTTAAGTATCGAATCTCTGACAGATTTTGTAGGAAACGTAAATCACGACTATATGGTGTTTCTAATACTAAATATTGTAAACAAGTTAAATATTCTATGCCATCCCATGAAGACAGCTCGGTGAATGGCACATCAGCTTGATCAAATGTATACATAGATATGCCTTCTAATCCTTCTACTCCTTCATACATACCGGATAAATTTAAACTTGTCTTTTGTTTTATATCACCAGAATTTATCTGATCAATGTTTTTATTAAAAATTACTTCAAGATTCAAGCGTGCCTGAGTAGTTAGTTTATCGCTAAAAAGCGTTGTTCGATCTGCACATCCATTATCATCTGATACTTCCTCTAAGTCTTGACCCCAACTCATAAGATCAAACACATCAGTATCAGTAACTATATTTACGCCATTTTTTGCAGCAGTTTTTGTTTCTGGTGCTTTAGGCTGCGTAGCAGTTTTTGTTTCTGGTGCTTTAGGCTGCGTAGCAGTTTTTGTTTCAGCACTACCACCACAAGCAATAATTAATGCCATAAAGATAGTTAATGAAGAAATCCGTATTGTATTCATTAAGTTATCATATATTATATATTGCTATAATCGTTATTTAGTTTGGAAAATTTATTTGAATCGTGATATACTAAAGACCTGTTATCTTCGTTGCCTTCATTCACATCGACTGAAGGCAGCTTTTTCTTCTTTATTATTCTCTTCACTCATAATTACACTTCTATTTTCGTATCAGCAACATATCGGAGAGCAGCAAGTTCGTAATTAGATTGTCAATTTGATTTCTTGAACAAAAAGATTGCTACGCTAATGCTCGTGAAACAAATTATATTCAGTGTTACCTTTTTATTTTTTGTAGGATTAATATGCATATACCTATTAGCATAATGGAAATAATAGGTATTAAATAAATCATTGAATTCTTTACATTAATCTCTTTTTGAGCGATTGGATCGTTTTGGTTATATTCAATTTGTGTAACTGATTTTTTTTGTGATTCTGTTATCGGTAATATGTTTAAAGCATCTTTATCCTGCATAGTAGTAGTTATTTTTCTAATATTAGGAGCAATAAGACAACTGCTATTGCCATTTATAGAACGTTGCCTCATGTCACCTTTGATATAAACGCTTCCAAATTCCTCTTTATAACCAAGTGAAAAAACAAAGGCCCCAGTTGAACGTGCATGAACTTCCACAGTGATTTTTTGAGTTTCTTGAAATTTACTTGAGGTATATCTGAGTATTCTAATATAATCTTTTTGTGAATATGGCTCATAAAAACTTGTTCTTATTTCTGGCTCCAGACGTAGGTCTAGGGACGGAATTGTAATATATGGCAAATTTTCTCGTGATATTTCATTCTCTGGATCCAGATTTTCAATTAACAAGCCAACCTGTAGAATTTCATTGACATACGTGTTTATGTCTATTGCAAAGCTTTGATTTGTATTTGTGAAAGACCAGTATATAGCGTGTGAAACTGAACCATCAATTATGTTAATTGTTTTAGCTGAAGAATTATTTTCAATGCATAGAGTAAAGGGTTGATGAGCAGATATAAGCTGTGGTGTTGTAGTTAAAAATATAAGCATCAAGGCAAAGAAACTTTTTATAATAACTTACTCCTTGGTTATTAAATTATCATAAAGTAAATTATGCACAATAAATATTACTTTATTCTTTATCGTAGAGATGTTCTGAAAAGATAGAATTGGTCATAATTCCACTAAAGAATAGACTTTTGAGAGTCACTCTCACAAAGTCACGGACTTCCAAAATATTTACCATTTATAAAATTTTTTATTGAATAATATATTCTGTCAAGAAATAATTATGACGTACAGTAGTCCCCCTATCATAAAATATTATTGGAAAAACTTATGCACAATTTTTATATTTATTTCGCATTAATTCGCATGCTTTTATCAAAAAAACCCATGGAGATCAATGTCGCAACATTGGGAGATGCTGGCTGAATTATTGATGTTGTTATATAGAATGATACGAATTAATATCTAATTAGTATGCAGTTATTATGTACTGTCTTTCTATAAGAAGTGTAATATGATTTTAATATCATAAAAAAAATTCAAAAAATAGGGAGCGCAGGATGAAAAAAGTAACTTTTAATGAGATTCCAAAACTTGCAAGGAATGAATCACTTTTTACAAATACAGTTTATGCACAATCTATTTTAGAGCATGAGGATAGTGATAATTTTAATTTTGCCATAGTGAACTTCCCTGCTTCAACAAGAACTAAATTCCATATTCATTCTGGAGATCAAATACTTATTATCACTGATGGCTTTGGTAAGGTTTGCAATGAAAAAGAAGAACTTGATGTAAAAAGAGGAGACATGATCTTAATAAAAGCAGGAGAAAATCATTGGCATGGAGCAAATGGTGAATTTAGCATGTCCCATATTACAATAACGATTAGTGGAAGTAAAACTACTCAAACAGAAGATTAATTAGACTAATCTAAATGCTAGTCATTCAATCCCAGTGGTAGACTCTGGTGCTTTAGGCTTCGTAGCAGTGTTTTTCAATAGTCACGCCGCAAGCAATAATTAATGACATAAAGATAGTTAATGAAAAAAACATATTATATTCAATTATTCTATACGTTTTATTTTTCAATTATTATTTATTATGAAAACTGTTGATTGCAAGCAATTCTAGAAGACTAAAAAAATAAAGCCCACCTGGCGAAAAACTGGGTGGGCTTATGTTCCATCAACATTATAATACTAAAAAGTACTTAACTAATACTTGTATAAATTTTTTGTTATTAATTAATTTTCTGTCGCATTCAATATACTCCTAGTTAAATTTGGCAAGCTATTATGGCATAATTAATCCTTAAAAAATTAATTCATATCCTTCAGGATATTGCTTTCTAATTACATTATGAGTTTAGCCAAAATATTGAAGAAGTATAGTTAGGCCTACGTAAATAACGAGCAAACGTATCCAGTTTTTTTTAATATACTCTACATTTTTATCAAGAAAATTTTTCGAAGGTTTTTCTTCATTAATACCTAACCAATCACCTATGCCTTGCCAACCTTTATTTTTATATACATGGCCAGGTGCATCAGGAATATCATCTGGTTTTGGCGGTAGATCGGAACGTGCTCCCTTGGCATAGGCTTGCCATTCACGATGAGATTGTAATTTAAGTGTGCGTACAAATACTCGAGCTTCTATAAAGTCACGTTGTGCTTTTTTTAGCTCTATTGACCGACCACAATTGAAGCAACTAACTACATCTTCAGAATTTTCTGTTTGACAATCTGGACAAGTAATTAATGCCATATTTTATCCTTAAATAAAGATCATACCACCTTTATCAGTTTCTTGCTTTCTAATAACATTGCGTGGCGTACATCGTAGACATTTGAAGTTTTATCTAGACTCAGGACAATAATTCCATTTTTCAGTCGGAAAATATCTAGTTATCAAGTCATAGACATCTGGATCATTCTCTTTAATCCAATCATGGCTATAATGATAATTCTTAAAGGCTGGTCCACCATCCATAATGTATCCTGTAACAGATACTGCCCAAAACTCACCTATGAAATTTGTGATGTCACTATAAAGCACCGGCATAAGGTGATATAGTTATATTCTGTTTTTGTTAAATGTTGTCTTAGTGGTTCCTTTTTTAGGAACCACTTTTTTTCTAATAGTCCTTCTAATATCATGACTATGCCTCTCGTTCCTTTTTACTCTATTCTTAGGCAATTATTTATTTAATACGCACTAATTAGGCATGCAGTCCTATTTTTTTTAAACCTGGAATAACTTTAGATCCAATTAGTTCGATCGTCTGTAAGTGTTGTTTGTGTGTGAGGCCTGCAACATCTAACTGAAATGTAAATCGAGCAATCCCATCCAATGCCTCTGCATGTCTATGTATTTTTTCAATAACTTGTTCTGGGCTACCTACAACTAATGCCCCATTTGGATTAATTTGCGTGTGAAAATGCTCAAACGTGACTGGGGGCCAGCCACGTTCTTTTCCTATTTTTGTAAACATTTCAGCATATCCTGGATAATAATCATCAATTGCCTTTTTTTCAGATGATGCAACATAGCCTAGTGAATGAATTCCTACTTTTAGCTTAGAGGCATCATGGCCAGCGTTAATTCCGGCTTGTTTATATAAATCAACAAGTGGTCTAAAACGACGTGTTTCACCACCAATAATTGCTATCATTAGTGGTAGACCTAACGAACCTGCTCGAATAACAGATTTAGCTGAGCCACCTACTCCTACCCAAACAGGAAGATTAGAAATTGGCCTAGGATAAATTGATTGATTAGAAAGCAACGGGCGAAACTTACCTTCCCAAGAAATCTGTTCATTTTTTCTTATTTTGAGAAGTAATTTTAGTTTTTCTTCAAATAATTCATCATAATCATCCAGTGAAAATCCAAATAATGGATACGATTCAGTAAATGATCCACGTCCAGCAATAATTTCTGCTCGACCATTAGAAATTAAATCCAGAGTAGCATAATTTTGAAAAACTCGAACTGGATCTGCTACACTCAATACTGAAACAGCACTAGTAAGTCTAATTTGATTTGTTTTGGCAGCTGCAGCAGCCAAAATCATATGTGGCGCAGAATCCAAAAATTCAGAACGGTAATGCTCTCCAATGCCGAAGATATCAATTCCGATTTGATCGCAAAAAATGATACGTTCAATTAATTCATTAACAACTTGATTAGGGGGAATGGTTTGGCCATCATTATCTTTAAAATTATTTGAAGCAAAGCTATCTATGCCAATTTCCATAATTGTATTTTTCTTTTTCCTGTTAATTAGCTTCTTTACAACAATTTCCAACATTTTGTTTGCGAATGACATTAAAAGCAATCAATTTACACATTAAATCTCTCTAATAAATGCATCGATCATTGCATTGCATTGAACACTAGATTCAAGATGCATAAAATGGCCTGCTTGAACAACTTTAGCAAAATTGCTATTAGGAACAAATTCTTTAACTTCTGATTCAGTATGAGGACTACGAGCATTTGCTATATATAGAGAAGGCACATTGATTAATTGACCAGGCACTGAAACATCGTCTCTATATAACGCAAATAAAGATTCAAATGCAACATGAGCAGGAGTTTTTATTGCATCAGCAATAATTTTATCTCTAAGTTCATTAGAACTCATATGTGAAAAAAAATTACTATATCTTAGACCAATCTCATCTTTGGGGTTATTATTTTTAAAACTTCTGATTCTTTCATTTTGATCAATATATTCAAGAGATTCAGCAATATGTATGGATCCATCGACCATAATCAGTCCCCTTGCCCTATCCTTAAGAAAGTTTGCTAGATAAATTCCAACAGATCCTCCCATAGAATGTCCACAAACAATAGGATTTAACATATTTAAATGTTCGATTAAAATTTCTATATCAATTGCAAACTGATTAAATGAGTATCCAAATTCTGGAGCTGTAGATAATCCATGTCCTCGCAAATCCATTGCTACGACACGAAATTCATTACTAAAATGATCTATCTGATGTTTCCAATGATATTTATTTGAACACCAACCGTGAATAAGCAAAATTTCATTATTTGAACTAACTGGACCCGTATCTATGTAGCTCATTTCAAAATCGTCAGTAATTTTTAAAGTTAATTCTTCATACATGCAATACTCCTACTGAAGGTTCTTAACAGTTGCTATTTCTTCAACTAATAGAATGCTAAATTCAATCATGTAGCGTTCTTAAAAAATTATACCATTTTTTTCAGCATCTTGTTTTCGAATTACACTACACGACTTGCACCGTGAATATTTGATCTTAAAACTCACCCCCCTGTTTCAATAAGTTTAATTGTCGTTATTTAGTATAGAAATTATTTTAATTATCAAATAACAGAAATTGAGGTGTTCAGTGTGGTATAAAATTAATGGGGGAAATCTTAACGTATTCCTTTCCCCCATTAATACAACAGAGGAGCTTATGCAGTGGTCTAAATACGACAACGTAATATGGACGTCACTTGGTCCCGATCCAGATCAACTACGTAAGAACCAGAATCATAATTGGGCAATCAGTCCTGTTCATCCTGATCTTATTAAAAAAACATACGATTTGAATGCAACAAAGTTTAATTCCAGCGCTGAATTAGCACGTATATTTGAATTAATCATGGCTAACATCGCAGAGGATGGTCCTCGTCCACCATATGATTATTTAATGACATGCAGTTCATTTAGTTGGGTTACTACAAAGCATGGATCAGAGCTTTCAGAAGTTAAAAAACTGCACAATAATGCACATACAATAATAAGCAATTTCACACAAATTTGGATTTCTAATTGGGGTAATCCAAGCCTGGATAAATATCAATGGAAAGCAAAAGATTATCTAAAGCTAGCTGCTCGATTCTATAATCTCTATAGTCTCGCCCATGATAACAATCTTGTATATATGGACTATGAGGAGATCAATGAAGGCATCCGATTACATTGCAATGTTGGTCTCGCACGTGATGAATCAGGCATAGGTCATAATATTGGAATTATACCCAAATCATTAGAAGGATTCTTATGGTTGACCTTGGCTAAGGATATAACAAATAAAAAAAAATATGGCATCTGCGGTCGACCAAATTGCACAAGAGTCTTTGGCACTAACGTACGGAACAACAAATCAAGCTGTAGTTTCACATGCAGAAGTTACCTAAATAAAAACATTGATAAAGAAACATTTCCATCTATATTTGAAATGCGCAATGCATGACTTTTGATAATAAACCAAGTAATTATATTCGAAAAATTGATGGAACAATTGACTGCAGGTAAACTTCAATAATAACAGATGCTATATTTGTAGTAATAAAAATTAATATCATGAAATTCAAGTACTTTATATGATATAAGTATTGAGGGAAGTCGATGTGCATGGATTAGCATGCCGATAGTTGCAACTATCCTTCTTCCCTTTTATGCAAATTAATAATGGCTGATTGTTTATCACTTATTGATTTCTTGAGACATACCATAAATTCACAGTCCGGAGAATATAACAAAAAATTGAGTATTATGAAAAAAATAAAATTATATAAAAATACAGAATATAAAATTTGTTCCTGCGGCGCTAGTAAAATATTGCCTTTTTGTGATGATGAACATGATAAATATAATGCGGACAATGGTACAAATCTTAAATCTATAAAAATTATAACTCAAGAAACTGTTGAAGTAGAAATGACTTCAAAAAATTGGAAAGAAAAATAATAATTTGAATCTGATTAGTTAATACTGCGTGTTCCACCAGTGCAACTAAGCTCTCATTTTAGATACTTCATTAATACTTGCAATGACTCATCGTACGCAGCTTTTATATTAATGTGTATAAAAACCCTCGCTACTTAAATTTGTATTATTCTAGTAACTTTTCAATAGTCAAAGAAAATATCTTCGATTTATAAATAAATGAATGCTATAATATAAAAGAATTATTAAATCAATCAAAGGGCAAATAATGGCTAAAGGATTAGACAAACAAAAAAATACAAAAAAACAAGGTAAGAGCTTAAAAGAAAAAAGAGCTGATAAAAGAGCTAAGCAAAAATAAGCAATAATAAGAGAAGATAAAATTGTTCATTATTTTCTCTTATTCTATAGTTATTTCATGAATAAACCTCTTGTCATATTAATGTCTTCAATATTTCCCACTTTTCTCTCGCTTGCACTACTGCAGAATCGTCAGTAGTTTTGCAAGAACCAGTTCCTAGCTCAGTTCCTAGTCCCGATCTTAAATTAACCATTTTAAATTATTCATCAAAATTATTAAATTCCTTCCTTCAATTGGAAGCATCAAAAATGAAAACACGTCAATCATCGATTTTAGGTATTATTTATCCAAGTAAAATTTTACAAGATGTTGATAAAAATGTACGTGACAGTGGTAGTGCTGCATTGTCAGATAATCCAAGTGATAAGGCAGGTTCTGGAATACTTCGATTGTTAGTTGAGCGAGGTTACCTAGATGAACAAATTATTTTAGATGGTAGCTTATTTCATGATTGTAAACGTGAATTAGAATTTTCAAAAAATGATCCTGAAATAATATTTGCAAAAAATAATTGGCATAAAATTGAAGCAATTAATGGCAAATATCAATTTAAAGATATTGTATTAAATAAATAACTATTCTTAGTGACTATCAATCTATTCGACTATAATGTAAAAAAGTTCCTTTTTGTAATAAAAAGCGTAATCTTTCACTAAGTATTGTGCCAATAACAAATATAACTAGCCACAATATGCCAGGTAAAATATATAAAATTCGTTCCCCAGTTATATCAGCTAATAAACCAAATCCTAAATTCATAAATGCCATGAATCCAGCTGCAATCATAATATAAAATGCCATTATTCTTCCTCGGATCTCATTGGGTACAACTTGCTGTATTAATGTTGCAGAGATAGTCATATAAGGCGCTTGTGTAGCACCTGCTAAAAAACCACCCAAAATAGCAACCAGCGGATTTGAAGCAAAGCCAAGAATAATTACTGCGATGCCACTACCTAATCCAGAAAAAAATAAAATAGGTCCTCTTAAAGACTCATCTGATACAGTTGACACCCAAAGAGTTGTGATTAATGCCCCAAAGCCAACAGCAACTGTAATAGCAGAAAAAGTTGATTTACCAGAACCAATTTCATCTGCAAGTCCTGGTAACAGTGAATCAAAGGCCATAGTAAAAGCACAATGAAAACCTAGTAATGATAAAACAAGAAAGAGTTTTTTATCATTGTAAGCATGTCGAGCAGCAAAAAACATTGGAGAAATCACATTTAAACTACTTCCATCTCTTTGATTTTTATTAGGTTCAGGTCGCCATGAAATCCTAAATAACTGAAATGCTGCAAAAATAAAAAGAAGCATGCCAAGCATAAACACCCAGCCAGTTCCATTATCAAAAAAACTTAATAATAATCCACCAATAAATGGTCCGAGTACTTTAGAGCCATGGCGTGCAGTACCACGAATTGAAACAGCACTGAGTAAATGTTCCTTGGGAACTAGACTCGGAATCAAAGCTTCAGCTGCGGGAGTTACCCCAGCCATTGCCGTGCCCTGTAAAATAGCTAAAATGACAACATGCCATATTTGCACAATGCCAATCAAGGTTAGGATACCTAAGATGGCTGACACAATTGCACCAAAGCATGCTGATATAATGGCAATAGATCTACGATCATTTCTGTCTGCTAAAGTTCCAAATATTGGTCCAAAAAATAACATCGGGGCCATGCCACAAAATGTTACTAAGCCCACTGCACTAGTAGATCCAGTAAGTTCAAAAATTAACCATCCACGTCCTAAAAGTAAAGCCCATTGCGCAGCAGAAGTAAGCACGTAGCTATAAAAAAGCTTCCTAAATTCAACCGATTGTAATGCAAGAAATGTAGTAGTCATAAAACAATCATTAAATTTATTATTTACTAATCATCTTACTTAAAAAAAAGATGATAGCAATAGAAACGATCTTTTACTATTGCTATCATCTTTTTTACAGTTAAAGTATGTTACTGTTTTACCACGCACTAATAGGCTGTTAGTGCGTTTTTTTCTACCCAAATTTTTATTTTAATAAGAGTATTTTCTGAGTATGGAATTACAAAACTTTACAGCGTAGTATATTAAAAATAACAATCTGTTAATTATTAAGTATATAAATGTCAATAAAAAATCCATTATCGATAATAAATTTTTCAAAAAATTACGATAAATTTACTGCTGTCGATAACTTAACATTAGAAATTAATACTGGTGAAATATTTGGATTCCTTGGTCCAAATGGCGCTGGTAAAAGTACTACCATCCGCACTATTTTAAACTTTATTTTTCCTTCCAATGGTTCAATTAATATTTTTGGCTTAGATAGCGTTCAAGATGCCGTGCAACTAAAAAAACATATTGGATATTTAGCTGGCGATATTGCTCTTTACGAAGAAATGACTGGAGATCAAATATTAAACTATCTTGCTGATTTACAAGAAGACACGGATTGGGATTATGTAAAAGATCTAGTAAAACGCTTAGATGCTTCTTTATATCAACCTATCAAAACATTATCTAAAGGCAATAAGCAAAAAATTGGCCTGATACAAGCATTTATGAATAAGCCAAATTTACTAATTTTAGATGAGCCAACAAGTGGCTTAGATCCTTTAATGAAACAGGTGTTTTATGAAATGGTTCTCGAAATGAAACAAGCAGGAAAATCAATATTTATTTCTTCCCATGATCTAACAGAAATACAAAAAGTGTGCGATCGTGTTGGATTTATTCGTGAGGGTAAATTAATTGCAATAGAAGATTTATATGATAAAAATTCAATGAATTTCAAAAAATATAAAGTTCAATTTGAAAAAAAAATAAACCTAAAAAAATTTACGATTATAGAAGGATTAAAGAGTGAATACTACAATGAAGACACTCTTATATTCACTGTAACGGGCAGTATTGATATTTTTATCAAAGCTATTGCACGCTATAAAATTATTACTCTAGATGAACAAGAAACAAGCCTAGAAGATGTATTTATGCAATATTACGAAAAAGAAGTTCAATAATGATTAATAAAAATTCAATTTTTTTCAATAATATTAATAGTAGGAAAAAAAGCTTACTTTATTGGTGCCTTGCATTATCAGCGTTAACTATATTTATTATTTACATGTATGATTCTGTTGGTCAAGAAGCATCGAAATTATTAGAATCTACTGAATCTGATGGTATCAAAGCATTCATTGGTCCAGATGCACAAGGAGGGACTCCTGCTGGTTGGCTTGGCTTTGAACTATATGGAATTTTCTTACCAATTTGCCTAGCAATTATAACTATTGGTTATGGGGCAGGGGCTATTGGCTCAGAAGAAGAATCAGGAACATTAGAATTACTACTTGCGAGCCCTATCAGCAGATCTAAAATTCTAACTGAAAAAGTACTTGCGCTCCTTATAATTGCAACAATAATTCCATCCATTAATTTTGTAGCAGTTTGTTTAGGGAGCTTGCTCTTTAATTTTAAAATTGCTATTTTTGATGTTTTTCTTTGTTCTATTTCGCTGATACTTTTTGGAATATTTTTTGGCTGTTTTGCATTAATGATGCAAACTATTACAAAAAAACGAAGTCTCGGAATCAGTTTAACAGCAGCATATGTTGGTGGAGCTTATTTTATGTACACATTATATTCATTATTAGATTGGTTAGAACCAATGAAATTTTTTTCACCATTCTATTATTATGATGGTAATAAAATTTTACAAGGTGCAGCAGATCCATTTCATTTTACTATCATGCTTGTTGGTATAATTTTCACTTGCAGTATTACCTATATTAGTTTTTCCAAAAGAGATACAGGTATATAAATGAAAATAGGTTCTAGAAATTTTAATTGGGGAACAAAAACATTCGTCATGGGCATTATTAATGTTACTGATGATTCTTTTTCAGGAGATGGAATTGCATTTAATTTAAAAAAAGTTGAGCAGCAAGCAATGGATTTTAAAAAAAATGGAGCAGATTTCATTGATGTAGGAGGTGAGTCAAGTAGGCCAGCCTCTGTATATGGAGAAGTCAAATCAATCTCAATTCAAGAAGAAATTGATAGGGTGATACCTGCTATTCGACTCATAAATCAAAAAATAGATATACCTATTAGCATTGATTCAAAAAATACTCCTGTAATTACAGAGGCAATAAACAATGGAGCTACAATAATCAATGATGTATCTATGCATAAACATGATCCAAATATGATTAGTTTAGTGAGTGAACTTAATCTCCCATATATCCTTGTCCATAATATCCCAATTTCTGATGGAACCAATATTTTACAACAAATCAAATTAGATCTAATCAAAAGCATTGACGTATTATTAAAAAGTGGACTTGATAGCAACAATATTATTATTGATCCTGGTATAGGGTTTAATAAAAATACACAACAAAACCTTGAGATCATTAATAAATTAGATCAATTAAAAATTGATTATCCAATTCTTATTGGTACTTCTAGAAAAAAACATATTGGTGAAACATTAAATTTAAAAACAGATGACAGAATAGAAGGTACAGCTGCCACTACTAGTATTGCTATAGACAGAGGAGCAGATATCATTAGGGTGCATGACGTAAAAGAAATTATTAGAGTAGCTAGAATGACAGATGCGCTTGTAAGAGAAAAAATAACTAATAAAAATGCCTAGACAACTCACCAATAAAGAATGGGTGAAAGGCATCGATTATCTATCAGCAGTAGATAGCGTACTGGCGTGTATAATTAAAAAATTTCCTAACAATAAGTTAAAATTTCAAAACAATGCATTTAAAACTTTAACGCAATCTATTGTTGGGCAGCAAATTTCAATCAAGGCAGCTGCAACTATTTGGTCACGATTAGAAGCTTTATTAGATGGAAAAATTACACAACAAAAAATAATACAGATAAAAGAAAACAAATTAAAAAATATTGGTTTATCAAGACAAAAAATTTCATATATAAAAGATTTGAGTAAATCAAACATTAACGATACAAACTGGAATGCCCTTTCAGATCAAGAAATCATTAATGAAATTACAAAAATAAAAGGCGTCGGTATATGGACAGCCCAAATGTTTTTAATATTTCATTTAGGAAGAAAAAATGTTTTACCTTTAGCAGACATAGGATTGTTAAATGCAATTGAAAAAAATTATGACATACCAGCAAGAACAAATTTAAAAAGCATAGAGAAAATTTCAAATAATTGGATACCTTGGCAAACTATAGCAACATGGTATATGTGGAAAAGCATTGATACAGTTGATGTTGAATATTAGCACAGAAAAGATTTATTCCATTTGCTTACACTGATAAAATAAATCTTTATAATCAATTACTATGCATTCTTACTAATAAGGTATACTGTGAAAAAAATTCTGAACATGATATTGCAAAAAAAAATTTTGATTCCATTGGGCATAATCCTTGGCATTTATTTTGGATTATCTATTTATGTCACCATGCTTTCTTTTCAATCAATAAGCAACGTACATGAAGAAACACCATCACAATATAGTTTACAATTTGAAAAAGTCGCATTTCAAGCTCAAGATAATCCAGAAATTATATTACAAGCATGGTGGCTACCAAATAAAAATGAAAAGCAAGCAATTATTTTTGCTCATGGCATCGATGCAAATCGTGCGATCAGACTTAAAATGTTTTCAGAAATACATGATCTTGGATATCCTGTATTACTATTTGACATTAGAGGACATGGTGAATCAACAAAAACAAAAGTTGGCCTAACTGTAAAGGATATTGGTGACATTAATGGCGCAATAGATTATCTCAAAAAAGAAAAAAATATAGAGCAAGTATTATTATTTGGCACAAGTTATGGGGCATCACTTGTTTTACAATCTGCACATACAAATCAATCTGTAAAAGGAGTAATTGCCGATGCTCCATTTAATGACTTAGTAGATTTACTTGCTGGAGAAGTAGCTAGAAGAACACCGATCCCTTCATTTATTGCAGGCCAATTACGCCACGGTATTATTTGGTCAGCGAAGTTATATCAAGGTATCGATTTGCGTCAAATTACTCCAGCGGAAAATGCAAATAAACTTGACTATCCAATTATGCTGATTCATTGCACTGATGATGATAGAATACCTATAAATCATGCTGACGAAATTTATGCAGAAGCACCTCCCAATTCTACATATCTCAAATACGATAATTGCGGAGGTCATGATTTAGCATATACAGAATTTCAGGAAAATTATCTAAAGGAAATTAAGATATATATTTCAGCTCAATTGAATTAATAAATTCTCTTATTTAAGCTGAGTAATTCTCAGTAGAACAATCTATCATGGAATAAACACAGACCATCATTTAGAATAATTTACTAGTATTTTTTAAAAAGCGATCTACTGCTTCGTGGCTTAGCCAATCAGATACTGATACATTGTTATGTAAAGCAATATTAACATATGACATTTTTTTTATTGCTTTGTGTTTATTATCATCAAGTAAGGCCATTGATACATTTTTCAAAACTGCTTCATAAGAACTAAAGGTAATTACTCCAAATAAATCTTTATATTCTTTTCTATAATCTAACATGGCGCACAAGGCATCTTCTTTAGAATGAAAATTATATAATTGATTTGCATACGAAAATGTATTCCATATTTTTAACATATTAAAATTATTATTTATTTTTTTATTTTTTTTAGTGTGATTAAAATCTATTGCCCAATCTGACCAATATTCAAATAATTCTATGAATACTAGTTCAGAATTAACCATATGGTACTCTCCGCTAGTCTGCGAAATATGATTATCAATAATTGCTTTTATAGCAATGCACGAAAAACAAAGAAAAATCGAGCGATCGCTATCATGACAAATATCAGTCTTTACAGGAATGATATGCTTAAATTGAATAAATTCATTAGCAGCACAAATTGCGCACGTTGTTATTGTTTCAAAAATCATTCTATTATTATAACAATAGAAGCAACATCGACTGATGTTGCTTCTTATCATTTTTTATTGTATCATTTATACCCCACCCCCTAGGGGGGCGTAAATACATAAATAAAAGGATAAAAATGTCTTTTAGTATATTAGTGCAGTCTGTAAATATAACTTGTGATCATTGTATCAATACAATCAAAGACTCCGTTGATCAAATTAATAACATTACCTTCATTTCTGGAGATCCTGAAAATAAATCATTTATTGTAAATATTGAAAAAATAGATTCACTTCATGATCTCGTCTCTACCCTGAAAAAAATTGACTATCCATTAAATGATTTTAAAAATTATGATTCAACTAGTTCAAGTAATTCAATTAATAAATCAAATTGGTCTCCTGAAATAAAAATTAAAGCCAATGAATCCGATCAAGCATCTGTTCATTACAGTTGTCATTGTGGATGCGATATCGAGTTATTATTTAATAGACAAAATCCAATCTTTAATCTTCAAGATTGTTGCTGTGGAACCTTCTCTATTATTCATCCTAGCAATTCGTATAAACATATACAAACTGAAATTTCTGCAAAAAATATTAGCACTACATTTGAATTTATCAATATAGAAAATATAGCTATGCCTTGGGGACAGCCTGTGCAATTATCAATAGCAATTCAAAAGGATAAATAAATGAATAATATACCAAATAAACTCATCACACAAAGAATTGCATCAATTCAAGGTCATGTCACTGCAGTGAAGGGGATGATTGAAAATAGTAATTATTGCATAGATATCTTAAAGCAAAGTTACGCTATTAGAAAAGCACTTGAAAAATTAGAAGCAAAAATTTTAACCGATCATCTGCATTCTTGCGTAAAGGAAGGAATTAAGCAAGGAGATGACTCAGTTTTAGATGAAATTGCTTCATTGTATGAAATGTTTCCAAAAAAATGACAAATGACGAAACTACTTTAATTGTAAATGGCTACCAACAATTCGTTGTAGAGGGCATGACATGTGCAGCTTGTGTTAGAAGAGTAGAAAAAGCAGCGCAATCGGTAAATGGTGTTAATAGTGCATCCGTCAACCTTGTAACTGAAAAAATAAACTTATCTACCACAGCATTAAACAGAGAAGAACTATTTAATGCTGTTAGGAAAATTGGATACAAAATTATTGATGATTCTGGCTATGATAAAGTTAGTAAAAAAAATAATAAGATTCATTTACAAAAAAAACTTTTATACAAATCTATTTTTGCATTAATAATTGCCTGTATTTCAATATTGCTTACACTATTCCGTGAAACTCTTACGACTAGTGCCTATATTTCAGATCAATTATTTATGTTATTTATTTTAAGTATTTCAGTTCCTGTACAATTTTGGGCTGGGTTAGATTTTCATAAAAAAACATTCATTGCAACAAAAACATTGACTACAAATATGAATACGTTAATTACCCTTGGTACGTTTTCAGCATTTTTATACTCTCTTTTAGTTATGTTTACCGACTTTGGTTCAATAAATATAAATACAACAGTAAGGCCTTTATTTTTTGACACTTCGAATACAATTATAGCCTTTGTTCTTCTTGGGCATTTTTTACAAGAACGCACTAAAGATGCAACGTTTAAAGAAGTGCAACTATTATCAGAATTAAAGGTAGATAAAGTAAGAATTATTGAAGGTGAAAAAGAATATGAAATTCCAGTAATGGCTGTTGATATTTCAGATGAAGTTATAGTAAAGCCATTTGAAAGAATATCAGTAGATGGAGTAGTTATAAATGGTAATTCATCTGTAGAAGAATCTTTTTTAACTGGCGAATCACTACCAATGACAAAAACAATTGGTGAAACAGTTTATGCTGGATCTCTTAATCTAGAGGGATTGCTTAGAATTCGAGTTGTAAAAAAGCCAGAGGAATTTGTTATAGAAAAAATTATTCAACTTGTTGAAAAAGCAATTAGCTCTAAAGTTCCTATACAATCGTTGGTTGATAAAATTTCCTCTTATTTTGTCCCGTTCGTTTTATTAATATCTATTATAACTTTCTGTTTTTGGACAATATTTTACTCTGGTAATTCATTTGAATTGGCATTATTAAATTCCTTAACAGTTTTAGTCATTGCTTGTCCATGTGCCCTTGGTCTTGCCACACCCATTGCTATTGTTGCTAGTATAGGTCGCTCTGCATCTATTGGTTTATTAATTAAAGATGCAGCTGCTTTACAAAAAGCAAATGAAGTCACAACATTTATTTTTGATAAAACTGGCACATTGACAACAGGGAATCCATCGATAACTAATATAAAGAAAAATCATTTATTTTTAAATTCAAAAATTGATGAAAATAGTATGATACAACTGATCGCTAGTTGCGAACGAGGATCTAATCATCCATTTGCAAAAGCCATACTTGCTCTCGCAGAAAAGAATGATATAGAACTTTTATGGCCAGAAGAGTTTAAAACCATTGAGGGATTAGGCATTGAAGCAAAAGTTAAAAGCCATCATATCATTATTGGCAATAAAAATTTAATGGATAAAAATAAAATCACCGTTACGCAAAAATACTTAGATGATATTCGTGTCAAAGATATACATAAAAATTCATTAATTTTCATAAGCATCGATTATGATTTTTTTGGAACACTTCATCTTGAAGATCCCTTAAAAGATACTTCTATCTCTGCAGTAACTCAATTACTTGAGCAGGGTCGTAAAGTGACCTTGCTCACTGGTGATGATGAGAACATTGCTAAAAAAATTGCCACAAAAATAGGAGGTATAAATTGGATATCTGGCGCAAGTCCAAGTGAAAAAATGAACTATATTAAAAAGCAGCAAGCAAATGGAGAAATTGTTGCAATGATTGGTGACGGAGCTAATGATGCTCCATCATTAGCTCTTGCAGATCTATCAATATTCATTCCAAATAATATAGAGTCAATTAGTAAAATTGCACATGTAACAATCATCAACAATAATCTAAATATTATTAATGAATTAATAGCAATTAGTCATAAAACAGTCAAAATTATTAAACAAAATCTTATATGGGCATTTTTATATAACATCATGCTCATCCCTATTGCTACTGGAATTGGATACTTTCTGTTTTCTGATTCAACATCCATGCAAGTACCACAATACTTATTACCTATAATAAATGAAGATGGTTTTCTTAATCCAATGATTGCAGCATTTGCAATGGCAATGAGTTCTGTTTCTGTAATTATTAATTCAATGCGTTTAAGAAATTCATAACTTTTTTTAAATATGTTGATTTAATTGTTTGATTGTTAGAGACTCATACTATGTTCAAGATAAACAGGAATAAGTTCTTCAAACTCATTGATAAAAACCCAGCAATTCTTATTGGTGGAATGCCCATTATTAGAAATGGAGATGTTCATTATAATTTTAGACAAGAATCAAATTTTCACTATTTAACAGGCTTTAATGAACCGAATGCTATTGCGCTCTTTTTACCAAAAGCAAAAAAGAAGTTCATACTATTTGTAGAAATTTTTGATAACAAAAAAATATTATGGGAAGGTAAAAGAAATAATAAAAATCAACTCCGTATAATTTATGGAGCTGATGATATTTACGATATAAAACAATTTTCAGAACTAATTAGCAAATTTATAAAAAATAAATCAGAAATTTATTGTAATTTATCCATAAATAATCTGCATTCTAAAAAAATGAGCCAGATTTTAAATAAAAGAAATCTAGCACAAAAAAAAATATCCATCCATGATCCAAATCTTATTTTTGCACAATTAAGAAATTATAAAAATGTTCAAGAAGTTAATTCAATTAAAAAAGCTGCAGAAATTACAAATACAGCATTAAGAAAAACAGTCTTATCAATGAAATCAGGCATGCATGAATACGAACTACAAGGAATTTTTGAAGGAAAATGCATGGAATTAAAATCAGCCAGGCAAGGATTTCCTCCAATTATTGCCACTGGGATTAATGCATGTACTTTGCATTATACGCAAAACCAAACAAAGTTAAAAAAACAAGATCTTGTTTTATTTGATGTTGGTGCTGAATATAACTACTATAGTGCTGATGTAAGCAGAACTATGCCAGTCAGTGGTAAATTTTCAGCTGTCCAATCAGCAATTTACCAGATTGTTCTAAATGCTCAAAACGCCGGCATCAAAAAAGCTATTCCTGGAAATACTTTTGGCAATGTACATCTTGCAGCAGTAAAAGAACTATATGATGGACTTGTTTCTTTAAAAATAATTTCTAATACAAATACAAATATAGAAAAAAAACTCATTGATATAGTAAAATTTTTTCCTCATGCTACGTCACATTGGCTTGGATTAGATGTTCATGATATAGGAATATATGCAACAAATAAAAAAGATACCTTGTTAAAAACAGGTATGGTAATTACTGTCGAACCAGGCCTATATTTTACAAACAATTTAAAAATTCCAAAAAAATATAAAGGAATTGGCGTAAGAATAGAAGACGACATATTAATAACAAAATCTGGTAATAAAATACTTTCAAATCAATTTCCAAGAACAATTAAGGCAATCGAAAAATTATTAGCAAAAAAATGATAAAAATAAATATTTCCTAACCTGTTAGACAAAAAAATTAAATGATAAAGCGAATTAGCACTTACCTACTTGACGATAACTAGTTGCATCTTTGGTTAACAAGGATATATATTGATAGTTACCCTGTTATTAACAGAAGTAAGTAATGATTCAATAGAATAGAATTACTTTGTATGAGTTTTTCATACAAATTATTTAAGAATCTGAAAATTTGGAGAAAAAATGAAAATAAATAGGCATTACACTAAACAAAATAACAATCCTTACCAAAGTATAGATTTTGAATCCAGACAATCTAAAATAGTTAATCCAGATGGTTCCGTAGTTTTTGAATTAAATAATGTTATGGTCCCTAGTAATTGGTCACAAGTAGCAACAGACATTATTGCACAAAAATATTTTCGTAAAGCTGGTGTACCTGATAAAAAAACAAAAATACAAGAAAAAAATGTACCTAGCTGGTTACAAAAATCAAAGCCAGCTAAAAATTCTCAAATGATTAGTGAAACTGATTCAAGAGACACATTTGATAGATTAGCTGGCACTTGGACATATTGGGGTTGGAAAAATAATTATTTTGATTCTGAAGAAGATGCACGTTCTTTTTTTGATGAATTACGTTATATGCTCGCTAATCAAATTGCAGCTCCTAACTCACCGCAGTGGTTTAATACCGGACTCAATTGGGCTTACGGAACTACTGGACCAGCACAAGGACATTATTTCGTCGATCAAGAATCAGAAAAATTATACAAATCGACAAGCGCGTATGAAAGGCCTCAGCCACATGCTTGTTTTATACAGTCAATAAATGACGATCTTGTAAATCCAGGTGGAATTATGGATTTATGGACAAGAGAAGCAAGGATTTTCAAATATGGTTCTGGTACTGGTTCTAATTTCTCAAATCTTAGAGGAGAAGATGAGCCATTATCCGGAGGAGGAAAATCATCAGGACTTATGTCATTTTTGCAAATCGGTGACAGAGCAGCTGGTTCAGTTAAATCAGGAGGCACGACAAGAAGAGCAGCAAAAATGGTTATTGTAAATGATGACCATCCAGACATAGAAAAATTTATAGAATGGAAAGTAAAAGAAGAACAAAAAGTTGCTGCATTAGTGGCAGGTTCTAAAATTATTAAAAAGCATGTTTCCCAAATTTACACAGGAATTGAATCATCTCTAGAAAAAAATGAAATTAAGCTATTAATCAAAAGTGCCAGAAAAGACAGTGTTCCTGAAATACTCATTCAAAGGGCTATTAAACTTGCAGAAGAAGGAAAAGATTTCAATATTGAAGTATTTGACACCGACTGGCAGGGAGAAGCTTATCAAACAGTTTCTGGTCAAAATTCTAATAATTCTGTTAGAGTAACGGAAAAATTTTTATCAGCTGTCAGGGAAGATAAAGAATGGAATTTAACTAGAAGAATAGATGGCAGCATTCATAAAACCATACAAGCTGTTGATTTATGGGAGAAAATTGCAGTCGCATCATGGCAAAGTGCAGATCCAGGATTGCAATTTGATACAACTATTAATGAATGGCATACTTCCCCGAAAGGTGGCAGAATAAATGGATCAAATCCTTGTTCTGAGTATATGTTTCTTGATGACACTGCATGTAATCTTGCATCAATTAATCTAATGAAATTTTTCAAAGAAAAAGATAGCTCTTTTGATATCAATGCATATAAACATGCAATAAAAATATGGACAATTGTACTCGAGATATCTGTACTAATGGCTCAATTCCCGAGTAAAGAAATTGCTCAATTATCATATGATTATCGAACATTAGGACTTGGTTACGCAAATTTAGGTGCATTATTAATGCGATTGGGAATTCCTTACGATTCTAAATTAGCATTAAGCTGGACAGCATCATTAACAGCATTAATGACAGGAAAATCTTATGAGACTTCCGCAGAAATAGCTAAAGAAATAGGAGCCTTTCCTGCATATGAACAAAATAGCACAGATATGTTACGTGTAATGAAAAATCATGTTCGTGCAATAAATAATGCTGATAATACTGAATATGAAGGGCTATCAGTTTTTCCTATGAAAGTAGATTATTCGTTGGCTCCATCCAATTTATATGAAGAAGCCAAATTGTCATTTGAAAATGCTTTAACGCTTGGCCAGAAATTTGGTTATCGTAATGCACAAACTACTTTAATAGCACCGACAGGAACGATAGGTCTTGTAATGGACTGCGATACAACTGGAGTAGAACCAGATTTTGCCCTAGTTAAATTTAAAAAATTAGCAGGTGGTGGATATTTTAGAATTATCAATGAATCGATTCCTGACTCATTGCTTAATTTAGGTTATAGCCAAAATCAAGTAAATCAAATTATTGAATATTGCGTAGGAACTAGTTCTTTGAACAATTCACCAGTAATAAACACTTCAAGCCTCAAGCAAAAAGGATTTACAAATGAAATAATTGAAGAACTGAATAATTCATTAAAAACAGCATTCCACATTAGCTTTGCTTTTAATCAGTATGTCATTGGCGAACAATTTTGCATTAATAATCTTGGCTTTAGTGCAGAACAACTGACAAGCCCAAGATTCAATATGCTGAATGCATTAGGTTATTCTGATGAAGAAATAAATAATGCCAATGATACAATCTTAGGAAAAATGACTATTGAAGGCGCGCCTCATCTTTCTGAAAAATATTATAATGTTTTTGATTGTGCAAATAAATGTGGCCAATATGGTACTCGTTACATAAAACCTATGGCTCACATTAAAATTATGGCTGCTGCACAACCATTCCTTTCTGGTGCTATTAGCAAAACAATTAATATGCCTTCCGATGCAACAATTAATGACGTAGAAGAAATACACATGGAAGCTGCAAAGCATATGGTTAAGGCAGTGGCATTATATAGAGATGGATCAAAATTATCACAACCACTCTCTGCGGCTCTTGGAGATGAATTTGATGAAGATCTGATAGAAGATGTAATAGAAAGTACTATTGCTGGCAACCAAGCAGATAAGATTTCTGCTGCTGCCGCACATATGGCACATCAATCATCAACTGAAAAATTAATAGAAAGAGGAAGTCGTGAAAAATTACCATCAAGAAGAAATGGCTATGCTCAAAAAGCGAGAGTAGGAGGTCATTCAATTTATTTACACACTGGTGAATTTGAACAAAATGATATAAATGACAATCCTCGACTTGGTGAAATATTTGTTGATATGGCCAAGGATGGTGCAGCATTTAGGTCGCTTATGAATTGCTTTGCCATTGCAGTGTCTATTGGCTTGCAGCATGGAGTTCCACTTGATGCATATGTTGATTCATTTGTTTTCACAAAATTTGAACCAAATGGTATGGTTAGTGGCCATGATAGAATTCAAATGTCTACATCTATAATTGATTATCTATTTCGAGAATTAGGAGTCACATATTTAGGTAGAGATGATTTAGCGCATGTCAGTAGCGAAGATATTGATGCCGACACTACTGATTTAAATGCAAATAAGCAACAATTATATCCTGGAATTCCTGCAGATAAAATTAACTCGACAATAACAGAAGCACAAGATGTTCAGTCTTCACAGCCTCATATTGTTGATATTGCTGACATTAAATCAAGTACGCCTCAAGCAAAACAATCGGCAACCGTAACGATTACTCGTAATGATGTCAAGATAGCTAAATCTAGAGGATTTGAAGGTGATCCATGTGATGAGTGTGGCCAAATGATGATGGTAAGAAATGGAACATGCCTAAAATGCATGGCCTGCGGAACAACAACTGGCTGTAGTTAATATTAAGGAATTTATAAATGGCTATTTATAATTTATTTAAATCTCATAGTGCTTTAAATGATCAATTAATAGAAATAACAAATTCTAAAACTAGCTTAAAAAATACAATAAGAATAAAAGAGTTAAATAATAAAATAGATTTTGCTGAGTTTCAAAAAGATGATGGTTTATTTTGGGCTTCAGCTACACCAGATACATTTAGCGATATTGTAGGTTCTAAATTTCAACTTAATGATCAAAGAAC
>QGNP01000012.1 GCA_003228125.1 Chloroflexota bacterium | reverse complement strand
GTGAAGATCTTTGTGGTGAAGATCTTTGTGGTGAAGATCTTTGTGGTGAAGTAACTTTTAAATTACGTTCAGAGTCACTATTTATATTTACATTTTTTTGACTAGTTCTATTTGTCTGATAATTTGTTCTTTTTTTTCTATAATTTGAATTATATTTCTTTTTATAAGTATTTTTTTTAACTTGATTTTTTGGTTCATTCTTAGATATTACTTTCGCAAGTGTATTTTTTATTTTTTTAAACATGATTCTCTCTTAATTAAAAACTATTGTCTTATTATTCACTACAAAAACTCTGTCTTCCAAATGCCATTTAACTGCTCGCGCTAAAACAGATCTTTCTACTTCTTTACCTAATTCTAAAATTTTCTTTTTACTATCTTTATGCGTTAGTCTTATTACATCTTGTTCAATAATCGGTCCTTGGTCTAATTTTTCTGTTGCATAATGAGCAGTAGCACCAACTACTTTAACACCTCTATCTATTGCTTGTCCATAAGGATCAGCGCCTGCAAATGCTGGTAAAAAAGAATGATGTATATTAATAATTTTATTAGTATACTTATTAATAAAATTGCTTGAAAGTACTTGCATGTATCTAGCAAGAATTACGAGATCTATTTGATTATCATTAAGCAATTTTAAGATTTCAATTTCTTGCTTTTCTTTATGTTCTTTTTGAATAGGTAAATAGTAAAAAGGTATGCCAAATGATTCAACTTCCTTTTGTAAAACATCGTGATTAGAAATAATTAATGGAATATCTCCATATATCTCTTTACTTTGCCACCGCCACAATATTTCAAGCATGCAATGATCCATTTTAGAAACCAATATGGCAATTCTTTTAATTTGATTATCTCGAAATATATTCCATTCCATTTCATATAAACTTGCTACATCTTTCTTAAAATCATTCAAAAGATTATCAATATCTATCAATTTCTGATCGTACTCAAATTCAAGTCTCATAAAAAAAGACTTACGACCATTAACAAGCAAGCTATGTTGATCTGCATGTATTATATTTATACCTTGAAGAGCGAGAAAATTAGTCACTGATGCAATGATTCCAGGTCGATCCTGGCAAGAAATTAATAACTTAGCTGTTGATAATAATGCAGACATTTTTTTTCCATTTTAATCTTAACATGAAGCACGTTTAACATTAATCCCCTTTTTGCACAACTAATGTACCAACAGAAGCAAGCATCACCATTTTTTTTTGAATTATAATAAATTTTTCTTGCTGTAATTGAGTGCCTAACTCATCAATATTCATAAATGTATTAATAGAATAATTTAAATAAACATAGCCATCTTTATGTTTAGAAATTACTCTACCTAAAAATAAAACAAAAAAATTTATATAAAACGATACGATAAAATTAATACCTTTAGAAGGAGGTTTAAAAACTTCCAGTATTACAAGTTTCCCTCCTGGTTTTAAAATTCTATGTACTTCGCTAAGCATATCTTGAATATTTGGAATGTTACGAATAACGAAACTTAATGAACAAATATCCACTGAAGAAGAACGGATAGGTAAATTTACAGCATCACCTATAACAAATTTTATACACTTTTGAGATTCAACAGTATTCTTTTTAGTTGCTTCTTGTATCATTTCTGAACTAAAATCAATGCCAATCACATGCTGGGGTTTTTGTTCCATGCATGCAAATGAAAAATCACCTGTTCCACATCCAATATCTACGACAATATCATTATGATTAATAAAAGATTGAGCTAGCTTTCTTTTCCATTTTTTATGCATGCCGAAAGTAAATAGATCATTAATTAAATCATAAGTACCTGAAATTTCAGAAAACATTTTCTGAACATATTCACTTCTTTGAGTGCTATTCCATTGAAACTTAAATTGTTGTTTTTTGACCATAATACACGCATCCCTGAATTTACAAAGCTTGACTTCTATAGTGTATAATACCCCTACATTAAAACTCAGAGATAGCCAATAAAATGACTTTACAACTTAAATATACAAGCGATTGGAATTTTGAAAGAGAACATAATATTGATGATGAAGTTTTTCAAGAAACATACATCGATGATAAGGAATGTGAAATTGAAAGTTCGAATTGGAAGCCAATACAAGCTAAGGCTATTGAACAATTCCCTTATGTTATCGTTGATGGCACTGAAAAAACACATGAAGTATTAAAAAATGATAAATCCTACATTATTTTAGGATCAATTGCTGTTGGAGCAGTTGAATTAAGTAATGATGGTTCAAAAATTTTAGAAGAGTCAAATTCAGGAGTAAATAGATATTCAATTCAATATGTTCCGGACAATCAAGTTAGTCAAAAGATTGAAGATATAATAATTAATATAGGAAATCAACGTATTAAATTTGAAGGTAAGAAACATACTGATTCTACAAAAACAATTGTTTTAAATAGTAAAAAAAATTTAATGGAAAATTTAACTGCTCTCATGAGTCAATCAGAACGTAAATTAGCTGATCATCTTGCAAAATCTTACAAATTAGTTTTTCTAGATGGCCCAATCGTGCAACCAAGTAAAACAAAGGACAATATTGTTGGTTACATTAAAGGATTGCAACGATACTATATTTCTACAAAAAAACAATTACTGTTGCCTCAACTTAAAAGTGGCGAAAGAACTCCTATATTTCGTATTACAAGTGAATATGGAAACAAATTATCATGGTTTCTGTGCATCAAAAAATTTGATGAAAATTTTTTTGATTTTACTGCAGGACTCATGAGAATAGAAGTAACAGAAAATCCAAGGAATAAAAAAATGATTCAACAAGCAATATCATATGCTGATTTTACTACTGCAATTTTTCCTTCTTTAGCTTCTGAACGATTTAGAGATCCACGATCTCCTCATAATCTGACTCCTGTAGGAGAATTAGAAAAACGCATCAAGCATCTTATAGGAGACAAAGAAATTATTGATAGAGGAATAAGAAGTTATATTTATGCACAAAATAAGGAGCAATAAATGAATGGACAAAAGCCAATAGGCTTAGTGGCTGGTATAGAGCGACTGGCATCTAATCCATTAGATTTTTGGGTATATATTAATCATGATCAAAATGTGCAATTAGATGACATTGTTTTTTTAGAAACTACAGATTCAAATGGTGAAATCAGACAAATATATGGAATGATTGATGAAATGAATAAAACATTAGAAGGAACAGAATTTGCTTCAGATGCATCTTTATTTCCAAGTATTCTTCCAGCAAATTTAGCCGAAATTGCTCATGTTGCTGTATTACGAATTGAGCCTCAAATCTATAACCCACCCACTCCAGGAACACCAGTTTTGCATGCAACTGAATCTAACTTTGCAACAGCGTTATATCTCGACAAAATGGAAAATAAATTTGTATTAGGGAACACACGTGAAGGGTTATCAAAACAAGAAATTATCTATGGTAATTTAGATTTTCTAACTGGTGAGAGCGGAGCACATGTGAATATTTCAGGAATTTCAGGTGTGGCGACAAAGACTAGTTACGCAATGTTTTTGTTACGCAGTGTTTTTTCTACTGAAGCACTCGGCAGTCAAGCAACAAATGCGCATGCAATTATTTTTAATGTCAAAGGAGAAGATTTAATGTGGCTTGATCAAAAAACATCAAATAAAAACTTTAATGACAACTCAAAAAAAATATACAAAACAATGGACATTGAATCAGAGCCTTTTTCTAATATTGAATTTTATGCAAAGCCAAACCGTAACGATAAAGGAAATACTGCAGGATCAAAAAAAGATGCAAAGAGGCTACAATGGTCAATAAAAGATTTTTGTAAAAAAGAATACATTCGACTTTTGTTTACAAGTGAAGACTTTCAAAAGACTCAAATAGAATATATTGTTGATGTAGTCGCTAAAAAATTAAATGATCAAAACCCACAATCAGCAGTGTCTACAGAAGTGTCTCAGTGCAAAGACATATGGGCATTAATAGACATTATAGAAAAGCACGTACAAATAGATGATAATGGCGTAAATGGTGATTGGATACCATCTGGTTATAACAACGAAGCTTCCATAGGAGCATTTATGCGAAGGTTATTCAGTAGAGCTCGATATATAGCAGATATGATATTCTCAAATGGCACAGATCAATCAGGAGTAAATTGGAGTAATAAAAATTTCACAGTAATTGATATACACCAATTGCATGGACATGCACAACGATTTGTTGTTGGCATAATGCTTAGAGATATTATTGAAACTCGTGAAAAGACAGACCCTGGAGCAAAAAATAGTCCAATATTTATCGTTCTTGACGAATTAAATAAATTTGCACCTAAAGATAGCTCCAGTGCAATTAAAGAATTTCTAGTTGATATTGCAGAAAGAGGCCGATCAATGAATATCATTCTAATTGGAGCACAGCAGACAGCATCAGAAGTTGAGCCTCGTATTGTATCCAATAGTGCCTTTCGTGTTGTAGGTAGACTTGATGCTGCAGAATCAACAAAAAATGAATATGGATATCTCAGTCAAGCAGCAAAAACACGCACTAAGCTACTGCAGCCAGGCACAATGATTGTTACACAACCACAAATACCTATTCCAGTACTACTGCAATTTCCATTTCCAGCATGGGCTACAAAAAACAGTGATATATCGCGTAACTCATCAGAAAAACCAAGTTTTCAGCAACTTAAAGACCAAGATAAAGAATATTAACACACAAATATGAAAATATTACACACTGCAGACTGGCATATCGGAAAAAAACTTAAAGGCATTGATAGAATTCAAGAATACGAAGATGTGCTTGAAGAAATTATTAATATAGCTATTACAGAATCAGTTGACTGCATTATTATTAGTGGTGATATTTTTGATAGTTACACTCCAAGTACTGATGCAGAAAAATTATTTTGGAACATAATAATTAAAATTCGAAAAAATAATATTGAATTAATATTACTAGCAGGAAATCACGATTCTCCAAAAAAAATAGAAGCCATGCAACCTAGTTTAGAAAAACACGGCGTTCAAGTCTATGCACGTTTTGATGATAATGACCTAGCTAAAAATATTGCTACAATTGAAAAAAATAATGAAAAACTTCAAATTGCTGTCATACCTTGGATTAATGAAAGTTTTTTAACAAAAAATTTAGAAACATTTTTAGAAACTTCAAAACAAGAACAAGGAAAACAATATGGAATAATATTAGAAACAATTTATAGAGACATTATTGAACTGTTAGATAAGGATGCAATACACATCCTCGCAACACACACTTTAATCAATGAAGCATTAATCCAAGAAGCAAATCAAGAAAAAGATATTTCTGAAAGACGCATTACTCTTGATAAGGTAACTTATGGAATATCATCTTCGCAACTTCCAAAGCAAATCAATTACATAGCACTTGGCCATATACATCAACCACAAGAAATTATTCATAATGCACCGACGCACTACGCAGGTTCTGTTTTACAATTAAGTTTTGCAGAACGTGAACAAGAAAAATATGTATATATTGCTGATTGTTCAATAAACAGAGCAACAAATGTGGATAGAAAAATTTTGCAACAAGGCATAAAGCTTAAGCAATTAGAAAGTACATATCAAGATATAATTATTGAAGGAAAAAAATACCCAAATCATTATTTAAAAATTATAATTACAGATGAAACGCCACCTAAAGACTTTAGATCATCCATTGAATCGATACTTCCTAACGCTATTGATGTTCGACTAAACAATCAATCAATACAAAAAATAAAAAACAAAAATATAAACAGCAAGCAACTTACAGAAAAAGAGCTTTATCAAGAATATCTTAAAAAAACAGGTGCAAGCAAAGACTTAATGAATAAAAAAATAAATTTGTTTAACGAATTATTTGAAAAGGTAGAAACTAATGAGACCTAAGAAAATTACACTTAAAGGCATCACTACCTTTCAAAATGCAACAATAATAGATTTCACTAAATTTGGTAATTTCTTTGCAATTATTGGTGAAAATGGCAGTGGCAAATCTTCAATTTTTGATGCTATGACTCATGCATTATTTGGAGCAGCAGCAAAATCTAGCAAAGGTGTCAATCTAAGTAGTTTGTATTCATCAAATGATGCTTCAATAGAATTTGAATTTCAACATCGAAATGAAACTTATAGAGTACGAAGATCAATAAAAGAAAGACAAGGATTTTTAAGTAAATTAAATAAAAAGAACAATTGGGACATACTTGTTGAAAGAAGTGAAAAAGAGATTACAAAAAAAATTGAAGATATTTTAGGCTTAGATATTGATCTTTTTACTAAAACAACCCTTATTCCTCAAGACCGTTTTCGTGCAATCATTGACCAAAAAGCCGCTGAGAGACGTAACAGCTTTAAGCATCTTGCAAACACAACAATCTATGAAGAAATGAGAGAGCAAGCTAATATTAAAAAAAAGGAAATAGAACAAAGCATTGCTACAAAAATAGGAGAACTTGGTTTTCGAACTTTAGATATTTATAACGAAAATAATAAAGAAAATATAGATACGATCGAATTAAAAAATAAAAAAATAGAACTTTATGCTAAGCAAGAGCATCTAACTATTAAACTTGAAGATGAAAAAAATGTGCTTAAAATATATCAAACTCTAGAAAAAGAAATCATAAGTTATTCAAATATACATAATCAAAAAAACAATAACGATAAAGAAATAGTAGAAGATCATCAAAATATGCAAATATCTGAACGGGATTTTAAAAATAACACTTCGGAAATTAATAATATAAAAAAATTAATTGAAGAAATGAAATATCTCCCTAAAGCTGCAGATGTGCTGGAAAAATGGAATGAAAACAATGATTTAGAATCATCAAAAAAAATAATAGAGAAAAAAATAATGAGCATTGAACAAGTAAAATCTATAAATGAAATTGATACCAGGACACCTATTTTAAATAATCGATTAATTGAAATAGCAAGTGAAATTGAAAAATTTAAAGTACAGATTCGTAATGAATTTAATAAATTAAAAGAATCAATTTCTGCAATTAATCCATTTATACAAAGTCGTATTACTTACAGAAAAGAAATAAATATTTTAGTCCAAATTGAAAAAAAATATGACGCACAAACTTTTGAAGCAATTATTGCAAATCTTCAAAAAGGAGACATCTGCCCTGTTTGTAACAATGTAATTGCAGAGATAGAAAAAAAGACAATTAATTTAGAAAAAAATATTATCCCTAAAGAATCTATAGAAATACAAAGAGATAAAGTATCAAATGCTGAAAGAGAAATGCTGAAATTAGCAGGCATTATAGAAAAATATTTTACAATCGATATAAAAAATGATAACGATAACTTGCTACTATCCAATGGAAAAAAAGCAGAAGTAAAAAAAGCAACAATTATTGAATTAGGAAACAAGATATACGATTTCGAAAATAAATATGATATGAAAACTAATTCTAAAGAAAAAAATGAAAATGAACAAACATACAAAACCATGAATACAGAATTAGCAACTGCACAGATAGACAAAATTATTGATGAAAGTATAAAAATTATTAGTTTTATAAAAAATGTAGAGTCTTTTCAAAGCCTTTCTGAATTAACAAAAAATTTAACAACATACTTAAACAAAGAAGAAAATATTATTGTAATTGAAAAATTAAAACCTGCTAAAAATAATATTAAAACTCTCTTAGAAAATTTAAATTCAAATGAAAAAAAATATAATAAATCACAACAAGCTATAAATGAACTATTAGACGACAATAAAAAAATTGAAGGAAAAATAGAAATATTACAAAAAAGTCTTCAAGGAAATGAAGATAAAACTAAATATTTTAATATTGATTTAAAAAATAGTGAAAATAAAATACTGGAATCAACTTCTAAAATTCCTGATTATCCCAATAAAAAAATTACCACAATTGTAGATAGTTCGGAAAAAATTGAACAAAAAACCGAAGCTTTACGTCAAATAATTGTTGATAATAAAAACGAGCTACTTCAAATACAACAAAAAATAATAAACATTGATGAAGCAATTTCAATTATAGAAAAAAATCTAGAACTACAAGCTATGTTGACTGTATATGAAGAAGTTACTAAAGATCTTAGTGAATCAAACTTTCCTACATATGTACAAAATAAAATCATTGGTGACATTTTATTACTTGCTTCAAAAAAATTAGAATCATTTTCATCAATTTTCGATGGCATTGGCATGAAAGATCACGAAGAGAAAAAGAAAGATGCCGGTGAATTAGTTATATATGATAGAGGAGAAGAACGTTCAGTTGCAACATTATCTGGCGGTGAAAAATTTGTTGTAAGTTTAGCATTTATTCTAGGAATATCTGAATACATAGTGAATCTACAAAATGAAAATCAACATATGAGCATTGAGTCTCTAATTATTGATGAAGGATTTGGAAGTCTTGATGAAGAAAATTTAGATATGGTTATTCAAGCTTTAGAAGAAGTTGCCGAAGAAAGAATGGTGGCAATTATTACACATGTCAAAGATATTGAAAAAAGAACACCAAGTGCATTAAAAATAAAACGTGGAACAACAGAAAAAATTGAAGTATTAAACTAGGATATATATGCACATTGATCGCATGCAATTAAAAAATATACGAACATTTGAAGAGGTAAATTTAAATTTATCAAAAGGCATCCATTTAATTACTGGCGATAATGCAAGTGGCAAGACAAACTTTTTAGAAACAATGCATTACATTGCAACAACAAAATCAATACAAAATAGAAATGATAAAAATATTATCTCTTGGCAAGTAATGCAAAATAGTATTTTACCTATTGGAAAAATTTCAGCCCAAATAAAAACTAAAAAAACAAACCACGAAATAGACATGATGTTCAGTAAACCAATAAAAGAATCGATAGCAAATGAAAATCCTACAAAAGATAGACTAACAAAAAATTTCAGAATAAATGGCATTACTAAAAAAGCATCAGAGGTAATAGGTACATTAAGAGCAATATATGCATCTCCAAATGACATGCAATTTATACTGGGTACTCCTGCAGATAGGAGAAAGTACTTAGACATTTTGATTTCTCAATATAATAATAATTACCTAAAATCACTTCAAAAATATAACCGAATCTTAAGGCAACGAAATAGTTTACTTAAACAAATTAGAAGTATTAAAAAAAGATATAATGAACTTGATTACTGGGATAACGAACTAGCAACTACTGCTATAGAAATAAATTTTGAAAGAATGACAAACATAAATAGACTTGAACAACATGCTCAGCATCATTACGAAATTTTAGATAAAAAAGGAGATTTACTGTCCATAAAATATCGACCATCTTTATCAACAGATTTAATAGAGCAAGCAAGCAAAAAAATTTCAAAAGATGCCTTCATAGCAGGTATCAAAAAAAATAGGGATATCGATCTTAGGCAATCGACAACAACATTTGGGCCTCACAGAGATGATATCAGCGTACATTTAAATGAATTGCCAGCTAATGCATTCGGTTCTAGAGGTCAGCAAAAATTAATTACTATATCTCTAAGATTAGCTGAGGCATACATATCAAACGAGGTAACAGGCGAGCAGCCAGTTTTATTGATGGATGATATTCTTTCTGAATTTGACCAAAAGCATAGAGAATACATTGTGGAACATGCTAGCTATGCGGAACAAGTCTTTTTAACTTCTCCAGATTTATCAAATGTACCATCTAGTTTTATAGATAAATCAATGCTCTTTACTATTAACAATGGTCAATTAAAAAAAAACTAGCACTTATATGACTAAACCTTCTTTCTTCATTGCTATAATTGCATTCTCGAAAGCTACACCAGTTTTTTCAATATCATTGTCAGTGTGGGCTGAAGAAAGGACGCCACCAGTACCAAATAAATCAACGCCTTCGTTAATTAATGCCCATTTTAATGGTAGAACTAAATCATTTCTTACTCCTTGAGGTTCAACATCAAAATGCCATCGAGTATCTTCAATATTATCTAATAGATTATTAATTTTATAACCCAAGTTAAGATGCCACATTGAAGAAACATTCCAAGCCCTGCCCATGATTTTATTTTTCTTAAAAATTTGATTTAATAATTTCACAAGTTTTTTTGATAATCTATCTGCAATAATAATTTCAGCACCATCTTTAATAAGATCAAGGGCTGCCTTGCCTGCTGCCGCAGAAATAGGATTAGCATTATAAGTTCCCTGATGTGAAACTTTTTTTTGATTATTCCATTTATCATCACGAGTTTCAATTAATTCCAAAATTTCTTTTTTCCCAGTAACGCAACCACCTGGCAAGCCTCCTGCCAATATTTTTGCATGAGTAGATAAATCAGCCTGCAGGCCATATATTTCTTGCGCCCCACCAGGACTCATTCGAAAACCAGTAATCACTTCGTCTAAAATAAACATTGTGCCTGTTTGTTGCGCAATTTCATTAGCTTTTATTAAATATTCAGAGTCTAAAGGGTGAGCACCCCAATGAGCACCTGTCGGCTCAAGTATTAATGCCGCAACATCTTTTTTATTTAATCTTTCATAAAGTGCATCAATGTCACCATTAGGTAAAATAGTTAATGAATCATAAAATCCAGAAGGAACACCTGGAGAGCTAATAATATTATTATTATTTTTGCCAACAACAATATCGTGCCAACCATGAAAATGATTTTCTAATTTAACAATTGCATCTCTTTTTGTATAAGCCCTAGATAAACGTAACGCCATCATAGTTGCCTCAGTACCAGAGCTTGTAAAACGTACAGTTTCAGCGCAAGGAACCATGTCTACAACTGCTTCAGCCCATTCAATTTCATTTTGATGCGAAGAACCAAAATGAGTGCCTAGCTTTAATGCAGATTGAATTGCTTCAGTAATTTCAAAACGATTATGACCCAGTAACAACGATCCATGCCCCCCAATATAATCTATGAGTATATTGCCATCAACATCCCATTTTTTTCCTTTATCTGCTTTTTCAACATAAATTGGAAAAGGTTTAAATGCCCTAATATCATGTGTAACACCTGAAGGAAAAAGAACTTTACCTTTTTTTGACAAAGCTAGTGATTGAGGATGCAGGTTAATAAAATTTTGTTCAATATTTATCATGGTGTCCACTCGTTAAATTTATGCAGTTTCTATATCTTTATTATAACCTAGAAAATATTATCTCAGATTAATAAGGGATGGAAAATGAACAAAGAAAATTTTATGATAAGTCGAATTTATACTAGTAAAAATGGAGAGACTCATTTTGAGGATCTAGAGATCAATTTAAAGCAAGAAAATAATAAACCATTAGAATCTCAATTATTTCATGCAGAAGGAATCATATTCAGAAAGGCTCCAAATAATCAAAAAAGAGGGTGGCACTTGGCACCACAGAAACAACTCGTTGTATCTCTATCTGGAATAGCAACTATAACAACAAGTGACGGAGAAAAAAGAGAATTCGGTCCAGGCTCTATTTTATTAGTTGATGATACTGAAAAATATAGTAAAGGTCATACTACAGTTGTAAATAAAGATACTGGAGAAAGAAAGACACTTTTTATACCAATTGATATAAATGAATTTAATAAATTATAAAAAGTAAAAATCAGATAAAAAAAACAAACAAATAGTATAATTGACTTTCTCATAATTAATGAGCGCCGGTAGCTCAGCGGATAGAGCATCAGTCTTCGAAACTGAGGGTCAGAGGTTCAAATCCTCTCCGGCGCACCAAATAAAGGAAAAAAAATGACAAAAAGAATTTGTATAATGACTGGAAAAGAATTCGAAGATGAAAAAGAAGGATTTAAATATAACTTCCAAGGAATTTGGTATTATATTTTTGATATGGCAGAAAGAAATAAATTTATTGTAAAGCCAGAAACATTTATTTCAGAGGCAAAATCAAAAAATTGGTTATGACACAAATCTGATATATTTAAGATACTTTTAGATTTTTCTTAATCTATTCATTAAGTTTTCTTAAATAAATTGAATACTCTAACATCTATAAATCTATAGAAAGGATTATATCAATGCAAAAAGAATCATTAAAAAAGGCTTTTCTAGCAATACTTGCTTGTGCAACTATTGGTGTTATTTACTATGATGTCACATACAATGATCATCAAAGCAATAACAAACAAAGAACATCTAACTTAATAGATAAAATTGATAAAATTAAAAAAACAAGTAACCAACAAAAACAAATAAAGCCTTCTATGCAAAAAGGGGTTATGAATAAGCCTGCTATGCAAAAAGGGATTAGAAATAAGCCTGCTATGCAAAAAGGGATTAGAAATAAGCCTGCTATGCAAAAAGGGATTATGAATCATAAAAATAATAGAAACGATCAAATCGCTGGCATTGGATCAATAGTAATTGATTTAGGATTATATCCTTATATCAAAAAAAATATTCCAGGAAGTCCTGCTGAAAAATCAGGATTATCTACAGGAGATAAAATACTAACAATTGATGGATTAAAAACTAATGAGCTCTCAATCAAAGAAGTTTTCAGTGCAATTCGAGGAAATGTTGGTACAATAGTTGAGTTAAAAGTTGAAAAACAAAATGGTGAGATACTACTGGTTTCTATTGAACGCGCATAAATAGATACGTAGCATTCAAAAGAAGAAATCATCACTGAAAATAAAATTGCGCAAATGCATGAATTCATAAATAAGGAATAGAATAGTGATAGAAATGATTAATCAAAAAGTTTTAATTGTTGATGACGATGAAGCAATTCGAAAATCATTAAAACGGGGCCTCGAATTAGAAAATTTTATTGTTCAAACGGCAAATGGTGGCAAAGAAGCACTTGCAATAATATCTACTAATCCTCCAGATATTATTGTATTAGACATCAATATGCCTGATATTGATGGAATCACTGTAACTCAAAGACTAAGGAAAGATAACATTCAAATACCCATTTGTATCCTTTCAGCAAGAGACGAAACTACCGATCGTGTGATCGGATTAGAATCAGGTGCGGATGATTATCTTGTAAAGCCATTTGCCTTACAAGAGCTTTTAGCCAGACTTAAAGCATTGATTAGAAGATCTCAAGTTATTCCAGAAAATGTTCAAATTACTGTTCATGATTTAATAATAGATCCAAAAAAACACACATGTACTAAAAAAAATATCCCGCTATTATTAACTAGTAAAGAGTTTGATTTGCTTTACCTTCTAGCAAAAAATCAAGATATTGTCTTGAGCAGAGAACAATTATTACAAAAAATATGGGGATATAATTTTACCGTAGAAACAAATGTTGTTGATGTATTCATTGGATACTTAAGAAAAAAATTAGAAAATGATTCTTCACAAAGAATTATCCATACGGTTCATAGCGTAGGCTTTGTGCTACGAACATGAATTTACGTATTAGAGTTGCACTGGCAGCAATATTTTCTACAGGATTAGTTGTCCTTATTGCTGGTGTTACTTTAATTCAATTAATATCCAATAATCAATATGCAGCATTAGATCGTCGATTAACCGAACAAACATATATACTTGAAAAAACTTTAACTCCAGAAAAATCTAGAGTATTTTTTAGTATGCCTCTTCCATCAATAACGACGGGGTTTAACCCTCCTAGGCATAATAGAAAAGATGGGTTTACAATTCCGACAATTAAAACTATTGATGTAGGAATAGCATTAAAAGTAATCTCAAATAATAATGGTGTCTTTATGGAAACGTATGGTTTTCCAGATCTTAAAAAATCTATTGATTCATTTGGTTTTTTTATTCATCAAGGCGAAGAAAATAATTGGCGATTTCTAAGAAAAGAATTAACAACTAGTTTTTCTCAAATTAATAAAAAAACTGGAACAACAGTTGAAATAATCAAAGACACTGGCCTTGTCATGATAGTTGCTTCTTCTACTAATAATCTTGAAAATACTATTCAAAACATTACAAACTTTTTTTTTATAGTAGGAATATTATGTTCAGTCTTGGCTGGAATGATTGGATGGTATTTAGGTGGAAAAGCATTAATTCCGCTATATAATCTTATAAAGCAAACTACAAAAATACGAGAGACATCTGATTTAAGTTTTAGAGTAAATGCTAAAGAAGGTCCATTTGAAATTAATGAACTAGCCCATCAAATGAACCAACTTTTACAAACAATCGAAAAAGAAACTAACATTAGAGAAAAAGCTCTGCTTTCTGCACAAGATTTTGCAGGAAATGCTGCACATGAATTACGTACTCCTTTAACAAGCATGATCACCAACTTAGATATTCTTTCTACGAATCCAAACCTTAAAGAAAAAGACCGCATTGAAGTTATTGAAGAATTATACGTACAACAAAAAAGGCTCATAAACGTCTTAGACGGCCTACGAATATTAGCTAAAGGGGAACTTGCTGTAGAAGCAATTTTTGAAACTATAGATATTGCTGAAATTACTGATTCAATAGTCAGTAATGAAATAAAAAATAATCCAGGATCAAAAATAGAATTAGAAATTTTACCTAATAATTATAATATGAAGGGATGGCCAGAAGGTATTCGAGTAATGATAGGTAATCTTATGAATAATGCGCTTACGCATGCTAAATCTACAAATAAAAAACAGCATATTAAAATAATTTTAAATCAAAAAGATTTAAAAACTATAATAATTTCTATTGAAGACAATGGTCCAGGCATTGAAATGAACAAACGACAGTCTATTAAAGAAAGATTCAAAACTGGAACAACTAATTCACCAGGTTCAGGATTAGGATTGGCATTGGTAGATCAGCAAGCAAAATTACATGGTGGAAAACTTGAAATCGAAGATAGTAAATTTGGGGGCGCAAAATTTATTTTATTTATTAATAAATAGCTTATTCATCCAAAATAACAATATCTGCAGAATCCCCCACAACTTTTATCCATTCCCATCCCTCTTTATTTGTTTGAAACCAAATATCTCTATGCCATCCAAGAACAAGATTTCCCGTATCAGCACATTCATAAATAAGACCTAAAGGATCATTGAATATTGTAAATCGTTGACCTAAAAAACGATATGCACATGCTGCTGCACCTGGATAAACTTTTTGACCATTACGCATAATTTCACAAAAATTACCACCATCTCCTACAGGGTATTTATTTGCATCAACAGACTCACAATAATAAAAACTAAGAGTCACTGTATAAAAATTCAATTTGCCATTAGGTATATATAAAATTTCTCCAATATCTATATTATCAATGCTACTAACATTATTATAAAGAAAATCTGTGATTAAACTAACATCGACTTCATATCTAGCTGAAATATCACCTATTGTTTCACCATTTATAATGGTATGGCTTATCACGGGCAATATAGGAATAGCTAATTTTTGGCCCAAGAACAATGATGATGGAGAAGAAAGTAACGAAAGATTATTCCAAAAAATATATTGCCAAGCAATTTTATATTTGCTGCCAAGATCCCAAAGCGTGTCATTGGTTACAACAATGTGCTCAATAAACAAAGGAGGCGGTTCTTTTGAATCATTTGTTGTTTCACTAAGTAATAAAGATGGTTCTTTTGAATCATTTGTTGTTTCACTAAGTAATAAAGATGGTTCTTTTGAATCATTTGTTGTTTCACTAAGTAAATTTTGTTTTACTGTCTCGTCAATTATGAAATTAATGTTTGCGGGATTGGTCGATTGACTAGATTTCTCATTCAGCTCAGGCATTGCAGAATTATTATTACAAGATAACCCAACAATGAAAATTGCCTGCAATATAAAAATTTTATATATAATTTTGTTCATTAAAAAATTTTCTAATGTACCATACATTACTATCAGCTACGTTAAAATACTAACGAACTTAGATTATATTTTTTAGAGATGTAACGCTACATGCAATTTAGAAAGAAGTGAAAATGAAAATTGTTATTATTGGCCAAGATCAATTTGGTGCTGATATTTTAAAAGAACTTTTATTATTAAATAAAAATATAGTTGGTATTTCAACGCCACTTCCTAAGCAAGGAAATGATACAGATAAATTAAGCCTTCTAGGGAAAGAAAATAATTTACCAAATATATATACAAAATTACTGAAAGAAAAAAAATATGCTGATGAATTTATAACATCATGGAAACCGGATCTAATAATATTTGCCTTTGTTACCGACATAGTGCCAAAAAATATTTTAGATTCTGCAACAATAGGAGCCATCCAATATCACCCTTCTCTTCTACCAAAGCATAGAGGAAGATCTGCAATGAATTGGGCAATTGTCAATGGTGAAAAAGAAACTGGCATAACAATATTTTGGGTTGATGAAGGAATAGATACTGGACCAATACTTATACAAGAATCAGTTAAAATAAATAACGATGATTCAGTTAGTAAAATTTATTTCAATAATTTATATCCTCTTGGAATTCAATTAATGATTAAAGCAATTAAATTAGTAGAAAATAATGAAGCACCAAAAATAATACAAGATGAATCACTGTCAACTTATGAGCCACCAATGACTAAAAAATTTGGCAAAATTGATTGGAATCAAGATGCACAATTAATACATAATTTAATTAGAGGATGTGATCCTCAACCAGGAGCACATACGACATTTAAAGAGAAACCTATCCAATTATATCAATCAACATTATTAAAGGAAAAATTTGCTACTGAACAAAATGGAACAATTACTGATATCAGAAAAAATGCCATCATCATATCTACAAGCACTGGCTCAATACAAATCAAAAAAATAAGAGAAGAAGGTCAAGATAAAACTGACGCATCTTCATTGTTTCATATTGGCGATAAATTAAATTAATAAATTTTAATCAAAGTTCTTGTATATAATTGCCCTGGATCCTTCCCAGCCTTCAGCCCGAACATATTGAGGAGCAGTACGGATAAGATGCATCGTTTCACCTTCAGGATGTACTCTGCCAACTCCTTTTTTAGCTTCCCTTTTCTCATAAAAAATATTAACTTCAGATTCATCCTCGATTAATGAAGCAACACCCTGCATCCATACAACTTTTGGCCTAAAATCATCATTGGCTTTCCAATCTGAGCGATGTTCCCTGCCAACCCATAAATATCCTACAATTGGATCTCTTCTTACATGCGTTGTTTTAGGCTGAATATCTTGAGTAATTGTTTCACAGACCCAATTTTCAACAAAAACAGACACTGGTCGCATAATTTCACGTCCATCTTTTCTTCGAGTCATTAGATATGCTGAACTTTGCTTTGAATCAGAAATAAATTCTAAAATTTCTTGTCTAAATTTATTCGCTGAGTCAGCATCTAAGCCTTTTTCTTTATCCCAAGGTACTTGCTTTTCATTATCAAGTCCCCAGCGAGCTTGTACATCATCATTTGATCCTTCAGGCATAATATAATCTCCTACTTTTAATTGTTTAAAACGCAAAATTGATATCTCATGTTTTAATAATAAATCACGTGACTCAACAAAACAAATAGATTACACTTGATTTTATGCATAATGGGATTAATATTGGAGCAAATAAAGTGTCAGAAAAAAAAATAATTAAAAAAGCAAAGGGTAAATTAGGAATCCTTACTCCTGGAATGGGAGCTGTAGCTACTACTACTTATGCAGGAACAATTGCAATAAAAAAAGGTCTTGCTAAGCCAATTGGTTCTTTAACTCAAATGGGCCATATACGACTTGGCGACAGAAATAAAGATCAGCAACCATTAATTAAAGACTTCGTACCATTAGCAACATTAGATGACATAGTTTTTGGTGGATGGGACCCAATAGATGACAATGCATACGAAGCTGCCATCAAAGCTGGTGTTTTAGAAACACATCACTTACTTCCAATAAGAGAAGAAATGGAAGCAATTAAACCTATGTCTGCAGTTTTTGACCAAAGATGGATTAAAAATCTCGATGGGCCTAATGTAAAAAAAGGACTTAATAAATTAGATTTAGCCGAACAATTAATGGCTGATATGGAAAAATTCAAAAAAGATAACAATTGTGATAGATTAGTAATTGTTTGGTGCGCAAGCACTGAAGCTCATCAAGAAATACAAGATGTACATATGACTTTAGAGGCATTTGAAGATGGTTTAAAAAATAATGATCCTGCAATTTCTCCTAGTCAAATCTATGCTTATGCAGCGATTACAAAAGGCATTCCTTTTGCTAATGGAGCTCCTAATTTAAGCGTAGATACCCCTGCACTTATAGAATATGCTGAGCAACAAAACGTCCCAATATGTGGTAAAGATTTTAAAACTGGCCAAACACTTATGAAAACTATATTAGCTCCAGGATTTAAATCAAGGCTACTTGGATTAAATGGTTGGTTTAGCACAAATATTTTAGGAAATCGTGATGGAGAAGTATTAGATGATCCAGAGAGTTTTAAATCTAAAGAAGTTAGTAAATTAGGAGTTTTAGAATCAATTTTACAACCAGAAAAATATCCAGAATTATATGACGATCTTTATCATAAAGTTCGTATTAATTATTACCCACCAAGAAGAGACAATAAAGAAGGTTGGGACAATATCGATATATTTGGGTGGATGCACTATCCTATGCAAATAAAAATTGATTTTTTATGTAGAGACAGCATCCTTGCAGCACCTCTTGTATTAGATTTAGCTTTATTTATGGATTTGGCATCAAGAAATCAAGAAAAAGGTATTCAAGAATGGCTTAGTTTCTATTTTAAGAGTCCACAAACTCCAAAAGGTCTAAAACCAGAAAATGATTTATTTATTCAGCAGACAAAATTAAAAAATACTTTGCGAATGTGGATGGGCGAAGAACCAATTACACATGTTGACAATAATTAAAATTCTTCTTTGAGCCATTCTTGAAAAACGAAAGCATTTTCAATAAGCCTATCGTCATTTTGAAAACTACCAACAAGTTGAACTCCAATTGGTAGATTGCCTTCAATTTTCTTTATTGGCATAGCAATGCATGGCAAATGAAGCATCGTCCACATTCGATTGAATATAGAATTGCCTGTAGAAGACAAGCCATTAGGAGCAGCCCCAGTTGCACTAGGGGTAATTATATAATCAAAGTTCTGAAAAATATTTTTAATAAATGTTCGACAGTGTTCAATAATTAATTGATCTAACAATAACTGCTGTGATGCGATGTCTTTACCAAAATTAAGTCTTTCAATAAGATAAGTTGATAACTCATCACTATAATTTTTCCACTCCTCACCTAACCAAAATGTCATTTCTTTGCACATTAATCTATTTTGAATATCTCCTAGTAAACTAAATTCTTTTGGAAATTCAACTTGTTCAAAATCAATATTATTTTTAGCAAATTTATTCTCTAACTCTTCCATAAGAACTTGTACCGATGAATCAGCATTATCCCAGTCTGGAGATTTACATATACCAATTCTTGCAGTATTCATTTTCATTGGTTTCTGAAAATTAACATCTTTACCTGTTAATGCATTGTAAATAATACCTATATCCCGAATATCTCTAGTAAACCAACCAATTGTGTCTAATGAATCTGCAACATAACTTAATCCGGCTCGAGAAAGAGTACCGAAAGATGGTTTGATTGCTGGAATGCCACAATAAGCTGCCGGACGAATCATCGAGCCAGCTGTTTGAGTACCAAATGCAAAAGGAACCATGCAATCAGCAACTGCAGCTGCAGATCCACTAGATGAACCTCCAGGAGTATGTTGAAGATTATGCGGATTTCTAGTTATATTAGGATTGCCAGAAGCAAATTCAGTGGTAACAGTTTTACCTAATATTAAAGAACCAGCTCCTTTCACTAGCGAAACTACATGGGCATCAGTAGTAGGAACTCTATTTTTATAAATACTCGAACCACGCCTACATGGCATATCAGCTACATCAATAATATCTTTCATCCCAACAGGAATACCATGCAATAAACCAGATCGCTCTTTACGCAAATCTATTTTTTTTGCTTCTTCTAATGCATATTCTTTGTCGATATCTATCCATGCATTCAATTCACTGTCTCTATCAGAAATTTTCGCTAAACATGATTGCACGATATCAGAAGATGTTATTTCATTATTAAGAATTAAGTCTTTAAGTTCAAAAATTGCTAATTCATTAAGTTTCATTTTAAAATCCAAAAATTATTATAATTCATCTCGTAAATACGCAGTCGATAGTGCATCAGCATATTCATTCCATTTATATCCACTATGGGCTGGAATCCATTGCAATTCAACATCTGGTAATTTTTTAATAAGTTTATAAGTATTTTGCACAAGATCAAGATTTTTAATTGGGCCAGTTTTACGCACCCATCCTAACTTTTCCCAATTTGCCGCCCAAGTCATAAATGTATTAACAACTAATTGACTATCTGTAAAGAGAGATAACTTAGTTTCTGTCTGAACAAGCTTAAGAGCTTCCATGACAGCAGTAATTTCCATTCTATTGTTTGTTGTATCATCATCAAAACCAAATTTTTCATCAATGATTTCATCATCTTTAACATAAACCAATCCCCATCCCCCAGGACCTGGATTGCCTGTGCAAGAGCCGTCTGTAAAAATTCCAGATATGGGACCTTTAGTAAATTTATTTTTCACTTCCGATAAAGTCAATAATTGTCTATTATTTTGCATTATAATTACTCTAAACTAACAGAATTATACATTATGAGATTGTCCCCTTTAAAATTTTCATTCATCAAATACACTACTGCAACAACTGGCTTATCTGCAACGATATATCCGCTGCCAACCCATTTATTTGGTAGTAAAGAGTTATTGCTCTGAATGAAAGATTCTTCCCGATTTATCAATTGACTTGGTGCATCTATATTTCCTTGTTTATTAGAAAAATAGAATTGTTTAATTGTTGATGCCTGACCATCAAAAGTAAATAATCTAAATGATGAATTCCAACCTTGCGATCCACCAAATGGCCCATATCCTTTATTAAGGACTGGCATAAAAATTTGCCTTGAAGCTTCTTCAGAAGAAAATCCACGATAATCACCAATTAAATTATTTGAAGAAAATAACTGCGCAACAACTGCAATTTCTTTCTCTCCTTTAATACGCACAGTACCACGAAAACTATCAATAAAAGGAACATCATTAGGAATGCAATCGCTTTGATTCCATAATCTTAAATCACACGTTAGCATTTCTGTTATTGTTAATGAATGTTCAAATTCATAATAATTTTTTTCATCATCTACTCCTTGAAATAAAAAATTAATTTTATTCAAGCTCGATACATTTTTGTTGACAATACGAAATTTAACATCCCAATATCTTCCTTGTTCAAATGAATTTTTGTCAGCAACAGGTAAAACAATGTCCGTAGAAGTTTCTTCAAAATCTATACTCCTATATTGAGTAAGTCCTGCTCCAAAATTTTCTCTAGTTTCAATAGTTGCCATATAGGATTGATCTTCAGCTAAAAAACCTTCTCCACTTGTTCTTGCATATATTATGCCAAAGCCATCAAAATTTTCAAACTTAGAAAAAAAATTTTCATCTATAGTTATTGAAGATCTCGGCATAATGGATATTCCCCCATTAGGACATAACTCATTATTTATTGGTAAAAAATTATTAGTGTCAATCAATCCATTTATAGAATAAATTAATAGCTCCATGCAGCCAGTATTTTCTTTGTTAAGATTTTGTATAGATATCCTAGAAGTAAAATCTGTATCTGAAATAACAATAGGTAAAATTTGATTAGGTCCATTTGGTAGCAAACGAAGAGTGTCCCCAGCTATTTGAAATTTATCATTTTTAAAAGCATCTCTCCCCATTAAGGTGACAAATGGTTGAGTTGATGTGACAAATGCTGAGCCTCGAAATCCAATTTCTATATCCTCTTTGGATTGTTGAAAAAAAGTTCTTGATTTTTCTGGCCCAATATTTTTACATTGCGATGTAATATTACAGCCATCCTCAGCTATCATTTTACCAAATTCATCGTAAAAGAAAATTTCTACTTCGGCAGTTTTTTTTCCTACATTATGAATACGAAACCATGAATTTTCTTCGCCAAAAGAATTAACACCAGCATACATAACTGATGCATGCATAGAAATGATAATAAAAGCAATCAAAACAGATATTCTTTTCAATAATATAAATATATTATTTGGATTAATTAAATTCATTTAATAAACTTCTTCTAATAATTTTCCTCATTATAACAATTACAACGTTAAAGAAGCTTTATAATGTAGTCATTAAACGTAATAAAATGTAATATTAAATTCTACGCTTTTCAAACTTACTATTGGAGAATATATAATTATGGCAGAATCAAAAGAAAAAACATATAACGATTTAGTGACTGAAGCTACACACCGTGCATTACAAGGAGAATGGAGAAAAGCACTTTCTTTAAATAAAGAAATTCTTTCTAAGAATAAAGGTAATGTACAAGCATTAAATAGAATCGGCAAAGCTCACTTAGAACTAGGTCATTTAAGAGAAGCAAAAAAATCTTATACTAAATCCCTTCAAATAGATCCGCTAAATAATATAGCTAGAAGAAATCTTAAAGAACTTGAGCTAATGAAAAATGAAAAAACTCATCAAGCAAGAACGCAAAATAAAAGTAACTTAATGAAGCTTATTAAAAATGATATATTAATTCAAACCCCATCGAGAAGTGCTGAGTTTATTATTGATAAACCAGATATTCTATCACTAAAAGATTTAGTTCCTGGAAGTGAATTGAAAATTGAACCCACAAAACAAGGCATTGAAATTAAAAATAATAGTGACAAATACATAGGCTCCATTGATCCACTTAGTGCTTCACGATTAAAAAAATTAATAGAAGCAGGTAGCACATTTGATATTATGTTTAAAGATTTTTTCCAAGATGTCGGTGTCGTTCAAATCTTAGAAACTTATAGAGATCCTTCCGTAGAACAAGAAGTACCTTTCATCAATCATGTAGTAGATGCAGAACGCACAAGAATTTTAGCCGATATTATATTGTATTCTGAAGATGAAAATGCCGAACTTGGCCTTCAAGAGAACTGGGCATCAATAGATATGTCGGATTCAAAAGACGAAATTATCACCGAAAATACATTGGAAGAAGGCTTTCATACAATTAACCCAGATGAAGAAGATGAAGAAGATGAAGAAGATGAAGAAGAAAATGCAACGGATGCAATTGAAAAAACTTTTGAAAAAGTAGATGAAAAAGCAGTTAATCAAATGGAAATAGGTGAAGAAGCAACTACAGAAGCAACTACAGAAGCAACTACAGAAGCAACTACAGAAGCAACTACAGAAGCAACTACAGAAGCAACTGAATAGAAGAAAACTTATTTATGGAAAAAGAAAATTCTAACGTTATAGAAGACAGAAAAATCGATGATGAGATGCGTGAGTCATACCTTGATTATGCAATGTCTGTCATTGTTTCAAGGGCGCTGCCTGATGTTCGAGATGGACTAAAGCCAGTACATAGAAGAATTCTCTTCGGCATGCTTGAATTAGGAGTTACATCTAACGCCTCGTTTAAAAAATCTGCAAGAATTGTGGGTGATGTTATGGGTAAATTACATCCTCACGGTGATTCTGCTATTTACGAATCAATGGTAAGGATGACGCAAGATTTTACTATGAGATATCCACTTGTAAAAGGGCAAGGTAATTTTGGATCAGTAGATGGAGATCCTGCAGCTGCAATGAGATATACCGAAGCAAAGCTTGCGACAATTGCTTCTGAAATTCTAAATGATTTAGATAAAAATACAGTTGATTATGTTCAAAATTTCGATGAATCAATTCAAGAACCTACTGTCCTTCCATCAAAAATACCAAATTTGTTAATTAATGGCACCTCAGGAATAGCTGTAGGTATGGCTACATCAATACCTCCTCATAATTTAAATGAAATATGTTCGGCAGTTATCCTATTATTAAAAAAACCAAATTGTTCTTTCGAAGAAATATTAGAAATTGTCCAAGGTCCTGATTTTCCTACAAGAGCAATAATTTTTAATAAAGCAGAGATACATCGTGGTTACACAACTGGTAGGGGCAGAGTGATTATGCAAGCTCTTGTCTCTATTGAAGAAATGAAAAATGGGCGAGAACAATTAACAATTACAGAATTACCTTATCAAGTCAATAAAGCTCATCTCATACAAAAAATTGCTGAATTAGTAAGAAATAAAAAGATTACTGGCATTTCTGATATACGAGATGAATCAGATAGAGACGGACTACGTGTTGTGATTGAGCTATCAAGGAATGCACTTCCAGATGCAGTAAAAGCACAACTTTTTAAATTTACTGCGTTGCAAAGCACATTTTCTATGAATACGCTAGCTCTAGTTAATGGACAACCAAAAACATTAACATTAAAAGAAATATTAGAGCTGTTTATTGAGCATAGAAGAGATGTCATTCAAAGGAGAGTTACATTCGATCTCAACAGAGCTATGGATAGAGCGCATATATTAGAAGGGCTATTAATTGCCATTAAAAAACTAGATGCAGTTATTAAATTAATTAGACAATCACAATCATCAGAAGAAGCTAAGCAAAATTTAACAAAAACGCCGTATAAGCTTTCTGAAAAACAGGCTCAAGCAGTTTTAGATATGCAATTAAGAAGACTTGCACAATTAGAAACTAATAAAATTAATGACGAATTTGATGAACTCGAAAAAGTAATAAAAAAATTAAAAGCTATTTTAAACGACTCAAAAAAAGTTACAGAAATTATTATTACTGAAACTGAACAGATTATTGAAAAGTTTGGTGATGAAAGAAGAACAAAAGTAATATCTAAGCCTATTGAAGAAATCTCAGATATTGACCTAATCCCACCAGAAGACATTGCTGTCACTATTTCAGATACAGGATATGTAAAACGTGTACCAGTTTCAACATATCGAACACAAGCAAGAGGTGGTCGTGGAATAGCTGGCATGAATACATTAGAACAAGATAACGTTCGAGACATCATTATATGTAACACTAGAGATACATTATTATTATTTACTGAATACGGAAGAGTATTTACTATCACTGCCTATGAAGTACCTGAATCATCAAGGCAGGCAACTGGAAGAGCAATAAAAAACATTATTGAGTTGCCAGATGAAGATAGAGTTACTGCAATACTCCCTGTCAAAGAGTTTAATAATGATTCACTCCTTTTTGTTACAAAAAAAGGAGAAGTAAAACGAACATCATTAAAGTTTTTTCAATCAGTAAGAAGAACTGGCATATTTGCAATGGACCTAGAAAAGAATGATAAACTCATTTTTGCTAAAGTTGCTTCTGATAAAGATATACTAGTTATCATTTCTTCAGCTGGACAAGCTATAAAATTCCCTGTCAAAACATTACGTACTGCTTCTAGATCATCTGGAGGAGTAAGAGGAATAAGATTAAAAGAAGATATAATTGTTATTGGTGCCGCATTAGAAAAAGAAGGTACAGATATTTTAGTCATTTCCAAAAATGGCATAGGTAAGCGTACATTAATTTCAGAATTTCCTGTTCAAGGTCGAGGTGGAAGTGGAGTTCGTGCTTTTAGAATAACTGATAAAAGTGGTCCATTAGTAGGAGCAGATATGATTAATAGTCAATATCAAGTACTGTTCATATCTAATAATGGCACAGTTAACAGAATAGATGCATCAGCAATCAGTAGACAAGGTCGATCAACGCAAGGGGTCAAATTACAAGATCTCCTAAAAAATGATTACATTGCATCCATGGGTACCTATGAATTACAAGGCTTAAATAATGAAACACAAGAAGCCGATAAGGAAACAAAAACAAAGAAATAGATAAGAATTATGCCTCAAAAAACGATAGGTGAATATTCTGAATTTACACTCATCGATCAAATTACAAAAAAATTTGCTGATCTAAAAAAAAGAGGGACCATTATTAACATTGGTGATGATGGGGCTGTCTTTTCTTCCAAGCTGCATACCGCACATGTAACTTCAATTGATAGCTTTGTAGAAAATGTACACTGGGACTCAAGAAAAACGAATTTTTACGATATTGGATGGAAATCTGTCAACGCAGCAGTCTCTGATATTGCAGCAATGGGTTCAAAAGGCACATATATTACCATTGCTTGTAATTTAAAAAATGACATGCTTCATGTAGAATTTATCAAATTGATTAATGGCATTCATGATGCATGTGTCAAATTGAAAATTTCTGTTATTGGTGGCAACTTATCAAATTCAAAAACAACAACAATAACAGTAACAGCAATGGGCACCATGCCTACAAAAAATAACCATATTTTATCCATGCAACGAAATAAAGCACACATTGGAGATAAAATTATAGTTTCAGGTCAAATTGGAGGAGCAGGAGCAGGTTTTCAATTATCCAAAAAAAAAGATATAGATGAAAAAAAATTATTACAAATATTTCATAAACCACATGCTAGAACAGATATTGCTGAAAGACTTGCTTATAGTGGCGTTCAGTGTGCAATAGATATTTCAGATGGGCTATTACAAGATTTGCTACATATATGTCATGCATCACAAGTTAATGCCACTATCCATAGAGAGCAGATTCCATTATTCAAAGAATCTATAAAAATATTTGGTTTACTGCAAGCGCAAGAAATTGCATTGACAGCTGGGGAAGATTATGAATTATTATTTACAGCAAATGATACTGTTATCAAAAAAATAAAAAGAAAGAAAATACCATTTTATATTATTGGTACTATAGATTCAAAAAAAATAGAAAAAAAAGCTGTAAATATTTCTCTCGTCAATGATAAAAATATTACAAAAATTACTAAAAACAGTGGTTGGGAACATTTTGGACATGAATAATTTACCGCAAACATATTCTATTGAAATAATAACGAATATTGCTAAGCAAACATCAACAATTGGAGAGCTTATAGGTAAATATGCAAAAGCAGGAGACATAATAAGTCTGAAAGGGGAAATGGGAACAGGTAAAACAACTCTTACACAGGGTATTGGCATTGCATTACAAGTGCAATCAATTGTAAATTCACCAACATATATTTTATTAGCAAAGCATACCAAATCAATAATTCCCTTATACCATGCTGATTTATTTAGATTGACAGATTATGAAAATTCGATAGAATTAGATCTCACTGAAGAATCAAAAGATGGTATTTTAGTTATTGAATGGCCTGAAATAGCAGAAAATATATTGCCAACAGATAGACTAGAAATAGAACTCTATTATACAAAACAAGAAATGGAACGCCGTATTATTCTGAAAAGTAACAACAGTAAACATAAAAAATTATTCAAAAATATACACAACGAATTTTTAGGAAATTAATATGAATGTTCCAACAGAAAACAACATTCTATTAGCAATCGATTCCACAGAATCACCTTTTTCTTTTGCCTTATTTCATAATAATATTCAAAATACATACAGTGAATGGACAGCTCAATCACTATCAATGGAATTATTAGATCAACTTAGAAAATTTCTTAATAAGTCAAAAATAGACATTAATGCAATTGATAGATACGCAATTTGTAATGGACCAGGTGGGTATTCTTCTTTACGGGTCGCTGTAGCAAGTTTTAAGGGAATTACTACTGCATTAAATAAAAAAATAATTGGTATTTCTAAATTGTCTGCAACGGCATATGAAGTTTTGTCAGACAATAATACGTCATTCCCTAATGTCATTTCTTTTCATAAAATAAGAGAAAATTTTTATATATGGTCTTTATATAATATAGAAACTGTCATGCAAATAGATACATCAAAAAAACTTAATGATTTTAATGAGCAATCAATACTAGAATTTCCAAATCAAGTAACATTTTGTGGTGATATACCTCCATCTTTACAAGAATTAATTACAACAAGTAAGCACAAATTAACTGATTATAACATTAATAATGTAACGACGAAAAATGCTTCGACGATAGGTGCATTAGCTTTAATGAGAAATCAATTTGTAGATTCAAAGCAATTAGATGTATTCTATCCACTCCCTCCATCAATTCACAAAAAAAAGTAATATAATATACATATATAACAAAAAATTCTTCTAGAATAATACAGGAGTCAAAATGGAAACTACATTAATTTTAATTAAACCAGATGCAATGCAACGGACATTAGCTGGAACAATTATTTCAAGGTTTGAAAATAGAGGGTTAAAAATTATTGCTGCAAAATTACTTTTAGTAAGTAAAGAATTAGCAGAAGAACACTACGGAGAACATGCAGGAAAGCCATTCTTTACTAATCTTGTAGAGTACATTACAAGCTCTCCTATTATGGCATTAGTGCTTGCAGGCAATGATGCAGTCAAAGTTACCCGTCAAACAATTGGTTCAACAGATCCAAAAGAAGCAAGTCCTGGCACAATTAGAGGTGATTACGGAATTGATCTTGGAAGAAACTTAGTGCATGGATCTGATAGTCCAGAGAGTGCTAAAAGAGAAATTAACATTTTCTTTGCAGAAGATGACATCAATGAGTGGATAATGACAAATGAAAAATGGATACTTGAATAAAAATATATTTTTAGTGTATTCGCAATATTGTTTTAGCATCACTCCATAAAGATTCAAGATCATAATACTCTCGAGTATCCCTAGTAAACAAATGAATAACGATACCTCCGACATCTAAAAGTGTCCATCCACTATCAGAATTACCATCTTGAATCACTGCTCCATTGGTAAAAATATCTTTTTGTTTATGGATTAAATCAGAAACTGTTTTGCTTTGTCGTACATTGTCTACAGTTCCTATAATAAAAAAATCAGTAAAAGTATGAAAAGATTGAAGATCTAAAAGTAAGACATCTTCAACTTGTTTTTCAATTAATAAATCAGTGATAGTATTTGCACGAATAAATTCTTTACTGCTATCATTAATTTTTTCTTGATTCATGCTCATTTTTCCATTAGCCTAATAACTAAGAAAAGAAATATTTATATTGTTAATAAAGTATCACATATAAATAACGTTAAGAGATAACTATGAAAAAAGAAAAAGTACTTGTGGCAATGTCAGGCGGAGTTGATTCTGCAGTTGCTGCAGCATTACTGCATCAACAAAATTATGATGTTATTGGTGTCACATTACGTTTGTATACACCAGAGATAACAGACGGACTGTCATCGCAACGTAATTGTTGTGGTATAGAAGAAGTTGGTGATGCAAAAAAAGTTGCTGCGATTCTAGATATACCTCATTATGTTATTAATATGGAAAAGGAATTTGAAAAAAAAGTTATTAATTTCTTTGCAGAAGAATACAAAAATGGAAGAACTCCAAATCCTTGTTTAAATTGCAATAGACATATTAAATTTGATACCTTATTAAATCAAACTAAAGCTATGGATATTCAATATCTAGCAACTGGACATTACGCTACTATTACAAACAATAACGACACATATAGCTTGCATGCTGCGCACGATGTTACAAAAGACCAATCTTATGTATTATATAATCTTTCGCAACAACAAATGCGACATATAAAATTTCCACTAGGAAAACTAAACAAGACTGAGACACGTAAAATTGCTGCAGATTTAGGATTTGCAGTAGCAACAAAACCTGATTCAGTAGATATTTGTTTTGTAACTTCTAATAGTTATAAAGATTTTTTAAAAAAGAAAGATGTGGATTTTACTGATGGAAATGTTATTAATACATCAGGCAATACCATAGGTACCCATGAAGGTATCCCTGGATATACAATCGGTCAGCGCAAAGGAATTACCTACACAACAAATGTCTCAGAGCCACAATATATTACTGATTTTAATTTAAAAACCAATGAAATTACTGTAGGTAATAAAAAAGATTTATACATTGATACAATTATCATTGAAGATGTCAATTGGATATCAAACCAACCAACTCATAAAGAAGAAGTATTATGTCGAGTTCGATATAATGGAGAGCATGAAACATGCACCGTGCAATCAATAGATAATCAAATACACATCATATTAAAAAAACCAATCATAAAGCCCTCAAATGGACAATCATGTGTAATATATAAAAATAACCCCCATGAAGAGGGTGAAGTAATTGGTGGTGGGATTATTCAAAACTGTGTTCTGAGTACCCACAATTTAGAAAAGATAAATAATTAGGGCATAAAATGTTAGAAACAATCAGAGAACTAATATTTATTATTGCAGGAGGAATACTTGTAATCATGCTATTAGTATTAACAGTAGCAATATTTACTATCTTAGCATTAGTAAAAAAAACAAAAAAAGCATTCAATACCACAATGAATGAAACCATTAATCCTGCACTGCACGAATTTCAAGAGACTGCACAAAATATTAAAGGAACAGGACAATTTATGTCAAAAAAAACTATGGCGCCAGTCATACAAGTGCTATCTCTTATAAAAAGTATCAGTAAAGGCATAGGTTTTTTTACGACTTTAGGAAGAAAAAAATGACATTCATCACTCGACTCATTTTAACAATCGCAACCATTTTAGGATTATCACGCGTTGCAAAAAAATATTTACTATCAACAAGTAACGAATATAATATTCCTGAAGGGTTAAAAAAAATAATTACTAAAATACAAATCGAAACAAATAGAATTGATGAAGCAATTACTGACGCAATTGAAGAAGGAAAAAAAACATTTAAAATGACAGAAGATGAATTAACTCAAGAATTAGAAAATGATACAACATCAAGCAAAGATCATGAGTCAACAGATAACTTGGATGAATAATCAGCATCAAAAACCTAAAACATTCATGAAATCATCCCAGTCATATATTATTGCATGGAGAGGTGTCCGAGTGGTTGAAGGTGCCGCTCTCGAAAAGCGGTTGACGAAAGTCTCATGGGTTCGAATCCCATCCTCTCCTCCAGTCATACGTGTATGACTCATAGAAGTCACGTGGTACAATAAAATTTGCATTAAGAGAGATATGGAGAGGTGCTAGAGCGGTTGAATAGGTACGCCTGGAAAGCGTATAGGGGGTTCTGCCTCCTCGTGGGTTCGAATCCCACCCTCTCCGCCATATTTACAGTTATTGAAG
>QGNP01000011.1 GCA_003228125.1 Chloroflexota bacterium | reverse complement strand
TTCGTCCATTGCGGAAAATTCCTTGCTGCTGCCTCCCGTAGGAGTCTGGGCCGTGTCTCAGTCCCAGTGTGGCTGACCGTCCTCTCAGACCAGCTACAGATCGTCGCCTTGGTAAGCCATTACCCTACCAACAAGCTAATCTGTCGCACCCTCCTCTAAAAGCGCCCGAAGGCTTTAGTCTTTCGACAACATGCGGTATTAGCTTCGGTTTCCCGAAGTTGTCCCCCACTTAAAGGTAGATAGGTACGTGTTACTCACCCGTTCGCCGGTTTCAACTGGCCGAAGCCAGATTCGTCCCTCGACTTGCATGCATTAGGCACGCCGCCAACGTTTATCCTGAGCCAGGATCAAACTCTCCAACAAATAAAGACCTAAGTCTTTAGTTCATCGAAATTTTGAAAATAAATTTTCAAAAAAAATCCCTTATCGATATAAGAAATATCGAAGGCTCTAATTCGAATTCTACAAATTCTACATACTATTCAAATGTTAATGTCCAGGTTGCGTCAAAAATGACGTATAGCAGAGTTTAGAGCCATTCTAAAGATATGGTCAATCAATTTTAATTAAATTAATTGCTTAATTGTTATTACTGACTTAGAGATAGTTGCTTCTGCTTTCGATAGTTTGTAAATTGAATCTTTTTTATCTTTTAATACCCTTAAATGTTCAATTTGATCACTGTTTATTTCTATTTTTAAGTAATGACAGCCTAAAATAATTACTCTGCTAATCATTGAATTAGAAAGTTTAGATAGCTTAGATATATCTATTTCTACACTTGTCCTTTTTTCAACCACAATTTTTTTATAAAATTTTTTTGCCAATATATGTAAAGTGTCATTATCTTGATTAGCGATTTCAGCAAATCGAGCTATTGATTCAATAGCCTTGGGATTAATTTTTTCTAACCCAGGAATAATCTTTTGTCTAATATAATTTCTACTATATGCATTATCAGTATTACTAGGATCATTGATAGCATCAATATTTAACGTCTTTAAATATTTCTCTATTTCCCATCTAGGCACATCTAAGAGTGGTCTGAATAAAATAATATCTTTTTTTAAAAAGATATTATTTTTATGATTTTCAGATAACTTGCTAATTATTTGCATTGATTTAATTCCTTCTAATGATGTTCCTCTTGTTAAACGAAATATAAGTGTTTCAGCCTGATCATTAAGATTATGAGCAGTCAATAAATAATTAATGCCCTGCTCCGAACATATTTTACGTAACCAATCATACCTACTAATTCTAAGAAAATTCTCTGATTTTTTTAATTTAGTATTTATATTATTCCCTTTAAAAATTTCAATGTTTAAAATATTGCAAATTTTCTTTAAAAAAACAAATTCTTTTTCATGCTCTAATTTAGATCTAGTACCATGATTAAAATATGCTACTTTAATATTCAGATTTGACCAAATTCTTGACATTGCAAGCAATAAAGATGTTGAGTCTGGTCCGCCAGAACAAGCAAGGAGTAGTTTTTCATTTTTTTTTAAATTAACATTTACTTTTGTAAATAATCTACGTTCAAATGAATCAGAAAATCGATTATGCGGATAAATATCATTCATTAACTATTGCTCATTTTAATTAGTTTCTAAATTCACGACGCCACCAATTAGATGGGTCAGCATTATTCATATTTTGCTGCTTTGGGAAATCAATATCAATCACTTGTTCATTTTCAAAACTATAACCTAATTTAATTGCGGCATCATATATATATGCTTCGGTATTTAAATATTCACGTAATAAAATTAATTCTTGTTTTTGAATATTTAAATCAACAATTGAGTTTTTCAAAACCATTTTTTGCTCCATTGCTTCCATGGTTTTATGATAACTAGTAAATGGAAATGGCAAAAAAAGCCATGCAAGCAGAAAAAAAATAGCAAAAAAAGGTTTTTTTGTGATTAAGTTATGCAAAAAACGAAACAAGGTAATTCCTTAAATTCCCGCCTAGTAAAAGATTATCAAATTATTCCATTGACCACAAGATAAATTAAATTCTTATCAATCAATTAATAACAGGCAAATTCATGTAACTTAAAGTCCAACCAGTATTATGCTCATAAGTTAACTTTGAAATATTACCTAAGTTAATTTTTAAAGTATTTGATATATCAAGTGATTTTGTTAATGCAGTGGATATTAATGATTTGATAGTAACAAAATGACTTACTATAAGAATATTTAATTGTGCATTATTTTTATTTGTTATGTCTTCTAAAAAACTGCTCACTCTTTTTTCAAGATTAAGAAAACTTTCACCATTAGGAATGTCAACTAATTGAAAATTCCCTAATTCCCATTGCTTAAAAACATTAGGATAGTCCCTTCTCAAATCTTTAAAAAACTTACCTTCAAAATTGCCTATATCAATTTCATTAAGTCGTGCATCAATTTGATAATCTAAATCAAAAAAATTTTGATAAATATCTGCTGTTTCCTTTGCTCTAAAAATATTACTTACATATATTTTATCTATCTTAATTTTATTTGAAGCATTAGCTATTTTAATAATAGATTCTTTTCCTTCTTTAGTTAAAGGCACGTCACTTAATCCTTGAAATTTATTATCTCTATTGTAAAGAGTTTCGCCATGTCTAGCAAAGTATAGGTTCATTATTAACTAATTTCACCCATTATAATTTCAGCTGCAGTAATAGGGTCAGTTACTCCAGATGCAACTTCAGTAATAACTTTGTCAGTAATCTCATTATTTTCAATAATCTTTAATAAATTATTGTACGACATAGATTTTATTAAAGACCTCACTTGATTTTTTGCCATTTCTTTTCGATGTATTAACCAATTAGTTTCTTCTCTCAAGTAACTTTGATGCATATCAATTGCATCGACAAGTTCCTTAATCCCTTGCTCTCTTCTAGCAATTACTTTAAGAGAAATTGGGGTCCATTCAAGATTTGTGGCAAGAGATATTAATGCATTAATATAAGCTAAAGCTGCATCGCTTCCTGGCAAATCAGATTTATTAACAGCAAAAATTTGACCAATTTCCATTAATCCCGATTTCATAGATTGAATTTCGTCACCAGCTGAAGGGTTAGCAACAATAATTGTTGTTTGTGCAATATTAGCAATGTCAACTTCATCTTGCCCAGCTCCAACAGTTTCAATAATAACAACATCAAATCCAGCTGCATCAAACAGGTTCATTACATTAACTGAAGAAGATGCAAGTCCACCTAGTCCTTTTCTTGAAGCCATAGATCGAATAAAAACTAGTTCATTGTTAGTTAAATCTTGCATACGAATTCTGTCACCTAAGATAGCTCCCTGTGAAAAAGGAGAAGAAGGATCGATTGCTATTACTGCAGTTTTTTTCTTTCTTAAAATTTGTTCTTTTATAACTGCGCGTACTAGAGTTGATTTACCAACTCCAGCTGAACCAGTAAAACCAATTATTTGTGCTCTGCCAGTAGATGAATAAATATTGGAAAGAATTTTTTTTCCAGTTTCTGTTTCTGATTCAATTTCAGTTATTGCACGAGACAGAGAGCGTTTATTGCCATTTAATATATTTTGTGACCATTCAGAAATATTCATTAATTTCCTTAGGAAAAAAAATCATTAATAAATTTAATAATATCTCTCGTATCAGATCCAGGGCCAAAGACTCCGTGAAATCCCATTTTTTTAACTCTTTCGACATCTTCGTCTGGAATAATGCCGCCACAAAAAAGTAAAACTTCATTAATATTTATATCTCTATCTTCCATTTCTTTAATAATCTTTGGAAAAATTTCAAGATGAGCTCCAGATAAAATAGATAGCCCAACTACATTCACATCTTCTTGCAGAGCAGTTTCAGCTATCATTTTGGGCGTTTGTCTAATTCCGGTATAAATAACTTCCATGCCAGCATCTCTTAGGGACCTGGCAACAACCTTTGCACCTCGATCGTGTCCATCTAATCCAGGTTTTGCTATTAAAACTTTTACTGCTTGATTAAGTTTCATTTATATATCCAAATCTTTATATCTATAGGTTAAAATTCTAAAAAGATAATGTCCATACCAAAAGAATTTTTAGAACTAATAGTAATTTGATCTTTAAAGTTAATATGAGCAACATCTTCGTCTTTTCTTTTTTTATATTGTATATTTGCTAAATTTAAATTATTTTTTATTTGGACTAAATCATCAGTAACTAAAACTAATGATACATCATGAATTTTATTTTCATCTTCATTGGAAAGCCTCTGCTTAAATTCCAACTTTGGATTAAAGTCTGTTAAATTCTTGTCTAATAATTCGTCTTTCCAAAAAGCATTTTCACTAGAACACCAAAAAATGATTCCATAGACGGATAATTGCGAATCTACCTCAATTAGTTTTGTTGGTTTTGCAATTTCTACTAAAACATTATTTGTAGATTCTGGATGGATAAAAGCAACATCGCCGACTAATCCCTTTCTAGCTTTTTCATCAATTAATCGAACATCTTTTCCTGAAATACTCGTCTTTTTTAGTCGATATAATTCATTTTCAATATTGTCAACAGAAAAACAGAGATGATGAAAGCTATCACCTGACTTTTTCAAATACTTTGCAACCCCACTTATATTATCAATAGGCTGCAATAATTCTATCTCACAGTTACTTGCATTCAGTAAAACTGCATGTACTCCTTGATCTTGAATCGTTTCTTCATGTGTTAATTTAAATCCAAGAATATCTTTATAAAAAAAACTTGCTAGCTTAATATCATTAACAACAATGCCAATATGATGAAGTTTATTTAACATTACGACCTTAAGTTACAGAGTAACATTTTCTTGATATTCTCCCCATACTTGGCGAAGAACGCTACAGACTTCACCAATTGTTGCATAAGATTCAAAAGAACTTATTAAAAAAGGCATCAAGTTCGTAGTTCCTTCAGCTGCAATTTTTAATTCATTGAGATTTTTTGTTACTGAATCTAAGTCTCTAATTTTGTGAAGTTCTTTCATTTGTTGCACTCTCTTTTTCCCAATCGATGGATCAACTCGAAAAACTTTTACTGGAGGGTCATTTTCATTAATAAAGTCATTCACTCCCACGACTATTTTACTTTTCTCTTCGATTTGTTTTTGCATTATATACGCACTCTCTTGAATTTCTCTTTGTTGATATCCTTGTTCAATTGCTGCTAAAGAACCTCCCATATCTGCAATCTTATCTAAATAAGAAGTGATTTCTTTTTCTAAAGAATCTGTTAAAGATTCAATATAATAAGACCCTGCTAAAGGATCAATTACATCTGCAACCCCAGTTTCGTAAGCAAGAACTTGCTGAGTTCGTAATGCCAATTGTGCAGATTCTTCAGTAGGAATAGCCAAGGCTTCATCTCTAGAATTTGTATGCAAAGATTGAGTGCCACCCAAAACAGCCGATAATCCTTGGTAAGCAGTTCTTACAACATTATTGTCTACTTGCTGTGCTGTTAATGTTGCCCCACCAGTTTGAGTATGGAATCTTAACATTTGAGCTCTAGGAGACTGAGAGCCATATTTTTCTTTTGCAATCTTGGCCCAAATTCTTTTAGCAGCTCTAAATTTAGCAACTTCTTCAAAAAAAACAGAATGACATGCCCAGAAAAAAGAAAATTGCGATGCGAATTCATCAAAATTTAAGCCTGCTTCAATTGCAGCATCAGAATATTGTATTGCATTAGCTATGGTAAAAGCTACTTCTTGCGCAGCAGTGCAGCCAGCTTCTCGCATGTGATAACCAGAAATAGATATTGTGTTAAATCTTGGAGCGTTAGTAAAACACCAAGACATTTGATCAGTTAATAATCTCAATGATTGTTTTGCAGGAAATATGTATGTTCCTCTAGCAATGTATTCTTTTAAAATATCATTTTGGATTGTTCCACCAATTTTATCTAATGATACTCCTTGTTTTTTTGCAGCAGCAGCGTACATCGCTAACAACATGCCTCCAGTAGCATTAATAGTCATAGAAGTAGTTACTTGGTCAAGAGGAAGGTCTTTGGTAAGAGCTTCCATGTCCGCTAAAGAAGAAATTGCAACACCAACCTTGCCAACTTCACCTTCGACATATTCATCGTCTGAATCATAACCAATTTGCGTAGGTAGATCGAAAGCAACCGATATTCCTGTTTGTCCTTGAGAAATCAAATATTTAAACCTCGCATTTGATTCTGCGGCATCCCCAAATCCTGCATACTGGCGCATCGTCCATAATCTACCTCTATACATTGTTGGTTGAATGCCTCTTGTAAATGGATATTCACCTGGAAAACCTAATTTTTCATGGTAATTCCATGAATGCAAATCTTCTGGCCCGTAAATTGGTTCTACTTTTGATCCTGAAGAAGTTGCAAATAAACTTTTTCGCTCCGAAAATTTTTCTTTGGCTTTCATATATACAGTAGATAGCCATTGTTTTTTATTATCAGACAATTATAACTCCTTGAAATAATATATGGTGGGCGGTAGTGGATTCGAACCACTGACCTTTCGGGTGTAAACCGAACGCTCTAACCAACTGAGCTAACCGCCCTAAATAAATAGATATAAATAAGTTAAGCTATTATTTTGCTATCTTAAACACTAGATTTAAGTATAATAAAAAAAACTAATACTGTTAAGTATTAAATAATAAACAACAACAAAATAGTCTAAGGAAATTTTATAATGCCTAAGCTATCTAGCCAAGAAATTATTGATTTAGCCGTAAATAAATATTTCAAATCAGTGGATGAAAAAAATATTGTTGGAATACTGAATTCAATGAATGACGATATACAATTTAAAATTATTACGCATAACATAATCAAGAATGGCAAAAAAGAAGTTGAAGATATGATGATTCAGCTATTTAAAGATCATAAAAAAATCTGGCATGGAAATTTTACTCATACAATAGATATTCATTATCAAAAAATAGCTAGTACTTTTACAGTAAAAAACACTGAGCACAATGATTCAATAGCAACTAAATATAACTGTAATTTTTTTGAGATAACAAATGGCAAATTTTCATCTATAACGGTCTATATGCAAGGCGACAATACATTAAACTAATTATTTGCTGGAACAGTCATTGCAAGTAAATCATCTACATTGGGACTCTCGTCTAAATTCATAATAGCTAGTGCTAAATTTTCTGCCTCAAGTTCAGACAGATACTTTGTAGCATTAATAGTAAATTTATGTCTAAGTTCATCATTCGACAACGGATTTTTAGGTCCTCCTCTATTCACAAGGATTTTTTTAGTTAATATAGTCCCATCTTGCATAGTAATAACTAGCTTTGCAGGAAATTGATAAGGAAAAATTTCATTACATTCTTTATCTGCAAAAACATGAACCTTACTTGCTAAATCTAAGATACTTTTATCTGCAACCTTTGCATCAGTAAAATCATCAAATGAAACACCAAGGCCACCGCCACCAAGTAAAGCTGTAGCAACAGTAAATGGTCCGCTGAACTTTGCATGATAACCTGATTCAGGATTAATTTTAGCTTCTCTGGGTTCTGCAATGGTTCGTAAAACATCTTCTGGACAAAATAATTTAATCTCAAAAATGTTATCAATATTTAAGTTATTTTCTTTTTTTAATGCAAGCGCAGCATCAATGCCTGCATGGGTATAATGGTTAGCTGGATAAGGTTTATAAAAAATATCTTCAGATAGCCATTTGTTTCCAAGTCCCTCAGTAACTGCTTGCGAATCATACTGAGCATCCAAAAAAGCATTGTAAAAACCAAATCTTCCTTCAAATACTGTAGGTGGTCCAGTAAAACCGCCTTTTGATAAAGATGCTGCAATAATGCCAGAATGTGCAGCCCATCCACAATGCAATCTCTTGACTGATCCTCCCGATCTATTTGCTTCAATGACGCCAGATGACATGCTTACTGCTATACTCATAGCATCAGCAATGCCTTTTTTATCTAGCTTGAGTAATTTTGCTGATAAACCAGCTACAGCTATGGCACCACAGATAGAAGTTGCATGCCATCCTTTATTAAAAAAAATGTTTCCTGCTGATTTTAAGTAACCGCCCATGCCTATTCGTACACAAAGCTCTAATCCTAATGCTGCAGCAAGTATGACTTCTTGACCAGATGCATTCACTGCTTGTCCTTGAGAAATTGAACCAGGGATAACTGAGGCACTTGGATGTAATACTGATGGTAGATGAGTGTCGTCAAAATCTAAGCTATGCGCAAGAGTGCCATTTACAAGCGCAGCGGAAGCTGCTGGCATCTTAAAATTAGAACCAATGATATTTGATACTGGTTGTCCTCCCCATTCGATCATCAACTCTGAGACACCCGCATCCAAGTGTTCTGACTTTGCTGCCAGGCAAAGCCCCAATGAATCAATCATTCTGTTTTTTATGTCTTGGACCATTTTCTCTGATAAATCATTGAAATTTATCGAATAAGTAAAATCAGCTAACTCATCAAGTATCATATAATTTTCTCCTTAAGTTATTTACACAACAATTGCTATTGGTCGAACTGGAGAACCAGTTCCGCCAACAAATTTTAATGGCAAACAAACAAATAAAAACTCATATATTTTTAATGATGCAAGTTTATCTAGATCCATATTTTCAATAATGTGAATTCCAGAATCAACTAATAAATGGGTATGTGCTGGCAATAATGCATGACCAGAACCAGGCGCAAGGTACTCATAAGCCATTGAGTCATGACCCGTATATCCAATACCTTGTTTTGACAACCACTTTGCTGCTGATTCATCTGGTCCTGGGACACCTGATTCATTGCCGATATATTTTGATGAATCATTCCAAAAGGCTGACCAACCAGAACGTATTAATACTGCATCACCTGGCTCAATATTTATCGATTGGGCAGCAGCTACTTTTTCTAATAATTTATCAGTTATAGGTTCAGGCGGATTAATAGTATTAACTTTTTTATACCCAGCTACATCAAGCAAAATACCACGAGTGACTATTGGCTTTACAGTTTCCAATCCTAATTTATTAAATCTTGTACCAATTTGCGCAGCATATGCATCTATGCCTCCATGCAATTTCCCTTTAAAAGACACATGAGATAAAGCATCCAAATGAGTCCCAGTATGTCCTCCCATTAATATCATCTCGTTTGATGCCGATTGACCATCTTCTCGAACCATGTCACCATGTCTTCTTAGTAAAGCCATTTTAAAACCAGGGTGATTTGGTGATACCGGTATTGTAGGGCTTAATTCATGGCCAAGCTCTATAATTTCACCTGAGGCAACTTTTCTAATTAATGATTCATCGTTCATAATTATCTCCTATAAAAATATACTATTTAATAATTCCGAGAGATTTGGATAAATTTATAATTCCTTCTGCCTTTTTTACAATAGCAATATCTACAAAGTCTCCTCCCATATTTACAGCTCCTGTATTTTGTTTTTCAGCATTATGTAAAGCATTAATAATGGATTGAGCTTTAGTAATTTCTTCACTGGAAGGAGTATATACATCATTAATAATTGAAATCTGCTTAGGGTGAATTGCCGATCGACCAAAAAAACCGATATTTTTAGCAAACAATGAAGATTTCCTTAATCCATCTTCATCATTGAGATCCGTGAATACGGAATCTACTGGAGGCTGTACTGCAAAAGCGCTTGAGACAAGTACTAGGTGAGATTTAGGATATAGAAATGAAAAATTATCGGGCTTCCAGATATTTATATCTTCTGCAAAATCAGCTGCTCCAAAAGCAAAGCCTACAATACGATCGCTAGCTTGCAAAATATTTGCTGCACTTAATATACCTTTCGAACTTTCTATATTGCATATAATCTTTATTCTTCCATTTTTCATGCCACATTTTGCTTCTTGAGCATTAAGAAATTCTTCTACTATACGAATATCTTCAGCAGATTCAACTTTTGGTATGCGTATACCAAAAAGGCCATCTTGAACAATTAAATTAATTTCTTCTTCAGTAATTTTAAGATTTGGATGATTAATTCTAACAAAAGTATAAGGTCTGCTATTATAAGATCTATCTGCAATAATTTCAGAAACCATTGTACGAGCTAATTTCTTCTGATCGTAGGGAACAGCATCTTCTAAATCTAGAACCACTGCATCTGCTTCAGTGTCAAAAATTTTATCCAAAATTTTTACATTATTTCCAGGTCCATATAAGTGACTTCTTATAATAGGAAAAAATTCATTTGGCATATTTAAATAACGCCTTCATCTTCTAAAGATTTTAAATCATTGCTGCTAAGACCTATTTCTTTAAAAACATCTTCGTTGTCAGTGCCCCTTGATCTTCCTGCCCATTTAATTGCACCGGGCGTCTCAGACATCCTGAACATAACATTTTGCATCCTTATTTTTCCTAAGTCAGGATCATCTACAGTTGTAATTGTATCTAAGGCTTGAAATTGAGGATCATTAAAAATATCTTCAACATCATAAATTGGAGCCACTGCTGCTTGAGCTTCTTCGAATGCCTTTATTACGTCGTCTGCATTTCTTTCGGCAATCCAATCTCCTACATAAGCGTCAAGTTGATCTGCGTGTTGAGCACGTGTAACTCCTCCTGCAAACCACTCTTCTTTTATAACTTCTGCATGGCCTACAAGATGCATGACTCGCTCAGCAATGGTCTGCGCACTTGTTGAAACTGCAAGCCATTTTTTATCTTTAGTTTGATATGTATTTCTAGGTGCATTATTAACAGACCTATTACCATGACGTTGTTGTTTAGTACCTAATTGATCATAAATAATTGGCTGAGCACCCATTAATGTTACAATTGGTTCAATTAAAGCAAGATCTATCACTTGTCCTTTGCCAGGATTCTTTTCTCTATATAATAATGCAATTAAAATTGCATTTGCTCCAGAAAGACCAGCGATGCCATCTGCTAAGCCGAAAGGAGGCAATGTTGGAGGACCATCAGGTTCTCCTGTAATCGCTGCAAAGCCACTCATCGCTTCAGCTAATGTGCCAAATCCAGGCCTAGAAGAATAAGGTCCGAATTGACCAAATCCAGTAGTTCGCATAATAATTAGTCCAGGATTAACTTCATGCAATCTTTCAGGAGATAAGTTCCAGCGTTCCAATGTGCCTGGTCTAAAGTTTTCAATAAAAACATCTGCATTTTGTATTAACTTTATTAAAATCTCTTGGCCTTGCTCAACACTCAAATTAAGAGATACAGATTTTTTATTTCTAGACATTTGCTTCCACCATAAGCCATGTCCGTCTTTTGATGCACCATGATCCCTAACAGGATCTCCTTTCTTAGGATGTTCAAGTTTAATCACTTCAGCACCAAAATCACCTAATACCGTAGCCATCAACGGCCCTGCAAAAAGAGTAGCAGCATCGATTACTTTAATGCCTTCTAATGCACTCATTTATTTATGTACTCCAATAGGACGTTTAATAAACTCACCACTTGTTGTTCCAATAACTTTGCCATCTTTATACATTAATTCTCCTCGACGAATCGTTATAACAGGCCACCCTTTAATATCGTAACCTTCAAAATTAGAAAAGGTTTGTCCTGAAAGTAAAATATCCGCAGTAACTTTTTGTTCTTTGTCAAGGTCAACAATTGTTAAGTCCGCATCAGAACCAACTGCAATTGTCCCTTTTTTAGGATATAAGCCGACGGTCTGTGCAGGATTAGCAGCAACCAGTTCAGCAATTTTTTCTAATTTCATGCCTCGTTTATGATGTCCGTCAGAAATCATTAATGGATACAACAAAGCAGTGCCGCCAAATCCTGCATAAGCTTCCCATAAACCACCTTTATTTTCTTCATCAACACAAGCATGGTCACTAACTACCTGATCTATTCGTCCTTGTTGAACAGCAGTCCATAAAGCATCATTATCAATTTTTTCTCTAATTGGAGGATTTACTTTTCCCCAAGTTTTTCCTTCAGGTTCATAACTAGTTTCCCAAGTAAGTGATAAGTGATGCAATGTTGTTTCAGTTCTAACATCAAGTTCTGGGTTAAATCTCCTAAATTCATCTGCTGTTTCAAATGCCTCTTTACTAGAAAGATGCAGGAAGTTAATTGGGCAACCGGTTGCTTTAGCTAAAACACCTGCCTCTACAATTGCAAGCTTTTCAGTTAATGCTGGTCTACCTTCATGATAGCCTTGCAATCCATCGATGCCTTTTTCTCTAGCTTCTTCTAGAAAAATTCTTAACAATTCAGCATGTTCGCAATGCAAACTTAGCGAAATTCTACCCTTGTCAGCATATTTATCCTGCATTTCTTTTACTTTTTTCATGTACTTGTATAAATGACCAAGATCGTAAGGTTCGTCAGTCATAGTCATGGCTTTAGGATCTGTAGAATTACCATGTAAGTTCATTCCCTTGTAGAACATAAAATACTTAAATGAACCTACTCCTTGATTTACTAACCATTCAATTTCATCAAGCTGACTATTTTCCATAATTGCTATGTGATAGGAAAAATCAGTGTAAGAATGTCCATTGGTTCGATTAACCACTTCTGGGAACAATTCTTTGTAAGATCCAGTTCGTTCCAAATAGTGACTCCCACTTCTAAAATAACTAACAACTGTAGTCACTCCACCAACAAGAGAGGATCTAGTTTCATTTTCTGCATCTTCTTCAATAGGATGGTAGATTCCAATATGATAATGTACGTCAACGGCACCTGGAAAAACTGCTTTTCCTGCAGCATTAATTTCTTCTTTAGCTCTACCTGATGCTATAGATGATTCTATAGCAGTAATTTTACCATTAGTGATGCCTATATCAACTTCACTGACTCCAATATAAGGAATAACTACTCTACCATTTTTAATAACGAGATCAAAATCAGACATCTTAAATTGCTCCTTAAAATATTAATTACTTTTTTATACTGTAAGTTAATTTACTGCCATCACTACCAGCAATAATTTTTCCATCAATTTTCATTTTTCTAAGCACAGAAACAATATGAGCATTACTAGCATCAATTGCTTTTACAATCTTTATCTTAGTCATTTCTTGTTCGCGCAATATAGAAAGTATTTCTTCTTCAATTATTTTCATAAGATTCCTCTTTAACGTGTATTCTATATTACTGGTTATATAAAGCAACTAATAATTAATATAAAATTAAATGGAACAATGCTTGTATATTCATCTAATGCATTTTAATTATTTTAATTATTTTTTAACTATAATATATATTGACTAGATATAAATTATATTACAATGTTAACCTAATCGATAATTTACATGGCAGGGTAGCTCAGTGGTAGAGCAGCGGATTCATAAGCCGAAGGTCGGGAGTTCAACTCTCCCCCCTGCTACCAATAAAATTATTCTTTAAATTTAAATTTAAATTTTTCCCTCAATGCAGGAGTACCTGCAATTATTAACAACAGAAAAACAGATAGCGCAACCAAAAATCTAGCTCCAGACCATACGCTGCCTAAATAAGGTAACAATTTAAAAAGTAAAGAAATAACAGGACCGCCAAAAATTCCTAAGCGAATAGGTGGAGGAAGATCTTTGTATCTAAAAGCAAGAAACATAAAAATTAAACATATTGGAGCAAAGAATATTAAAACTCTTCCTTCATATTTGCTCTGTTCATTGTCTCTTCTTTCATAATATGCATCTTGCTCTAATTCATATTTTTTCAAAGATGTCTGATATGCAATTCTATCTTCTTTAGTCATACTTTCATGTTGAATAGGATATGATGGCTCTAGTCCAATAATTTTCTTATAATCTGGTTCTGGATAAAAAGTATTCGTACCAAAAAATAAAGTTAATGTAAAAAAAATCGCTATTGTAAAAGCATAAATTTTACCATATTTTGTTGTGAGAGAATTCATGTAATTAATTCTTAATAAATCATTTTATAACATCAGTGTACTCTATTATTAAAGTTAATAATTTATTGAAAAAAAAAATATCAAATTTAATAAACAATCACTTTTGCCACATAGACATCCTTTTAAATGGTCAATAATAGTACTTCTTATTACTATTATATTTTGGTATTTTTCATCACCGGCAAAAATTATAATAATGGATAGTCAAATTGAAAATAATAAAATATTAAACCAACAAATACTTAATGAATCTGGTGAAAAATTAATTCTAAAAGAAATCTTGAATAATGATATTAACGTAGTGTTACTTTTAAGACATTTTGGTTGAATATTTTGCCGCAAGCAAATCCAAGAGGTCTTGGATAATAAAAATAATTTTGATGAAAGAAATATAAAAATCATTGCAGTAGGAAATGGGCAATCAACATTTATAAAAGGCTTTAAAAATGATCTATCAATTACTTTTGATGTATACACAGATCCTACGTTAAAATTATATGAATTAGTTAATGCTAAAAAGGGAGCAGGTGCCATTCTGCATCCTAGGGCATTATTGAATTATTTTTTGGCGTTCGCACAAGGAAATAAAAATAATTCAATAATGGGCAATACGACTCAACAAGGTGGTGCATTAATTATTTTTATGAAAGATAAAAAAATAATTAGTTATACAAATGGAGTAGCAGGAGATTCACTTAATAGTTCCCAAATCATAAACTTATTAAATATTCAATAAATAAATAAATAAATAATTATTGAGTCCGCTTTCAAGTATCATTAAAGATTGTTATGATTAGTGTATTCATTTGTAAGGAAAAAATATGGGATGTCCAGTACACTTGTGGGCGCCAATTATGGCATTATTACTTCCTTTTGCTCGTGCTATTAAAAGTTTCTTCTTTAAAAAATCAAAAAAACATCAAAATAATATTTCTATTGAATCTATGACTAGATTTAAGCCAATTAACAATATAAAAAAATAATTACTTTTATTATAATAAGTATCTTCTGATTCAGCAATTATGAAAAATGTCATCCGTATTGCAATTGAAACTACTGATATTAATTTAGATTGTGATGCACCAGCAATCAATGTTGGCAAAGGTCCTGCAAAGCCCTACCACGTTGGCTATCATTTATATGATGCATTATGTGCTCCAATTATAAAAAAAGATTCTAATGGGAAAAGTTTTGCAGATTTTAATGATATAGAATGGAGACTAGCAGAATCAATTAAAAGCAACAAAGATTATACAAAATGGAAAATGAAATTAAAAGAAAATGTCATCAGTCATTTTGATAATGAATTAACAGCTGATGATATAAAATGGACTTATAGCCGCATAAAAAAAATGCGTGCAATTGGAATGTGGAGAGCATTTAATATTGGTGGAATGAATCACTGTAAAAATATTAAGATTACAGGGAAATACACACTTGAATTTGTTTTAAATAGACCGAACGAATTTTTTCCAAGATATCTTTGCTTTGCAACTGGAGCAATTATTGATTCAAAAGAAGCTTCAAAATATACAACAAGCCAAGATCCATTTGCACTATCATTTTTATCCAAAAATGCATGTGGATTTGGGCCATGGAAAATAATAAAATGGAATAAAAATATATTAGAACTTCGTCCAAGAATTAATGGAATTACAAAAATTCCAATTGACTCAATAATATATAAATCTGCCGTAAGCAGAAAAAAAGCATTAAAAATGTTTGAAAATAAGGAAGTTGATATTTTGGCAGGCCTATATCCTGATGAAGCATTAAAGATGCAAAAAATTAAAAATATGACCATGCTAAAATCAAAAACAAATCATTCATTTTTAGAATTAAATAAAAATATTAAACCATTTAACGATCAAGCATTAAGACAGCTTGTCCAAGTAAATATTGACAGGAAAAAAATAGTTAAAAATTGTTATTTTGGTTTTGCTGAAGAGCAAAAAAGTATCTTCCAACCAAATTCTCCTGAATACAATGAGGATTCTTTTAATAAATTAAATAAATCTATAACCCACAAAATAATAAAGAATACTGATAAAAAAGAATCAGTTATTTTAGCAGTGTCAAGTAGTAAGGAGTCTTTAAGAATAGGTCAAGAAATTAAAAGTTTTTTTCTTAATTTTGGTCTGCAAACTACAATAAAACAAATTAGCGATCTTAGTGAAAATGAAGTTGTCAATGCATACGTTCGAGCAGATTGCAGTCATGGCATATGTGACAAACGTTACGATATTGCATTAGATTTTGCTCCACCTATGGGAATGCCGGGAAGAATTTTTGCTGTAACCAGAAAAAGTGCAGATTTTAAAAAATTGATGTCGACAAAATTTGATAAACAAAAGAAACTATTAGAAAAATTAAATTATGATATTCTTTCAGAAGCAGAAACCATTCCTCTTGCAGGCCATAACTATTTAATTTTATACAAACAAAATATTAACAAATGGATCTTTACGCAAGATTACCTTCCCATGGCAAGTTTAATGTGGTCTGCTGCTAGATATGTACTTGCACCAATTAGATAACGATACATTAATACATATATAAAACATAAGGAATAAAATCATGGATTTTAGTTGGTCAAAAGATGAAGAAAATTTTAGAGAAAAAGTAAAAAAGTTTCTATTGGAAAATTGGGACCCATCAAAATCAGATCTACTTGAAGGAGCAGATGATGATTCATTTAAAGATATGCGAAAATTTAGACGCAAGTTAGCCGAACAAGGTTGGTTAATTATGTCCTGGCCAAAAGAATATGGTGGCAAAAATGCTTCTTATATGCAACAAATGATATTTAAAGAAGAATCGGCTTCATACGGCGCACCGACTGCAGGAGGAGCTGAAGATATTTTAGCTCCAGCTTTAATGTTGCATGGAACGGATGATCAGAAAAAAAATCATCTTCCACCAATTGCAAAAGCTCAAGTTTTATGGGCTCAAGGTTATTCTGAACCAGGTGCTGGTTCAGACTTGGCATCATTAGCAACTAGAGCTCAAAAAGAAGGTGATTTTTTTATTATTAATGGTCAAAAAATTTGGTCTTCTAATGCACATCGCTCTGATTGGATGCATGTATTAGTAAGAACCGATCCAGATGCACCTAAGCATAAAGGTATTAGCTACATTATGATAGATTTAAAAACTGATGGCATTAATATTAGGCCTATTGAACAAATCCATGCTCGTGGGGGCTTCAATGAAGTATTTTTTGAAAATGTTAAAATTCCTACCTCAAATTTAATAGGAGAAGAAAATAGAGGTTGGTATATAGCCATGACTGCTTTAGATTTTGAACGTTCAGGGGTACATCTTGTCATTGGGGTAAAGAGGAAAATTGATGAAATTATGGAATACATTAATAAACAAAAAAATAACTCATTACTAATAAAAAAAATCACAGATAGCATTATTGAGTTAGAAATAGCAAGGCTATTGTCTTATAGAATTACTTCAATGCAATCAAAGGGTATAGTCCCAAATTATGAATCATCATTGGCGAAAACTTTTGGCACAGAATTAATTCAAAATCACGCACGACGTGTCATTAACTTGTTAGGAATGCATGGTGGACTCGCAAAGAATTCTAAGCATGCTCCTCTCAATGGAATATTTTGTCAAGAATATATTTCTATGATTGGACAAACTATTCAAGGGGGGACTAGTGAAATACAAAGAAATATTATGGCAACGAGAGGCCTAGGATTACCAAGGTCGTAACGTAAATTTTAATTAAGATATTGCACCAACAAGATCAAAAAATTGCTTCAATTCATTATCTTTGTTCTCGCTACATAAGATTGGCTGTACTAGAACTTCATTGATTCCCAATAAAATAATATTATTCAGTTTTTCTTTTATCTCATTTGGATTGCCATAAACAACTAATTCATCTAATAATTCATCAGGATAATCCTTGGATATATCAAAGCCTGCCTGTTGCATCATGGATCCATAATGTGGAGTAGTTCGATAAAATGCAAGACGCTTTCTTGCCGCAGCATATGCAACTTCTTTATCTGAAGTTAAAACAACTGGAACATGGCAAACTAATGGCGGAACTTTTCTATTAGCTTTCTCAGCACCCATAGCCATAGCTGGCATAGCTATATTCACCAAATAGTTTGGAGTGCACATCCAAGATATTGCACCATCAGAAATTTCACCACACATATTAAAAGCCTTAGTGCGTAACGCAGATGCCATGATTGGCGTTTTATATACTCCAGAAATAGATGCTTTGCCAGTAACGTGAGTGCCTTGAAAATCAATTTCGCCGTTATGCAATAAACCTTTTAATACCGTCAAGTACTCTCGAAGATGTGTTAAAGGTGTCCGCCAATTAACGCCGTACATTCCTTCCATTGCTGGTTGCCAAGCAGTACCTATTCCAAATTGAAATCTACCAGGAGCAACTGATTCTATAGACTGTATTTGTTTTGCAAATGCAATAGGATGCATTGGCCAAGTTTGCACAATGCAAGTTCCCATGATAATTGAACTAGTATGCGAACCAGCAATAGCAAAGGTAGTTAGCTGATCAGATCCACCGGCAAGTCCTACTGTGCCCCATACTGAACGTACTCCCCTTTGTTCAGCATCTATAATTTGTTCAACTGCATCTTTAGAAGTTGGGGCAGCTATTGCAACTCCGTATTTTATATCATTCATTCAATATCTCCTTAAAAAATTATCATCATACTAATTAATGCTTGGCTAACAAGCTTCCAAATTGTTCTGTGGTTTCATTAAGTCCAACTGTTCTCATTGTTGCCCAAAATGATGCTTGATTGCTTGTTATTACTGGCTTACCTAATGCTTCTTCAAGTTTATTAATAATATTAATTGTTGGTAAATCAGTACAAACAATTAGAACAGCCTCTGCATCAGGAACATCAATTGAGCGTGCCATCCTGTAAGTAATTTCTGGTGGAGTTCTGGCTATTTGACGAAATTCATCAACGTTCTCGCCATAACCTAAGCAATCAGAATTGACGATCTCGTATCCATGATTAGTGAGATAATCCTCAATATATTTTGTAATTACTGGAGTATAAGGAGTACCCAACGCAACTTTTTTTATCTCAAAAGCATCCAATGCCTTAATTATAGAAGGACCCACTGCTGAAACAGACATATTCTCAGCAATATTTTGCATACCTTCAATTAATTCTTTAGCAGGTAATGTCATTGAACTTGTTGTACAACCAAGAGCAACAATGTCCATAGGAGTGCCCCCTTGTGCAGTTAAATCACTCATAGCTTGCTTAAGGTCAGTCATCATAGCATTAGATTCACTTGCATCATGATAGGCATCTGCCCTAGCCGTATGTATAGTAACTCCATCAGGACTCATTAAATTAAACTCAGATTCATTAGTAGTGTTTCCAGGCGGAACCACTAGACCTATCTTGGCACGCCAACTGTAGGGACTATAGTTTGTTAAATCAATTTTACTCATCAGTCATCCTTATTTTTTATAAAATAGATTATTTATCTATACCAAGAATTCTTGCAGCATTATGTCTAAAAAAATTATCAATTGATTCTTGATGGAATTCTTTTTTTGTATTACCCCAAATATATCCTTCTTTAACAATGCTCATAAAATCATTAATCCAAGTTGTTGGATCAATTGCAGGGTAATCAGATCCATAAACAAACTTGTCACTTAATATGCTATTCATGTAATGAAAAACAATTGGCTCTGCTTGATAAATATATTTTGGTAGCCAGCCAGAAAGATCTAAATAAACATTTTCATGTCTCCATATGACAGCTAAAGCTTCCGCAGTCCATGGCCATCCGAAATGTGTCATAATAATTTTCAATTTTGGAAAATCAGTTGCTATATCATCAATAGAAATTGGGTTACAATTACGAATTTTACTATATGTCATTCGTGTGGTGCCTGTATGAATCAATACTACTGCATTCATGCCTTCGCAAGCTTCAAGAATTGGATACATCAGCTCTTTATCTGCAGGATCAACTTCTTGATAAGCAGGATGAAACTTTAATCCAAGTAAATTTAAATCATTCATGCATCTTTCAAGTTCTTTAACTGCCGGCTTTGCTCCTATGTGTGGATCAATTCCTCCTAAACCTAAAAAAAGATCAGGGTACTTTTGGCAGTATTGTGCAATATAGTCATTAGGCAGTGCACGACCCCATTTATTATAAGAAACCATATTTACTAATATAGCTTTATCTATTCCTGCCTTTCTAAAAGTTTCAGCAGATTCATCTATTGCAATAATTAATTTATCATGATGTGGAGCTTCAGGAGAGTTTCCAAAATAGTTATCATGAGCTTCTGTATAAGATGGACCATGGCCAAGACGAGTTTCTTCAGTAAATGGATGTATATGTACATCAATAGGTTTAACGTTTAATTCTGGCATCTCATCAACCAATCTTTATATATTTTACAATGCTTTACTATACATATATTCTTTCATTTCTAATATAGAATGTCTATAAAGAATTAAGGTAGAATTATTATTGTATAAATGCTAAATTTAAAGCCTCGGGAAATATCTAAATGGGAGCATCATGACAAAACAAACAAAACTCAGACGCGATGGACAACAATGGATTCTTGATTGGATTTCTAAAGTTGCAGGTAGAGTGCAAAATTTTGAATATGATACGCGTGTGCACCCTGAAGAAGTTAAATCATATAGAATGATTCCAAAAATCACAGAGCGATACGCAAGACACACTGAAACTATAGCTAAAGAAGCTGAAAAATCTGGACATATAGAAACGGCACATGAACATTTTTGGCGTGCAGCAGACCTATATAGAGAAGCACAACATCCTATTTTTATTGATGATCATCCTGACAAAATTTATCTCCATGGTAAATTACTTGAATGTTATGAAAAAGTTATAGAGCATTCCCCTTATCCAATGAAAAGAGTAGAGATCAAGTGGGGTGATAAGGAAATACAGTGCATGTTTCATATGACTGGTAAAAAAAATTCCCCTACTGTGATAGAGGTGCCTGGCATGGATCAAACAAAAGAAACATTTCCAAATCCAACTCATAATGCTTTTATTGCAAGAGGTATGAACTGCTTAGTAATTGACGGACCAGGCCAAGGCACAAGTAACATTAGAAAAATACGTCCTACAGACAACAATTATGAGCAGGTAGGTAGTGCAGTAATTGACTGGCTAGTTCAACAAGATGAAGTTGATTCAGATAAAATTGCAATTAGTGGAATATCTATGGGTTCGTTTTGGGGCATGCGAATTGCATCACACGATAGTAGAATTGCAGCTATAGCCACTGCTTCTGCATGTTTTACAGCAAAGACCGCAATCTTTGAAGAGTCGTCACCAAGATTTAAACAAATGTTTATGTATATGGCTGGAATAGAAGATGAAGATGAATTTGATAAAATGTCTTCAAAAATGACAATGGATGAATATGCAAAGCAAATATCTGCTCCATCATTAACAATAATGGGAGAATATGATCCATTGAATTATATGGAGGATGGCATAGCAATATGGGAACAAATTTCTGGACCAAAGGAATTATGGATACTTGAAGATGACTTTCATTCACCTCCAGCCATTAAAGGTTTAGGTGGGAATGATGTATATTTTTACATGGCTGATTGGCTGAAGGATGCCTTGTCAGGAAAAATAGAAAAAGATAGAAAAATTACAAGAGTCATACCAAAGAAATCTGGCGCAGGAGCATATGAACCACCGACAAGAGGGCTTTACCTGCCAGATAGATTAAATATACCTAAATAGAATTTAGTTCAAGGGCAATGAATAATATGATTGAAGACGTTCCGGTTCCATATTTTTTTAATTCCATTGATTGGAATCAACTAATCAATGATTATCAACCTGCGCCTACATTTTTTAAAGATCATTACTTACTGCCAGCAGACGATATAAAAAAAATACAGACTTCTAAGCTCTCTAAATGCCTTCAACATGCATGGTCTACTGAATTCTATAAAAGCAGATGGCAAAACAATGGCATACAAGATGTAACAAAAATTAACTCCCTAGAAGACCATAAAAAACTACCAACGTACGTTGTTGACGATCTAAGAAAAAGCATTGCTGAAAAACCTCCATTTGGAACATATCAAGGTGTTGCTTTTAAGGACACTAAAGATATTGGACCAATTAGAATTCATACTTCTGGAGGAACAACTGGGCAACCTCGTCCAACTTTATATACCGTCCAAGACAGACAGGTGGGTTCACTTTTACGTGCGAGAGCTTTTTATTTAGCTGGCTTTAGGCCTGGAGATGCTGTTCAAAATACGCTATTGTATTCAACTCACAATGGACCATTTATTGTTGATGAAGCCCTTTATGACTGGCTAGGATGCATTCCAGTAACAACAAGTGCGGGCATAGTTACAAGATCAGTAAGACAAATAGAAATTATGAAAGAATGGCAAGTAACTGGTTTAGTAGGATTTCAAGATTATTTAATTCAGCTTGCTCGAACAGCAAAAGAAATGGGAATTGACCTCAAAAAAGACCTGCACTTAAAAAATATTAGTACCATGGGTGGAAACCCTAGACTTGTTGAAAAAGAATGGGATGGAATCAATGCTTTAGAAAATTACGGAATGCATGAAACTCAAGTAATGGCAGCAGAATGTCCAGAAAAAGCAGGCATGCATCTCTGGGAAGACGCATTTATTTTTGATATCGTTGATATAGAATCTGGGGAGTCATTGCCAGATGGTAAAATAGGATCGCTAGTAGTAACTGCTCTCTACAAGACAGGAGTGCCTGTTGTAAGATATGATACAAAAGATACGACAAGAGTACTATCAAGAGAAAAATGTGCTTGTGGTTCCTCATTAACGCGAATAGATTTCCTTCAAGGAAGAGCAGATACTATGGTAAAATTAAGAGGAGTCAATGTATGGCCAGAAGCTTGCGGTGATGTAGCAAAGAATGACGCAAGAGTTAGTAATGAGTATTTTTGTTTTGCTGATAGAATAAATGACAGAGATCAGATGACATTGATGATTGAACTAAAAGAACCAAAATCAAATCAATCAGAAAAAGAGGTTAAAGAATCTGTTACCGAAATGCTCAGAACAAAATTATCTGTCTCAATTAATGTTGCAGTATATAATCCAGGTGAATTACAAAAATTTACTAAATTCGGTATAGAATCAAAGCCTAGAAGATTTGAAGATAGAAGAAAAAAATAATTAAAGGAGCTGTTATGTCAAGAAAATCTATTACATCTAATGAATTTGCTGCTGTTCCTTTTCCATGTACTCCAGCAGTCCAAGCTGGAGATTGGGTCTTCATCGGTGGTTTAATGGCAGTTGATTGGAAATCAGGTATAATTAGTGAACGCAAAACAGATCAAGATTTTCCAAATAATGACTACCCAATGAGTATGCAAACTGAAGGCATATATCAGATTTTAACTAAACTATTAAATAAAGCAGGTACCGATGTAAGTAATATGGTTCGAATTGATCAATTTACTCCATACCATGATCAATTTAGACACTACTTACCTATACGGGATAAATATCTACTAGAGGGAAGACCGGCATCAACGGCTTTAGCAATCAATAATTTGATGAACCAAGATGCTCAGATTCAACTTGATGGGATAGCAATTATTCCATCTAAAGATATAAAAAAAGAAGCTATTAATGCGCCAGGCGCACCCACTCCTAGGGCTGGTTATTCACTTGCAATTAGATATGGAGATTGGATTTGGTGTTCAGGATCATCCCCAACTGATTTTAAATCTAGGGCATCCTATCCAGGTGGAAAAGGTCATGCGCAACCAGATGATATTCAAGTTGACCCTAACTTTTGGTATGGCTCAGAAATTGAAAAACAATCGTCATACGATTTATATAAATTAAAGCTATATTTAGAATCAGCTAATTCAAAATTAGAAAACATTGTCAAATTAGATGTATATCTAACTGATACCAAAGATTATCCAGGTTTACTTAAAGTATTACACAATACGTTTCCAAAAAATATGCCAGCCATTACAATAGTTCCAATCGATCAGATGGGTATTGGTGGTTCTAGAGTTGAGATTAATTGCATTGCATTAACAAATGATTCTAAATTAAAACCAGAAATAATACATGCTAAAGATGTCACTAGTCCCGATTATGCTCCACATGGAGTAAAGGTTGGGCCATATCTATTTTTATCAGGTAGACAAGCGAGTGATATAAAAACAATTCCAGAATCAATAAAACCACATATCGCTTCACCGTATGTCACTCTTCATGGCAAAGAAGAAATGAAAAAAATACTTAATGATACAAATAAGATATGTCAAGCAGCTGGAGGAAACATTGAAGATATAGTAAAAATGCAAATATTTGCTTCAAATTTAAATAGTATTCCTGGTGCTATTGAGCCTATGAATGACGTATTCCAATCTAAATCACCTGCTTTAAGTATTATTGGTGTAACAGGCCCTCATGTTATTCCATCATTATCATTTGCCACTAATCTAATAGCTTATATACCAGAGGATTCCCATGAGTAAAGATCAGCAATATATTGACCAGAATAACGTACAAAAAATTAAATATTTATCTGAATCTTGGGGTATTGAAATTAACAGTAAGACAATTAATAGTTTTGCCACTAAACAAACATTTATGATTGATCCTAGTCAACTTGATACCATTGAACTTGATAGTGTTCGACCTATTAGCAATCTATTATGGCATTTGGATATCAAATAAAAATGAAGCCAATCGACATAAATTTAAGCACATTAACTATAGCTGAAGCAAGCAATTTGATTGAAAAACAAAAAATATCAGTGGCTGATTTAATTAATTCGACAATGCAACAGATTAAGTTGACTGAGCCTAATATCAATGCTTATATTTCAATTCTCAAAGAAAATGCATTATATCAAGCTCAAATACTAGATGATGAAATTAAGCAAGGTAAATATCGTGGTCCATTGCATGGAATACCAATTGGTTTAAAAGATATCATTGACTTAAAAGGAACAGTAACAACAAATGGTTCAAAGTTGTTTCCAAATTCTATATCAAAAAAAAGTGCCACTGTAGCCAAAAAACTTTTAGATAAAGGTGCAATTATTGTAGGTAAATTAAATCTGCATGAATTTGCTTTTGGAACCAGTAGTGTTAATCCTCACTATGGAGCTGTAAAAAATCCCTGGAACAAAAAATATATTGCTGGAGGCAGTAGTGGTGGCAGTGCGGCTGCAGTTGCAGTTGGATCTTGCCTAGGGTCAATCGGCACAGATACTGGTGGATCAATTAGAATTCCTGCAGCTTTATGCGGTGTAACAGGCTTTATGCCAACATCAGGCCGTGTTAGTAAATATGGTATCACACCACTTTCATGGTCCCTAGATCACGTTGGACCGCTTACTAAAACGGTAAAAGATGCTTGCATTATATTGGACAATATAAGCGGTTATGATAGATTGGATGAATCATCATTTAACATTGAGCCGACCAATGTTCTTGCTAATCTTACTGGTGATATACATGGATTAAAAATAGGTATCCCAAGAAAACTACTATGGGACGAATGTGATGCTGAAATTATCGAACATGTTGAAAAATCATTAGGAATATTAGAAAAGCTTGGTGCGATGATTTATGAAGTTTCTCTACCAATGATGGAAAAGATTCGCTCAGTAGAAAAAGGAAGATTTAGAATATTACTTGCTGAAGCAGCAACATATCATTCTAAAAGAATCAGAGAAAAACCTGATAATTTTGGTAGAGATGTATTGGCTTCTCTTCAACTGGGCAGTCTTGTTTCAGCAACATCGTATCTGAATGCTCAAAGAATTAGATCTGATCTCATAAAAGAATCTCGTGAACTTTTTTCTACAGTAGATGTATTAGTTTCACCAACTACTCGTTCAGTTGCACCACTAATTGAAGAGGGAGATACTGGTGCTATTTTATCAAGATTAACTGCACCATACAATATTTTAGACATTCCCAGCATTTCTGTTTGTTGTGGCTTTTCAAAAAATAATCTTCCAATTGGCTTAATGTTTGGCAGTAATAATTTATGTGAAAATACTGTTGCCAATGTAGCATTTACATTTGAGCAAAATGCTACATTTAAAATGCCAGAAAAAATAAATTAAGGAATAAATAATGGGCATTTTTAAGGATAGCTATATACAAATTGATAACTTAGCAATTCGTAAAAGAGAAATAAGAAAAAACAACAATATTCCTTTTGTTTATTTTCACATATATACTGGTTTTGCTGAAGAAGCAGATGAATATGCTACGATGGTTAGTGAGCAATACCCTTTTATTAGTTTTGATGCTAGAGGGCATGGTCAAAGTGAATGGGGACCTGCTGATAGCTATACGCCAAATAATTATTATAAAGATGCGGTTGCAGCGATTGATTCTATTGACAGCAAGAAAATAATTCTTATGGGATCTTCATTTGGGGCAGCAACTGCAATAAAATATGCATCGCAAAATCCAGATAAAATTTATGCATTGATCATTGACGATCAACCTCCAGAATTTCCTGCTGCTAGAACAAAAGAGCCACTTTTAAAATCATACGAGAGGCAAAAATTAGATATTTTTGATTCTGTCGACCAAGTAGTGTTATGGGCGCAAAAATTACGTTCACGACATTTTGGATGGAATATTTCTGATGAAAAAGCAAAATTCTGGAGTACTCATGCGACTAAATCTAATAATAAATCAAAGATTATATGGCGCCATGATCCAGAAATAATGAAATGCCTTGCTCCATTCGCAGGACTTGCAGAAAGTGATTTACGTAAAGATTATGCAAACTTAAAAATACCATTCATGGTTGCTAGAAGATTAGGTGAAGGTGCATCCTTGCTTTCTCCAGTTTGGGAACAACTACAAAAACTTAATCCTAATGGCATATATACTACCTATGAAAAAGCTGGTCATCCAGTTATTTTTACAGAAGCAAAAACATTTGCAAAAGATACAATTGCATTTTTAAATAATATTAATTCATAAAATATTAGTACATAAAAAGGAAACTTATAATGGAACGAGCATGGATAAAAACTATATCACCTCTTGAGTCAACTGGTGATATTCTTGGTGTGTACCAACAAATTACAGGTGAAAATGATCCTGCAAAAATTGAAAGGCGAATTAGAAATAATTTTATTGCATTAAGTCTTCGTCCAAACCTAATGGAATCATCGTGGAATTTTATGCATGAAACAAGTTTTAAAAATCAAAATTCTAATTTAAATAAGCAAGAAAAAGATTTAATTGATACAATTGTTTCTATTAATAATCGTTGTAGATTTTGTACTATTGGTCATGCTGAATCTGCAAGAGGAAGCAATTATCCAATTGCATTTACCCAGCAATTAAAATCAGATTTTACCAAACTTGATATATCAGAAAAATTAAAAGAAGCTTTGAAGTTTGCAAAAAAACTAACATCTAATCCAGAACATATAGTAGATGAAGATCGGCAAAATTTGCTACATTCGGGCTGGTCAGAAGAAGATATAATTGATATCGTTCATGAAATAGCACTTTTCAATTACATGAACAGAATTGTTATTGGCTTAGGTGTTCAACTCCATCCTTTTATGGAAAAAATTGAAGAACGTGATAAAGAATTTTTAGATACAAGTAACTGGTAATTAAGAATATATAAATGAATAAAATCCGTGAACTTTTTATTCCGTTTGCTTATAATGATTTTGTTTTTCTTTGGATAGCATCAATAGCCTATCAATCAACAATGCAACTGAGAATACTAGTTACTACAGTATGGCTTTATGAAATAACTGGATCTGCAGTTCAATTAGGATTAATTGGAGGAGTTCAATTAATCATGCAAATACCTTCTATTCTCTATGGAGGCTCTCTAGCTGACAAAATAGATAGAAAAAAACTCATTGAATATAGTCAAGCAACCGTTACAATTATAATTTTTGTACTAACTCTGCTGATCTACGCAGATCAATTAAAGGCATCACATATCTATTTAGCAACCGCTTTGCTCAGTGTTGTCAGTGTCATAGGCCAGCCTGCTCGTGCAGCATTAGTTGCAACTGTTGTTAAAAAAGAGCATCTTCCTAATGCAGTAGCATTGCATACCGCAACGATGCAAATAGCTACTGCAATAGCTCCATTATTTTTTGCTATCCTTGTATACTTTTTTGGCATTAAAGAAGCATTTCTTGCAACTTTAGTTTGTGCTCTATTCAGTGCTATTTTACCAATTTTCATTAAGAAGACTGGATTAGCTGAGAATATTAAAAAATCAACATCTGTTATGCAAGAAATATTAGAAGGATGGCGATTTGTTAAAAAACATCCAATTTTACCGAGCTTGTATCTGATGGATATTGGTGTAACTGTAGTAAGTTTTTATCGTCAAATATTACCAGTTTTAGCAGATAAGCTTTATAAGCAAGGTGCCACTGCTGTTGGCTTATTATCTAGTGCTAGTTCAGCTGGAGGAATCATTGGCAGCGTAATGGTTATATCGCTTTCCAAATACAAACCTAAAGGAATGTTAGTGCTTTATGCAACTGGATTTTATGCCATATTATTAATGTTATTTGGCATTTCAACATCTCTTTGGGTTGGCTGCTTTATCATATTTTTTCTTGGGGCAACTGATTCTATTGGGATGACAACAAGGCAAACAATTGTACAGCTCACTACTCCAGACAACATGCGTGGTCGTGCGGTAAGTTTTCACTCACTTTCTGCAATGACTGCCAATAATATAGGTACATTAGAAGTAGGCTTCTTTTCAGCATTAATTGGAGCTGATAACACAATGGTCATTGGTGGTATTATTGCCTTAATGGTAGTGGTGTTAATTTATAGCTTCTCTGAGCAACTACGTAGTTATCGTTATCCATAACATAAAAATATATCTATTTATTTTTCTTAGGAGAAAAATAATGGGGGCTTTGATTATAATAAATTTCTGCAGTTTCCATAAGTGTCTCTGATAATGTTGGATGAGCATGGATTATTGATTTCATATCTTCTAAAGTTGTTCCCATTTCTATTGCTAATGTTGCTTCTGCAATCATTTCTCCAGCTCCATTACCAACTATACCAACGCCAATAATTCTTTTAGTCGATGGTTCTGAAATTATTTTAGTCATTCCTCTTTTAATACCCATTGTTGTAGCACGACCAGAAGCTGCCCAAGGAAATTTAGAAATTTCAATTTCCCAATTCTTTTGTCTTGCTTCTAATTCAGATAAACCTGTCCAGGCTAATTCAGGCTCAGTAAAAACAACTGCAGGAATAGCAAGCGGATCAAACATTGCAGGTTTTCCATTAATTACATCTATTGCTACATGTGCTTCTTTTGTTGCTTTATGAGCAAGCATTGGTTCTCCAGCAACATCACCAATTGCAAAAATTACTGGATCACTTGTTCTGCATTGCAAATCAGTTTCTATAAATCCTCGTTCATTAATCTTCACAAAAGTATTCTCAAGTCCTATTTTTTTTGACATCGGAGTTCTTCCTACAGCAATCAATGCTTTATCAAATGTCATATTTGAGTTAATTTTTTCTAGATCAGATAAAGTAACTCTTAATTTATTTGATTTTTCAATAATTTTTTCCACTTTAGTCGTTAATAATATGTCTTCAAATTTACTATCTAAATCTTTTTTCAATATTTCGACCAAGTCTCTATCAGCACCAGGTAACAAGCCACTAGTCATTTCAACAACAGTAACTTTAGAACCTAAGTTTGCATATACAGTTCCGAGTTCTAATCCAATATACCCTCCACCTACTACTAATAAGTTCTTTGGTACATCAGGAATCTCTAGTGCCGAAGTAGAATCCATAACTAAGTTAGTTTTACCATCAACTATTGGAGGAGACACAGGAACTGATCCAGTTGCAATAATTGCAAAATCAAAATCAATGACTTCCTGTCCACCTTCATGTAATGTGACGTTCACCTGCTTAGAAGATGTAAAGGATGCACTGCCTTGCAAAAATTTAACTTTTCTTTGCTTCATTAGCATTCCTAAACCGCCAGTCATTTTACCAATAACACCATCTTTCCATATTCGAAGTTTGTCTAAATCTATTTTAGGATCGTTAAATTCAACACCATATTCATTTGCATGCTTGGCTTCTGAGATTGTATGCGCAGCATGCAATAATGCCTTTGATGGAATACATCCTACATATAAACATACTCCTCCTGGCTTAGATGCTGGATCAATTAAAGTAACATCCATGCCGAGATCAGCAGCACGAAAAGCTGCAGGATAACCACCAGGGCCTGCACCAATCACAACAACTTTTAAACTCATAAAAATGCTCATTTTCTATCTATTAACTATACTTATTTTAAAATAAGAGATTCTGGATTTTGTAAAAATTGAACTATCCAATTTAAAAATGCCGCTCCATCTGCTCCATCAATTATTCTATGATCAAAAGACAATGATAAAGGCATCATGAGTTCAGGGACAAAAGAATCATTGCCGTTCCAAACTGGTTCCAATAGTGCTCTTCCGACTCCTAAAATACCAACCTCAGGAGGATTAATAATTGGTGTAAAAAATGAAGTATTTAATGAACCAAGATTACTAATTGTAAAATTTCCACCACGCATATCATCTAATGCAAGCTTTTTATCCCGACTTTTCTCTGATACATCCATTAATTCATGAGCAATATCTACAATAGTTTTATCAATAGTATTCTTTATTACTGGAACTAAAAGTCCTCTTTCGGTATCTACGGCTACTCCAACATTAATAAAGTTTTTAGTAATGATCTTATTATTTTTCATATCAATACTGACATTAAAATTTTGATACTCTTTTAATGCTAAGCTAACTCCTCTTATAAGAATGGGCATCATAGTTAACTTGGCGCCCTCTAAATCTTTATGATTTTTAAGTTCTTTTCTAAATGCATCAATGGCTGTAATATTAGCTTTTTGAAACAATGTAACATGAGGGCTTTGGCCCCATGATTGTGCAATATTGCTTGCGGTTGTCTTTCTGATTCTAGACATTGAATCTTCTTTATAGTCACCCCATTTACCAAAATCAGGTAATTGCAAAGGTGTTACTGAAGATGGTTGGATGCTTTTATCGATATTTCTAGAAAATAACTTAACATCATCTTCAGAAATCTTACCACCTAAGCCACTGCCTTGTACTAATTGAATATTGACACCAATTTCACGTGCCAGCTTTCTTATTGAAGGCGATGCAAATACTATGCGATTTTGAGAATTAATTTCAGTATTTGTTGAAAGCGATGAATTTTCAGTTACCTGAACATTATTATTAATAACAATATTGCTATCAGTTATATCTTCTTTCATTGTTAATTCATTTACTTCAGATGCTTCTTTTTGTGAAGGTATCGATTGATTATCAACAGTAGTTGTATCAATAGTAACTATTA
>QGNP01000010.1 GCA_003228125.1 Chloroflexota bacterium | reverse complement strand
TAGATAAAAACCTAATGATTAATAAAAAAGAATAGAATAGGAACAATCTACTCAAGTAAGCAAAGGGTTTCATAAAACACTTTTGCCTAAATAAGGTTACCTTTTTAATTCTTATATGGCTATGATTAAAATAAAGTTTTTAAATATCTTAAATATCTTAAATAAGGCAATAATTATATGAGAAAAAATGGCAGAAAATTAAACGAAAAACGTAAATTTGAAATTTTGACAGATTACATTGTAAATGCTGATGGATCTGTATTATCTTCAATGGGTAATACTCGTGTTATTTGTACAGCAACAATTGAAAACTCTGTACCACGATTCCTAAAAAATAGTAACACAGGTTGGTTAACAGCAGAATATGCAATGATTCCTGCATCTACGAATACTCGAAAAAAAAGAGAAATTAAATCTGGTAAACAAGATGGCAGAGGGAAAGAAATTGAAAGAATCATTGGTCGAAGCTTACGTACCGCAATCGACTTTTCACTTTTGGGTGAATATACAATTACTATAGACTGTGATGTTATAGATGCTGATGGCGGAACACGTACAACTGCAATAAATGGAGCTTGGCTAGCAACAGCTTTGGCACTTAATAAATTAGCCAAGGAAACTGGTGTTGATTCATTTAACAAAGTGTTAATCCACCAAATAGGTGCTATATCAGCAGGAATAAAGAACAATGATGTCTACATAGACCTAGACTACGAAGAAGATTCAACAATTGATGCAGATTGCAATATTGTTATAAATGAAAACAAGAATATCGTTGATATACAAGCAACCAGTGAACAAAAAAGTTTTTCTAATGAACTCTTAAATCAAGTAATTAATTTATCTATAAAATCTATTGAAGAGATTTTTGTTATTCAAAAAGAAGCTTTAGACACCTAATAAAAGGAGAATAACATTTCAATTTTTAAACCACTTAAAGGGTACGTATACAATTATGATAAGGTTGATATTGACAAAATAATTGCGCCTCCATATGACGTAATCAGCAGAGAACAAAAAGATATATTGTACTCTTCTTCAGAATATAACATTTGTCACATAGAACTTCCAAAAGGTAAAAATGATCTAAAATATCAAAATGCCCAACAATTGATAAATGACTGGATCAATAAAGAAGTTTTAATACAAGAAGACAAATTAACTTATTATTTGTATCAACAAACATTTCAATTAGACGATCAATTAATAAAAAGAAAAACTATAATAGGATTATTAAAAATACATGCGTTTGAAGACCAAGTGATATTTCCACATGAAAATACAATGGAAGGTCCTAAAAAAGATAGGTACTCTCTATTGGACGCAACGCAAGCAAACATTAGCCCAATATTCTGCATGTTTCATGATGACAATAATAGTTGTTCACAATTACTTCAAGAGTACAGTGAAACTAATTCGTCTCTAATGGCAATTGATATAACTGGCGTACAACATGATTTATGGAAAATAAACGACATTAAATCTATTAAAAAAATTAGTAACTCAATTGATAATAAAAAAATTATCATTTTAGATGGTCATCATAGATACACCACGGCTTTGAATTATAAAAATAATAACCATGATAAAAAATATGATTATATTTTAACAGCTTTAGTGCCTGATTCAGATCCAGGATTAAAGATATTGCCAATTCATAGAATGCTTAACAGCAAAATAAATATAGATATCGCAGTTAAAATTTTGAAAGATAATTTTGAAATTAAGCAACTGGATGTAAACAATACAACCATACACAATCAATATAATATTTTTGTAGCAGATGACAATGATCATGGTTTTTTATTGACTGATGGCAAAAAATACTACTCATGTAAAATGAATCAGGAAAAATTTGATCAATTAATCACTCAATCATTTGATATAAATCTGAATACATATATCGTTGATCATATTGCAATAGCAAAAATATTGAATGAAACAAATCAAAAATACCTTCCTGAAGATAATGTTAACTTTGTAACAGACTTTGATGAAATTTCAAGTATGTTTGATAAGACAAATGAGAGTTTATGTTTTATAGTAAAGCCGCTGCCAATTGAAACAATAATTAACTTTACAGAACAGAACATGGTTATGCCTCATAAAACTACATACTTGTATCCTAAAATTGGCTCTGGTTTTGTTTTAAATAAATTTATTTAAAAATCATAATGTCAGCTTGCTCTACTGAATAAATATATTTTTTTAATTCTAGCATTGCTAAAATATCTCTATTACTCAATCCGCTATCTAAGCCAACGACCATAAGTGCATCATTATCTTTTCCAGGAGAAACAAACATTGAATTAATATTCAAACCAAGTTTAGCGAGTAAACTACCAACCTCACCAATGGCACCAGGGGCATCATTGTTACCTATCACCAACATATTATTTGATTGCAAGGCTGAAAAATCTAATTTAAAATCATTCACATTAATTATTCGAGAATCATTACCGGAAAAAGTAGTAATAACTTTATTAGAAACATCCTGCTCATTAATAACTGTGACTCCGATGCTGCTTACATAAGATCCACCATCATCAATATCTGAAATTTCAGTAATTTTTAACCCGTGCTGTTCAGCAACTTTTTCTGCATTAACAATAGTCACTGGAACATCATGAACTTGATAAAAAAGACCCGCTAATACAGATGCACGTAACATTGAGCAATCTTTGTGGCTAATTTGTCCAAAGTAATCAATTTTAACTTCCTTTACGGAACCAGTTGATATTTGATTTGCTACAGATGCTGCAAGCATAGCAGCGCTAGTATATAAACCAGTAGAAGTAATATCATCCTGACTCATCATTGGCAAATTAGTAGCATATCTTGCAGAACCTCCATTTAATATAGTCATGACTTCTTCTGCGACAACAATAGCAGCTCTGTCTTGTGCTTCACGTGTTGACGCACCAAGATGAGGAGTAACAACGATTCTATTAGATTTAGTTAATGGATCATCGATTGCAGGCTCTACATCAAATACATCAATTGCCGCTCCTTTTATTTGATTATTTTCAAGAGCTTGGAGCAAGTCAAAAGAATTAATTAAGGGTCCTCTTGCTGCATTAATTAAAATTAAATTATCCTTTGCTTTACTTAAAAGCTCTTTATTAATCATTCCTTTAGTTTTTTCAACTAAAGCAGTATGCAAAGAAATAAAATCAGATTTAGAAAATAACTCTTCTACATCTACAAGAGTAACTCCGAGTGTTTTTGCGCGTTCATCAGAAACAAATGGATCATGAGCCAAAACATTCATTTCAAAGGCTAAAGCTCTTTTAGCTACCTCAGCTCCGATTCTTCCTAACCCTAGCAAGCCTAATGTTTTTCCATACAATTCAACTCCCATTAAGTTACTTCTATCCCATTTGCCGTTATGTAAAGATTCATTACCCTGAGGAATATTTCTAGCAACAGCTAGCATTAGTCCAAAGGCATGTTCTGCAGCAGAAATTGTGTTTGCAGAAGGAGCATTCACAACAATAATGCCTCGTTCCGTAGCAGCAGCTAAATCAATATTATCAATACCAACTCCTGCCCTAGCTATGACTTTTAAATTATTAGCTGCATCAATAATTTTAGCCGTGACTTGCGTTTGGCTTCTAACAAGCAACGCTTCATAACCATTAATAATTGAACAAATATCTAATTCATTAAGGCCGGTTTTAATATCAACTTCATATTGATCTTTAAGCAAATCAATACCAGCCAAACTTAATTTATCAGCAACTAATATCTTTATCATAAATATCTATTTCCTGAATCCTATTTCATTTAAAGAGCTCTTTAATGCATCTAAGCCCATGTCTATATCATTTTCATTAACATATCCCAAGTGACCAAATCTAAAAATTTTACCTCCTAGGGATCCTTGGCCACCGGCAAAAATAGTATTATATTTTGTCCTAGCAACTTTTAATAACTGAGCGACATTTAAATCATCAGGAGCTTTAATTGCTGTCACAGAATTTGATTCATAGCCTTCATCTGCAAGTAAGTCAAATCCCATTTCTTTAATAGAACTTCTTGTTTTTTCTGCACAGAATGCATGCCTTGCAAATATATTATTCATTCCTTCTTTTTTTATATCTTTAAGTGCTGTCTCAAGTTGATAAAATAATGAAACAGCAGGTGTCCATGGGGTTTGTCCATTAGCTAAGCTTGCTTTATGTTTTAAAAGATCAAAATAAAATCTTGGAGTAGTGCATTTTTTTTGAATATCCCATGCTTCTTCACTAATGGAAATAAATGCAAGCCCCGGAGCCATCATCCACCCTTTTTGTGATCCAGAAACAACAACATCAAGTCCCCATTTATCTACTTCAACAGACATTGCAGTCAAAGAAGATACTGCATCAACTATCACTAAGCATCCAAATGATTTTGCAATGCTTGCGATATCAGCAATTTGGTTGTTGGTTGTACCTGTAGAAGTTTCATTATGAGTCATAACTACAAATTTAATATGAGAATTATCTTTTAATACCTTTTCCACATCATTTGCATTTGCTGCATGACCAAAATCATATTTCAAAACAGTTGGTTTTGCACCGGTCATTTCAACCAATTGCAAAAATCTATTTCCAAAGATGCCAATAGTAATAACGAGTACTTCATCAGAAGCAGAAATATGATTGACAATTGCTGCCTCTAAGCCACCTGTCCCTGATGCAGTTAAAATATGTACTTCATTTTTTGTTTCAAAACAAGTTTGCAGGTCACTACTAATACTACTTACAAGTTCTGCCATTTCAGGGCCTCTATGATTAATCATTGCTTTTGATCCAGATAAAGCAATATGTTCAGGTACTTCTGTAGGACCAGGTAGTCTTAGTTTCAATTTGAACTCCTCAGTTATAAATCAAACATTAGGACAATAGTATTATAAGATATACATATATGGTATACCTGTAATGGTTATAAATTAGTAATTAATGAATATGTCAGAGCCAATGAACAGATTATTAAAAAATAATTCTATCCCCTCTGTAGAAAAAATGATTCTTGAAAAAACATCAGAAAAGCATATTGAAAAATATGGTAGAAAAATTTTTATATATGCAGCTAGAGAAGTTCAAAAAAAACTTTATGAAAATCTATCAAGAAAAAATATAAAAATATTAAATATTGAACAGCTCTTAAATAATGAATTAAAAAAATTTGATTTTAAAAAAAAAGAAATTATTAACGCAACAGGCATTATTATTCATACAAATTTAGGAAGAGTCCCACTATCAAAAGAGTCAATTCAAGCAATGAGTTCAATTAATACTAGTTACTCTGACTTAGAATACGATCTAATAAATGGCAAAAGAGGTAATAGAAATGCTCTACTTAATAAATACATCTCATTATTAACAAATGCTGAGTCTGGATTTGCAGTTAATAATAATGCAACTGCCATTATGCTAGCAATAGCAAGCTTAGCAAGCAAAGGTGAAGTTATAATTTCAAGAGGAGAATTAGTTGAGATAGGCGGAGGATTTAGAATACCAGAAATTATTAAAGCATCTGGTGCAAAATTAATTGAGGTAGGAACGACAAACAAGACTTATCTAAAAGATTATAAAGAAGCTATTACGAAAAAAACAAAAGCTATTCTAAGGATTCACTACTCTAATTTCTCTATATCTGGCTTTACTGAATCAGCTAATAATAAAGAGTTAAGCTTACTTGCTAAAGAGAATAACATTCCATTAATAGAAGACCTCGGCTCAGGTTCATTAATAGATACAAAAAAGTTTAATTTACCACATGAACCTCTAGTACAGAGTTCTATTAAAAATGGGGTAGATATAATTACTTTTTCTGGAGACAAGCTTTTAGGTGGTCCCCAAGCAGGAATAATAGTGGGTAAAAATAAGTATATTCGCAAAATTATTAAGCATCCTATGGCTAGAGCTAATAGATTAGATAAGTCAACGCTCATTGGATTAATAGCTACTTTAAATCATTATTTAAAAAACGAAGCCATTGATAAAATTCCTATATGGCAAATGATTGCATTGAAACCTGCAAAATTAAGCAAAAGAGTTGACAAATGGCTTAGTGAATTAAAACAGATTAATAAAGTTATTAAAAAACAAAAAGAGCACTCAAAAATTGGAGGCGGAGCAATGCCTGAAGCAACATTACCAACTTACGTTTTATCAATTAAAATATTAAATATTTCACCAGAGATTATACAAAAAGACCTTCGATTGCTAGCTTTACCAATAATAACAAGGGTAAGTAGTGATCAAGTATTTATTGATCCGAGAACTATCCCAGAAGAAAAAGATCAATATTTAATCAAAAATATTTTAAATATAGCTAATAAATACATCTAATGAATCATTTAATGCATCATTTAGATATTGATAAAAATATTTTAACATTGTTAGAATTTGATAAAATATTAGAGAAAATTGCAAGTTTTTCAAATATTCATAGCAACCAAAAAAAAATTAAATCTACTGTTCCTTTCGTGGATATTAATACTATTAACAAGCATCATCAATATGTTAATGACGCTATTGAAATCATGAAAAAAAAACCTACATTTTCTTTTATGGAAACAGGCGGCATTAATGATCTTGTACTCAACAGCACAAAAAACAAAATACTCAGCATTGAAGAAATAGTATTAATAGTAAATTTTATTAAATATCACCATAAAACAATCTATTTTTTAAAACAAGCAAAAACTATTAGTCCAGAAATTTATAAATTAACAAATTATAATATTGAAACAAAAAAACTTACTGAGAAAATAAATGAATATATTGATAATAACAATCAAATTAAATACACCTGTACAAAAAAATTAATGTCCCTACATATACAGCTAGACAAAACAATAAGTGTAATCAATCATAAGTTAGAAGCTATCATGATTGAGAATAACAAAAAAAATATTATTCAAGACAACATAATAACTCTAAGAAATGACAGGCATTGCCTATCAATAAAAGCTAGTGACAAGAAATCTCTAGATGGAATTATTCATAGTACTTCAGATTCTGGACACACAGTTTTTATCGAGCCAATAGAAATTATAAAGCTTGGCAATGACAAGCAAGAAATCCAATTAGAAATAAAAAAAGAAATAATAAGGATATTAAAAATGATTGGCTTAATGATAAGCCATAACTCAAAACAAATATGCCAACAGCTTACTGAACACAACAAATTAGATCATATATTTGCAATAGCAAAATATACCTTAGATTGCAATTATTTGAATTATCTAACAAATAAAAAAAACTACGATCTTGTAGATAAGAACAATAAAGAATTAATTTTAATCAATGCATGTCATCCATTAATAAATAATCCAATTCCATTAAATTTTACTATATCAAGTGCATATAACGCTGTGGCAATTACAGGACCAAATACTGGAGGCAAGACAATAACATTGAAAACAATAGGGCTTTTAGTTATAATGACTTTATCTGGCATACCTATCCCAGCAGCACATGGGACAAAAATTCCTTTATACTCAAGGTTATTTTGTGACATAGGTGACGAGCAATCTATTCAACAATCATTATCAACTTTTTCTGCCCATATACAGTCTATTTTAAAAGCTATTAATTACGCAGATGAAAAAAGTTTAATATTACTAGACGAACTAGGTGCAGGAACTGACCCAGAAGAAGGATCTAGATTAGCAATATCCATTTTAGATTATTTAATTAAAAGCAATGCACATATTGTTATCACTACGCATCATGGCGAAGTGAAAAAATACGTAATAAATAAAACAAATATTATAAATGCTTCAATGGAATTTGATGTCATTAAACTACAGCCCACATATAAGATTATTTTTGGACTTCCAGGAAAATCAAACGCTATAACAATTGCAAAGAAATTAGGACTTCCTGAATCTATTATAAATAAAGCAAATTCTTTAACACCTATTGAAGAAATTAATTATAACAAAATGACTGACAAACTTCAAAATGCTTTAATTGCAGTAGATCAACATAAAGCAGAACTACAAGAACACAAATTAAAATTAAAAAATCTAGTGAATAAACTAGAAAATAAATTACCGCTAATTAAAGATATAATCCTTAATCAAAGCCAAAAACAGATAATTAATATTGAAAAAAATATCACTTCCATTGATAAAAAAATAAATAATATTGAAAAAAATATAGATACACAAAGTGTTCAAGAAATAAAAGAAGAAATACTAAAAAATCAAAAAAATATCTCTTCTATCCAAAATATTTTTAATCATACAAAAGATAATTATAAAATTGGAGATAATGTTTTTATAGATAACTTGAACTCCTTCGCAGAAATTTTATCAATCCTAGACAAAAACTATATTGAAGTTAAAATAGGTTCTTCAAGAATAAAAATAAATAAGAGCCAAATCAGACAATCAGAACTGAAAAAGAAGAAGAGTAATTTTAAAAATAACTATACTGACTCAATCAATATTAGTCCTATTCAAGATCCAGGTTTACAAATTGAAATAAGAGGAAAGGCATTAGATATAGCAATAGCAGAAGCTGAGAAATTTATAGATCACGCAACAAGATTTGGTCACAAAAGAATACTTATCATTCATGGAAAAGGAAGTGGTACACTTAAAAAATTAATCAGAGATATTCTTGCAGATCATCCATTAGTGGAAAAATTTGAAAATGCTTCATATGGCGAAGGTGGAGCTGGAGTTACTATAGCATACTTAGAAGATCTCATTTGAAAAGATTATAACAAGTGCATACAATCATTTATTGTAACTATAGTTGGTTTATTTTTTGAATTATCAACTGCCATAACTGAAGTATTATTAATTTTAATCCTAGGTCTGTTTTCTACATCAAGGCCTAAAATAAAAGATGCAACTCTATTAATAACAGCACCGTGACTAACGCAGACAACATTTTTATTTATACAATCATTTAATAAATTGTCAACGAAAGTATCAACTCTTTCACAAAATTCTATTGGTCCTTCTTCTCCTTTTATATTCCCAAAGCCCCATGCACCTAACTGGATGCCAAATTTAGTTGTAGCAACCATCCAATTTTTACCTTCTGCAATACCATAATTATATTCACGCAAATTATTAGTAAATTTAATTTCTAAATTAAATTTTTGATTGATAATTTCAGCTGTTTGCTTAGCTCGTAATAAAGGGCTAGAGTAAAAAAAATCTAAATCTTTTACATTTAAATAATTAGAAAGTAACTGAGATTGGTAAATACCAGTTTCAGTTAATGGTAAATCTATAGACCCTTGGATAGTCCCTTGAATATTTCCGACTGATTCACCATGTCTAATAAAATATATCAAAATTTTATGCCTATTGTAATAAATTAATAAATTCACAAACAACTCTAGCAGTTGCTCCAAAAATTATCTCATCTTCAATTCGAAATCCTAATGCAGTTAACGTACTATTTTGTCCTTGCCATGTAACCCATGCTTGATTAACCGGATTTAATAATTGATCTAAAGGAACTTCAATTAATCTTTCTATCTCTTCATCATTAGCTACAAATTCTATATCTTTTTGATCTGTATATCCAATAAAAGGACTCATCACATATCCCATTCTTGTTGTTGTTGGATTTAACGGTCCTAATATATCTATATCAGAGACATTAATACCAATCTCTTCTTGGGTTTCTCGTAATGCAGTATTAATTAAATTTACATCTGCTTTTTCAAATCTTCCACCCGGAAAACTAATTTCTCCAGGATGATGGACGCGCTGAGATCTTTTTTGAAAAATAGTAGATAGTTGGCCGTGTTGATTGTGAAATAATAGAATCAAAATTGCCGCTGGAATTAAATCTTTATCAAAAGATAATTCATTTAGAGTATTATTTTTTATTCGTTCTTTAATAATTTTTAACATTTTTACAATCCCTTTGCATATGGTGGGCCATCCTGGATTCGAACCAGGGACCTTGATGTTATGAGCATCCTGCTCTAGGCCGCTGAGCTAATGGCCCCACACGAATACAAAGTTAAATTATATACTTTCAAAATCTAAAATAAATAGTCTATAAAAAACATTCAATAACTATTTCCATTTAAGTCATTGAGCCACTTAGCTTTTTTCCACCTATAATGTGTAAATGAAGATGATAAACAGTCTGACCAGCCTCATGCCCACAATTTATTACTAATCTATAACCAGACAAATCTAGCCCTTGATCTTTTGCTATTTGAGTTGATAAAACAATCATTTCACCTAACCATGAGGCATCCTCTTTAACTACATTAGCAAGTGAAGGAACCTTTTTATTTTTTGAAACTAGTAATAAATGTATTGGTGCTTGTGGAGCAATGTCACGAAAACATAAAAAATCATCATTTTCAAATATTTTATCGCAAGGAATTTCATGGTTGATAATCTTTAAAAAAATATTGTCATCATCATACTCGTGCATTTTTATTTCTCTATGTATTTAATTTTATTTGTATTTTTTTTGGCCATCGTAAAAAAAAAGTCGATTCAAAATCAATCTCTTCTTCTAAAACAGCCCTGCTAATAATGGAAACAAGTTTATTTAAAATTAAACTTGTTTCCATTCGAGCCAGACTAGCTCCAAGGCAATAGTGAATACCGTGACCAAAAGACAAGTGCTTGTTAAATACTCTATTGAAATCAAATAACTCAGGTTCAGTGAACTTATTTGGATCATGGTTTGCAGCTCCTACCATAACTAATAATGTATCACCTTTTTGAATGAGCTTATTATTCATTTCATAATTTTTATTAGCAAATCGAGCAACTCCAATAACAGGAGAATTTACCCTTAAAATTTCTTCAACTATTTTATCTATATCAATTGATTTATCAACTATGCGCGCCAATATATCTTGTTCTTTAAATAATGTAGCTATGCCATTACCAACTAAATTAGTTGTAGTTTCATTTCCTGCAACAAGCAATAAAATAATAAATGCTACTAGTTCTTTTTCCATCAAAAGATTACCGGCATTTTCTGCAGCTATAAGCTGAGAAATAATATCATCACTAATTTGATTGTCTCTTTTATTTTCAATCTGTAATTTAAAATATTCACTTAATTCTTGAATAGCATGATTTGCATTATCAATGACATTTTGATTTGGAAACACATTAGTTGCAGCTAAAATAATTTTATCTGACCAATTCTTAAAAATCTTATAATCAGAAACTGGCACTCCTAGCATTCTTGCAATTATTTTGACGGGAACTGGTTGAGCTAAATCAGCCATTATATCCATCTGTCCTGAATCTACAGCTTTATCAATTATTTCATCTATAATAGTAATTGCATAATCAGTTAAAAGATTTATATTTTTAGGCACAAAGGCCTTACTCACAATGGACCTTAATCTTGTATGAGTAGGAGGATCAGAAGTTATCACTGTTTCTACAAATCCTAAAGGTGAGTCAGCTTGTTGAGCATGAATTAAATCAGCTATTTGACCTTTTGCATTCAATGGACTTGATGAAAATATTTGATTATTACTTAATATACTATTAGCATCATCATAAGTCAGCACAATCCATGCTTGTAAGGTTTCACTAAAATGCAGCGGATCACTAGATCTAATTTTTTTAAATTGATCATAAGGATTTTTTTTATAAGAAGGTAAAAAGGGATTAAATATAACTGTTTTTTTAGTATTTTCCATTAGTATTTTCCATTAGTATTTCAAATTATATTTTAAAAAAAATAATTTCCTTATTACTGTAAAGTAATAATATGATATCACATTCTTGTCATGACAAAAATATTTAAAAAATTTACGTCTTTATTCTATTTTTTAAACAGGTTCCTGAGATGGGGACCAGTTGCAATAACTGCAATTAAAATTTGGTTTAACTGGCGTTTGTTACTCCTGAAAAGAAAATACTTCTTAAAAGATGATGCTTCTGCAACTGCGCTTTTTCATAAAAAGACTGCTCAACAATTAGTTAATATTGCTGTAAAACAACAAGGTTTAATACTTAAAGCAGCACAATTTTTTGGTTCACGGGCAGATATTATGCTTGAAGAATATGTTTATTCACTTTCATTATTACAAGATAAAGTTCCTCCAAGGCCTTGGAAAGACATAGAGCCATTTATTGAAAAAGAGTTGGGAGTATCAATAAAAGTAGCTTTTAAAGAATTTAATACCACTCCAGTTGCGTCTGCTTCTTTAGCTCAAGTTTATAGAGCAAAAACATTTATGAATGAAGATATTGCTGTAAAAGTTCAGTATCCAGATATTGAAGACATTGTCTCTTGGGACATATCAATTATTGAATTCCTTGCAAACCTCTGGTCAAAAATAGAATCTATTATTGACTTTAGGCCAATAGTAATGGAAATGAAAAGAAATGGTCCCGAAGAAATTGATTATTTTCATGAAGGTCAGTCAGCTGAAAAAATTAAAGCATTGCTAATAAAAGAAGGCAGAACTCATGTAAAAATTCCAAATATTTTTTGGAATTTATCCTCAAAACGAGTATTGACAATGGACTACATAGATGGCATTAAAATTACCGACCTAGATGAATTAAACAAATATGGAATAAATTCAGAAGAAATTGCCGAAGAACTTATTGATCTTTACAATATGATGATTTTAAGGCTTGGTGCTTTTCATGCCGATCCACATCCAGGAAATTTATTCATTATTCCTGATAAAAATAATGGGCAACCTACTATTGGATTAGTTGATTTTGGTTTAACAAAATTTCTAAGTAATGAATTTAGAGAACAATTAATTGTATTAACTTCAGCAATAATAAATGAGCAGCCTGAACTTATTTCAGACACTATGGAAACAATGGGATTTGAAACAAAAAACCGTGACTATGAAACTTATGAAGCACTTGGTGATGCATTTCTTGGCGATGTTATAAAATCTGGGCAAGCATTTGCTGATCAAAAAATGCTAGCTAATATTAATGTAAGACTCAGTCGAGTATTAAAAAATAATCCTTTAATAAAAGTACCTCCGGATGTACTGCTAGTAGCTAGGGTAATGGGTTTATTATCTGGAATGGGAAAATTATTAAATTCAAAAACTGATTTATTACAAAAAATATTACCTTACTTAGAAGAAAGCTCTTAAGTAATTATATCTTTAAATCTTGTTATTTTTCTATAAATATTTTATTGTTAATTAAAATAACATAGCAATGGAGCAAATCATGGATTCTTATCCTGTACCAGAGAATGAAACTGATGTAGTCATTTATGAACCTGAAGGTAAAATTGGTTACATTACATTAAATAGACCTGAAGTATTAAATTCATTCAGCAAGCAGTCTTTAAAAGAATTAGATGAAGCCTTTGTGAAAGCGCAAAATGACAAAGATACAAGAGTCATTATTTTTCGAGGAAATGGTAGAGCATTTTCAGCAGGTAATGATTTTCAGCAACCAAAAGAAGAAGGATGGGAAGATGAAGATGTACTCGATGATCATCAAAAATTAACAGATTCTATAGATAGATATTTACGAATATTTGATTTTCCTAAGCCTGTCATTGCTCAAATTCATGGATATTGTTTAGGAATTGCTACTCAAATGGCAATTATGTGCGACATTACAGTTGTTGCAGATGATGCCAAAATTGGATTTCCATCAATACCAGTTGGGGGAGGCTATATTAGCCCCATGTGGAGTTGGTTAATCGGTCCAAAGAGAGCTAAAGAATTATCTTTTACTGTTGGTAGTAAAATTTCTGGCACTACCGCTGCTGATTGGGGATATGCAAATCGTTCCGTACCTGCAGATCAACTCGAAGAAACAGTACGAGAAATGGCTACTGAAATTGCAAAGGTTCCGAGCAAGATTCTTAAAATTAAAAAATTAGCTAATAATAGAACAATGGATGCTCAAGGATTTAGACATGCAATCAGAGCAGGTGCGGAATTTGATGCCATGTTACATTATTCTAATCCAGTTCTAAAAATGACAAAATATATGCGGGAGAAAGGCATGCAAGAAGCATTTAACTCATTTAATGCCGGAGACTTCTCATAGCAAATAAATTTCCAGCTAGTAATAATAACCAGATTGATGATTATTTATTTGACAATGCTTTAAAAAAACATATTTACTTTGATCTTCAAAATTCAATAGCTGGTGATTTGCTTTTTGAAAAAAACATACACCTAAGGCCATTTATAACAAATGGTTTTTATAATAGATCTGTCAAAACAAATGATTTTGAAGAACTAAATATAAGGATTTACAATTTAATATATGGAGCGATAATGGGAATGCAAGGTGGCTCAACATCATGGGGTACATTTACTTATAATACTAATAATCAAAAAATTATATTATTAACACTTGTCCAAAAATCTAAAAATTTTGGACAAGTGTTAATAATTTGTTTACCTGAAGAAGTCTAATCAATATTTATTTTAAAAATTCTAGAACTTCTTTAGCCCATAATTCTGGTTCCATGTAAATGTCAAAATTACCATCAGAAGGCAATTTAATACCAGTTGCATTTGGAATTAATTCCAAAAATTTCTCATGAGAACGTCCTAATTCACTTGTCGTACCATGAATAACTAAAGTTTCTGCCTGAATATTAATTACATCTTCCCATGTATCATACAGCGTCATTGCATTTGGACCAGCGCCTTCCCAGCCCATATCCTCGTACACTTGTTCTGCGCCGTCATTATCATTAACTTTTAAATAGTCCAAAAATAATCTAGAAAATTGCTGTAGATCTTTGCCTGGCTTGTCGCCGCCATATTTTCTCCATAATTCAACAAGATGACTGCCGTCAGATTTTGGTTCCCAATAATGATGTAATTTTAAATGAACAGCTCTTCTTTTTGGAGTACCCCAATTAAATGGTTCTTCAAGAATTAGTTTATCAATTCTCTCTGGATATTTAGAAGCTACCGCCATTGCTACTTGTGAACCAGTCCAGCCACCATATAAATGAGCTTTCTCTAAACCCATTGCATCAAAAAAAGCAATGACAGCATCTACAAATTGTGGCATATCTACAAATGGTTTTTCAGGCCTATCTGATTCACCATATCCAATTGTAGTCATAGCAATACAACGAATATTATTTTCAAGTAATGGCATCCATGGCGAGTATCTAATTGACGAAGAAGGTGTTTGATGAAGCATGACCATCGGAGATCCGCTTCCTCTTTCTCTATATTCAATATTTCCTAATGAAGTATTAGCAAATCCTCTTTTTTCACCATTAACTCTAGCAACCATAACTGACTCCTTAAAACATGTTGATTGTACGACGAATTATATTATAAACTAAAACTATTAATAATTTCTATATGTACAATGATAAAAATAAAACATTTTGACCACATTTCTACAGCTTCTCAAAATCAAAAAAGAGAACTTAATCTTTTTACAAATTTTTTTGGTTTTAACATTCGAACTGAATGGCATAGCGAAGAAGGTTTTAATGGCATAGGTTTTGATGTTCCTGGAAAAGATCGAGTGGGATGGGAATTACTAGTTCCCGATAACAGCGAATCGTATTTACATACTTTTTTAAAAGCAAATAAGGGCGTTGGAGTTCACCATGTATCAATGCAAATTGATAGCGCAGAGCAAGCAATAAAAATATTACGTGAGAATAGTATTGAGCCTTTAATTACAAATGATGGTAGTCATCATAATGTTTATATTCATCCAAAGAGAGGTGGTTCTGGCCTTCTTTTTCAATTGTTCGAAGGTGATCCTTGGAATGATCCAAGCATACCTGAGCCATCTTTTACTCATTCTGATAATACACTGGGAATAAAAAAAATTCATCACATTGGGCAAGCTGTTATGAATCAAGTAGATATCCAAAATCGTTATGGTGCATTATTTGGATATCATTCAGTCATGAAAGGTCCGCGTAAAAAAAATAGTGACTTTATTACAAATGTCATGCAAACTCAAACAAATGAAATACACTGGGAATTAATTTCCCCTACTAATGAAAAATCATTTATAAAAAAATTTATCAATGAACGTGGTGAAGGTGTTCATCACGTAACATTTATTGTAGAAAATTGGGAAAAAGCAATGAATGCTTGCTATTTTCATAATATTGACACATTTGATTTGTATAAAAGTTCTATTAATGGAGCAGCCTATTTAGAATGTTTCTTGCATCCAAAAGACACTGCTGGAATGCTTGTACAATTAGTATGGGAAGAAAAAGAAGGTATATGGTTATGAACTGGCTAAATTTATCAGAATTAGAAAACCTTGCTAAAAAACAAATTGAGCCAACCGCTTTTGATTATATTGCCAGCGGAGCAAATGATGAAATTACCTTAAATAATAATGTTGAAGCATACAAAAAAATTCAATTATTGCCACGTAGATTATCTAGTAATGCAAATCCAATTACAAAGATTAACATTATTGGACAAGACATGTCTTACCCAATAATAATTGCTCCTACTGCTTTTCATGGTCTAGCAAATAAAAAAGCTGAAAATGCAACTGCACAAGCAGCACAACAAACTGACACTACAATGGTTCTCAGTACTCTAAGCAATACTACTATCGAAGATGCTGCTCAATCTAATGCAAATATGTGGTTTCAATTATATATATTTAAAGATAAAAAAATAACTTTAGAACTAATAAAAAAAGCTGAAAGTAGCAACTATAAAGCTTTAGTGATTACAATAGATGCGCCTATTCTTGGAAAAAGAGAAAGGGATATAAGGAATGAATTTCATTTACCAAATCATTTATCGATTGCAAATCTCACTGAACATATGCAAGAAGCAGAACTTGGACAACGTAAATCTGCTTCATCTTTAGAGCAATTTTTTAAGGAACAACTTGATAATTCCCTTTCCTGGAAAGACATAGATTGGCTATCATCTCAAACAAAATTACCAATTTTATTAAAAGGCATCTTGCATCCAGATGATGCTAAGCTTGCATTGCAAGCAAAAGTTTCTGGAATAATTGTATCAAATCACGGAGGAAGGCAACTAGATACTGCAATCTCAACAATAGAAGCATTGCCTGGCATAGCTAAAATTATCAACAAAGAAATTCCTCTTCTTATAGATGGAGGAATTAGAAGAGGTTCAGATATTTTGAAAGCTATTGCACTTGGAGCTGATGCAGTTCTTATTGGCAGGCCAATAATTTGGGGACTTGCAGACGATGGCATAAATGGCATTAAAGATGTCATCAATTTTTTACGAGATGAATTAAAACAATCTATGCAACTTGTTGGATGTAAAAATATAAATGATTTAACTGCAGAAATAATTCGAAAAACTACAAATCAAGATACGTAGAAATAATATCAACTGTTTTTTCATCATCGCTTAACAATGAATTCATAACCAAGTTGTAATGATACGGACTTCTGTAATCAATACTGAAATATTTTTTATGCCAAATTTCACGCTGTTCATCTGAATCTACAATACGTTTCCTGGCTTCATTTTCATCAATATTTGCTTTTAATGCAAATCTTTTAATTCTTTCTTCTGGATCGCAAACAATTCTAAAATTAAAAGCATTTTTGTTATTTTTAAAAATTGCCTGACCTCCTCTACCAACAAAAATAACATTGCCTTGCTCGGCATAGCCTTCCATAATTTGTTTCATTGTATCTATGTAGAGTAAATCATCTGATTTAAATCCTTGCGCTGTTTCAGCATAACTATAGGTAAATGTTGCTTCAAGTCCACTGGGATCAATTCCCGCAATGCCAGACATAGCACTTTTTTCTATAAAATATTTTAAAAATTTAGATAAAGGTCCACCAAGACCATTTGTTCTTTCATCAAATTTTTCAAGTTCGCTTTGATTCATTCCAAGCATTTGTGCAGATTCAATTAAAAGTTCTCTGTCCAATAATTTATAATTTAATCTCTTAGCAAGTAAATTTGGAATACGACCAATAGAACCTAGGTGCCCTGTTAAAGTTATAATTGACATGTGCAAAACCTAATTCATATAGTATATGAAAAAGATACAAAAATATTCATGTTTTTTCAATCTACTAATAAAAAATATTGTTATATTTAAAATTAAAGTACAAAAATTAAGGTATGCATTGTGGAACATGATGGCTTTATCATTACTGGTCCATTTTCAGCACTAATCTTTGGTCTTATTCTGGGCTTAAGACACTCCACTGATGCAGATCACATAGTTGCTGTGTCAACAATTACTCGTGACTACAAGAGCATCGTACAAGGATTGTGGGTTGGAATTTCTTGGGGCATCGGACATTCAACTCCATTAATTATTCTTGGTCTAATTATATTATTGATTAAAGAATCATTTATAAATTTTTATGCAGGCATCTCTCACTATTTTGAGATTGGTGTAGCAGTGATGTTAATACTATTAGGCATTCAAGTTTTTTGGAAAATATATCGACAAGATTTTCATAGTCATACACATAAACATAACGGACAAGACCACGTGCATGTTCATGGAACACATATACATGCAGAAACCAGTGATCCAGATCCTCATTACAGTGAAACGCACCCTAAGATTGTATTAATGTCGTCATTTTTTAGATTTAAATCATTTGCGATTGGAGTAGTTCATGGACTTGCAGGTAGTGCTGCAGTTATTATTGCAATGTTGCCAGCTTCACCGACATTTACTATGGGGTTTATCTTTTTAATTATGTTTGCATTAGGCACTATGTTATCTATGGGAATTATGACAATTATTATTGCCATTCCATTTACTAAATCACAATCATCTCTATTAACAAGTAATTTTATTTCTATTGTTGCTGGCTTATTAAGTATTGGACTTGGACTAGGATTAGGTTCTGATTTATTATTCAATACTAGTTTTATATGGTATTAAAATTGTATTATATATATATATGCTGATTTTACTTTCTCCTTCAAAAACTTTAAATTTCACAGATATCTCTATGTCTGATAAATTTACTACGCCAAGAATGTTAAAAAAATCTACTGCACTTATTAAAACATTACAAAACAAAAGCGCTGATGACATCGCTAGTTTAATGAATGTTAGTCCAAAAATTGCGACCTTGAATGCAGAAAGATTCAAATCTTGGAAAACACCTTTCACATTAAAGAATGCAAAACAAGCTATTTTTGCTTTTCAAGGTGATGTTTATGAAGGACTTAATGCAAGTTCATTTTCCAAGCAAGACATTATATTTGCACAAAAACATTTACGAATTCTTTCAGGTTTATACGGAGTCCTGCGTCCATTAGATCTCATGCAAGCATACAGATTAGAAATGAGTACTCAATTAAACCATGATGGCTGTAATAATTTATATAATTATTGGGATATGCAAATTAATGCTGTGCTCAATGATGAACTAAATAAGTTAAAAAGTAACACGATTGTTAATCTTGCATCAATGGAATATTTTAAAGCGTTTCGCCCTTCATCTTTCAATGGGCGCATCATTACTCCTATATTTAAAGATACAAAAAATGGTAAGCAAAAGATTATTAGCTTTTATGCTAAAAAAGCTCGAGGATTTATGAGTCAATTCATCATTAAAAACAGAATCACTGATGTAAAAGATATTCGTAAGTTTAATATTGCTGGCTATAAATTTAATAATGAATTATCTACCAATGACGATCTTTTGTTTACTAGAACAGAGCAAGCTGCAAAAAAAGCTTAGTAAACTACTACTCTAAAGCTTGCTTTCAGCAAGTTCATGCGTCGGAAGCCATTGCTGCATTAAATCATCTGAAAAATTAACCCAATAATTATCAGGCGTTTCGCAAGCTAAACTAGGATTATTTAACAGCGATTTCCACTTAGAATCATTAGGAATACCAAGTGCTTCCCTCATTTCTTCAGGGCCATCACCATTCTCTACAGCAGGATGGTGAATTGCTGCAATAGTCATTAAATCATGAGGGCCGAGATAAGGTGATTGCGCCCAACCAGGCCCCATCGAATTATTTTCACAATTTGTATGGTTAGCTCCCATTATATGCATGAACTCATGGCCAAGTGTATGTCGATTGATTCGTTGATTAGATAAATTAATATAGCCATAATAATTTCCAATTAATTTTTGATGAAAAGTTGAACCATCATTTGCTTGCGCAACGAAAAAACTTGGTCTCGACATAGCTCCAGAGGGTCTATCAACAAAACAATGCTCCTTCTCAGAATTGATCAAAATACCACAATCAACAAGATGAATTGGTACTGATACTTGGTCAAAATCTGTCGCAAAAGATATTTCTCTAGTTGGAGCTATAATTTTATATACTTCCATGATATCTCGTATAGTTTCATAATCTTCTAATGACACATCGCCATATAAAGCAACTTGCATAGGGACTTCATTTAATAGTTTCTTTTCAACCCCGTCTTCATTTTTTTCCCAAACATTATTATTCCATCTTCCGCTATGCGTTGCTAAAATAACTGCTTCTGCAGATGAAATTGGCATATTGTTAGAATACTTATTCCAAGTATTTAAGTTTGGTTGCATGCTTGCTGGGACAACGATATTACTAACAGGAAACATTACTGCAGGACGATCATAATATGAAAAAATAATTGCGCTACAACTATTACCAGTATTTTGAGTGGCAATTAGTTCAATTTTATATCCCATTTGAAACGGAGTTTTTCCAACTGGAATATCAATTTCATGAAACGTGCTATCTAAAGACAAGCTTTCAGATGCATACTCGTGCAACGCAAAGCCTTTTGTCTCATTAAATGCAGCATATTTAGTAGGTGTGCCTGATATCTGTGGATTAGATCTTGGTAAAAAATTAACCGCTAAATCTTGAAAACCATTAGATCGAGCACTAGTACCAAGTGTAATAGCAATTTTATTATCAACAAGTACTGCAAAATCTATAGATGAGTCGTCTATGCTCTCTCTGTTGCAAGCAAAAGTCGTTGAATTATTAAGTGATGTTACAGGAGTTGTAGTCTGGACAACTGGCACTGAATCAGCATTGCTTTGCCTAGGTACAGTAGTATTATTTTTTACTGGTGCTGGCTTCGCTATTGGTTGTTCTACAGATTTTTTTGTTTGAACAGTTGTTTTTGTGTTTTGTGATTCAATAGTTGATTCAATAGACTTTTGCTTTGGAATGTATACTGCTCCATCCTCCTTAGATGTTTTCATTGCATCAGTATCTGAGATACTAGAATCATCCGATGAACATCCAAACATAATACTTACAACAGCAAGTGTTATGAAAATATTTTTTTTAATGTTATTAGGTTTCGCTAATAACGTATTCACCATCAGTCCACTGGGGCTCAGATTCAAGATGTTCCATCATTTGTACAAAATTATCATGCTGCTCTGGTAGATTTGCATTAGCAACATATGCTTCTTTGCTTGTGAATACTGAAACACCAATCCATTCATCTTTTTCATCTGCATTTAATACAAACCACGCAACAGCCCCATCAGGCCTTGATTCGTTATAAGAATTGAAAAGAGATAACAGTTGCTCTTCATGTCCATTTTTAACTTTCATTGAAAAAATACTACCGTACATGATTGCTCCTCAGCTAATAATAAATATGGAGCGGGAGATGGGGATCGAACCCACGGCCATCTGTTTGGAAAACAGATGCTCTACCACTGAGCTACTCCCGCTCGAATAGCATTTTTATTGTACATTAGTTTCATGAATAAACAAGGCAATCAGAAGACATAAAAATGACTGCATGAATTTTCATTCCATGCAGTCATTAAATCATCTAAATAGTAGCACTAATCTCGCAATAATGTAGCGCCCAAAGCCATGAAGAAAAGAACACTACCCATATATGGGACCATCATTATATCGCCTGAGTAATCAAACGCACAACCATAAACTCCAACCAAGGAAACAACTGCTAAGCCACCTAGGATAATTGGATTACCTACTTTTTGTAAGAGAGCAACGATACTGATAACAGCGGTACCCAGAAACATAATTCCTAATCCTGCTGAACCAAAGCCAATTGATGCTCCCCAGTATTCTGCAGCAGATGCCATTTGAGTTGCACCCTCTGAAGCAGCTTTCGCCGACACGCCCATAAATACAACTTGACCGATTGCAACTGCAAGACCAACTTTCATATGTAAACGACCAACTGAAGCTAAAGCACCTAGAGATTCTGATTCTAAATGTTTTGCCCATCTTGTAAATGCTGTGACATAAAAAATGGTGCATACCATCGCAAGCAAGCCCCATATCTTCATGCCATCTGGATCTTGCCCAGCAGCCATAATCATTGCCATTATGTCTGCCTGGTCCGCGCTAGACCCCGGAGTCAAGAACCAGCAAAGCAAGGACAAAGGAGACGCAATTAAAAGAATTAACCCTATTATTTTTCTATTTGTCATAAAAACCTCCATTAAGAATTTTACATAGGAGTTAATTATATAATAATTTGATGAATTTGTATATAAATGTGCTAATTGAAGAGAAGAGAGAGAAATTAGACTACGGATAAAATTTAAATTGAATAAATTAAAATATATTTAATGGTTGCAAGATTTATATATATTACAACCATTAAATAATTAAAAGTTTTTACTACTTTCGAAGTAAAGTAACACCAAGGGCAACATGCCCAAGAGTAACGGCCATATAAGCAATACTCATAAACATTTCCTCATATGCAAAAGCAGCACCGTATACACCTAAGAGGCCGGATACAGTAAGTGCAATAGCAACGATTGGATTAGTAGCTTTTTGTAAATAAGCGGCCACACCAATAACTGCAACACCAAGCATCATCAGACCTATGCCTGCTGAGCCAAATGCAATTCCACCTGCCCAATAAGTCATACCAGTCGCCATACCAGCTGCTCCTGCAGAAGCAGCCTTAGCACCGGCACCCATTAGTGCAATTTCTGCTAAAGCACCCGAAAGACCTACTACAAGATGCAAAGAACCTACAACGGCTAAAACACCTAAAGCGCCTGCCTTGAGATCGTTTGCCCAATGCAAGAATGCAGAAACATAAGCTATTGAAAAGACCAAAGATAGTAAACCAAATATCTTCATTCCATCTGGATCAGCAGCTGCTGCCATTAAATTTGCCACTCTATCTGTTTCTGAACCTACTGGTGTCAAAAACCACATAGCTATAGTAGCAATGGGCGCAACTGTCAGAACCCATCCTGTTATCTTAGTATTCATTAAAACCTCCATTAAGAATTTTATTTGTCAACAATCATATAATAATTTAATGAAATAGACTAATAATTCATACAATAAATTGAATAAAAAAAATTATATATTTATTTATTTTGAAGTTATTGCTCTTCCAAGAACAATAAACCAGAGTGTATAAATAAAGAAGCATAGTCCAGAAATCATTTGGATTGCTGTTCCTGCGCTTGTTGCAAAAGGAGCTATTGCTGAAGAAATACCTACAATTGCACCGGCTACTATTGCGACATTAGCAAAATTACTGTTAACTTCACTTCTTGAAGCTGCACCTATTGCAAGCAAGGTTGATCCAGCTCCAAATATAAATGTACTAATAATATTGATTCCAAAAAATGCTTCGACTAATGCAGTACTCGAAGCAATGCCAGCAGCGATTACAATACTTAATGCACTGCCAATACTCCATCCAACTATTGCTGTAGTTGCCATAGGGATAGATATCATTCCTAGTCCATATCCATTACTGCCATTCCAACCTTGTACCCAAATGATAATGCCAGCTAATGTAAGCAATAATCCCACTGGAATTAGTAAGGATGTAATAATTCCTAATACTGAATTTGCAACTAGTATACTTACAACACCTGCCGCATCATATCCGTCGACAGTGCCACCAATTCCAAGTACTCCTCCAGGTTGAATAAAATAGCAGGCCACTGCTATTACTGGGCCAATCATCATACAGTAACCGCCCATTTTTTTGATATCCATTGATGTCATATTTTATCTCCTAACATTAATAAAATTAATTATTAATTAAATTTAAATTTGCCATTATTGTTAAATTAAACAATATATATAAAATTAAGGCAATAATTAAATAGAAAATTGTTATCCAAATAAGTAATCCTAGCTATCGTAAGATTTCTAATTATTTTAAGAATGCAATAAATGCATTACTGATATCGTTTACCTGTATATATATGTACAATAGTTTCGAGTCGAGCCTTTGCCGAGTGCTCGGCTCAAATACGAATAGTCTATCTTCCTGAAAAATTAATAATATTTTTTATATCTATATATAATTTGTAATTGCCTTTCATGTTAGGCATAATAAGTACTCCAACTACTACATCGCTCACTACAAATATATTCTGATTCTAATCCAATATCTTTTATCTCTACTAAGCTCATGCATGGTATCCATGAATTTCCACATCGTCTAAAAATTTTTCCATTTTGTAATTGTTTTTCAGCAATTAACCATAAAGCACCCTGCATATTTAATGGCTCATTATTGCCAGATATATTCCTCACAAATTTAATTTTACCATTATTAATGTTGTCATTAATCCATCTAGAAAATTCTTCTAAAGAAGTTGTTCCAGATCCATCGGGCTGACGAAAATTTGAATCTATTTTGACTGGAGCTCCACCTCGGATGTGGACCTGATCTCTCTCTGTTTGTATTGCTATCTGAAATTCAAAGACCCATTCAAATAACTTCGCTTGTGTAATAATATTAGACATGGTCATGTACTCACTCTTAGTAGCAATGCAGCCAAATTTATTCATCCACCATAGTAAACGTGTTGTTAATAATTTTTGCAATGCTAGAATTATGGGATCATTTGCTTCTTTTAAAGTTGCTGCCTCAATCATAAGTTCATCAATAGATTTATTTTGCAAATGAATCCCTGCTAATGCTTCAGAAAGAGAATATATAGTTTGAGATGCATCTTTTACTTGCCAAATATCTTCATTGTTTGGCACTTCATTTGGAAGGTATTTATATCGAATAGAAGAAATAACATGGCCTAACTCAAATGGAGATGAGTCCATGACTGAAGATTGCCAATCAATCTCTGATTTTTTTCCTTTAGCCTTAAATGCCCAACCAAGCTCATTGTCCCAAAATATTTCATAGCTTTCATTCCTATAAATAGTCATTATACTTTCCATCATAAAGAATTATATTTAGGGACAATCATATAATAATTTAGCAGTTATGCATAGAATTATAATCCTTAATGCACTTCATTGCATTGAGAGCATACCTTTGGTTTTCTGATACGCCTTACATAAAATATTGCAATACAAAAGACTATTAAAGTAACTAGTAAAATATTTCCTAAAACTATGCCGATAACTATAGCAACAACGCTAGCAGTTAAATAATAAATAACTGGGTTGTCAATAATGAGATTAAACATGACTCTAATTTTTCTCTGGTACAATTGATAATAAGTATACATAATTTGCAAGAGTCCCTTTTTTGTGGCTTTAGGCTAGATGAATGATTATTTTTTGGGATCCATGGAACGTAAAAATAGATTAAAGCTACTCTAAGATTTCTGTTTATCCATATATGAATTTTTTTTCATGTCTTCCCAAGTCAAGACCATAATAATATTGCGGAATATCAATTCAAGAAGTTTTATATGACGTTAATAATGAAAGACATGCTTACCATAATACAAAAAAAGAAATTATTTCTTTCGTATTATGGTAAGCATATCTACAAAGATAATTTTTATCCCTATAAAACAACTAGATATAATAAAAAGTAATTTACTGCTGGCTTCCGCAGCAAAACCTACATCACCGCAATAGCCATTAATTTCTGTTTCCATGCAATTAGTAGATTGATGATTACTGATAATCATTAAAAATAAACATAACAACACGCCAACCAAATATAAAAAAAAGTAGCTATTGCAAACAATCTTACGAAAATATATGCTATTAAATATTTTTGTTGCCATAAACAAAGCCTACTCTCATTTTTTAACACAAAAAAATATTATTTAAAAACTATCTACTACAGATATTAATTAAATACTAAAAGTTACAAAAATAACATAACCATTCAGATGCGTTTATAAAAAACATTATCTAATATGCAACATTACTGCAATAGATTTATAATTGCTTGGCAATTTGAACTACATGCTCGTTGTGGATTAGGTTCATTTTTTAATTCTATTAGACTCATGCATGGAGTTGAAATATTTGCGCATCGTATTAATGATGTTTTATTTTGCAGTTCTTGATCTGCAATTAACCACAGGGCACCTTGCATATTCGTAGGTATTGGTTCGTCTATCGTTCCATGGACAAATTTTGTCATGCCTGCAATAATCATCTCCTGAACATATTGTGCAAAATCTTCTTTTGACACTGCATTCACTTCATTTTTTCTATAAGATCTTTTTGTTTGTGGATTAATATCTACTGTTGGACGCATGCGCAATAATCCATCTGGCAAAGCTGCAGCATACAGACCAATTTCTGTCATATAATCAAATATCCATTCAAATTTTTTAGCTTGAGAAATAAACACTGTCATGGTTCGATATTCAGGCTTTGTATCATATGTATTTAAGCACCCATATTTATTCATCCACCATAGCATTCGCTGATCTAATAACGCACGCATTGTAATTATTTGGGGATCATCAGAATTATGAGTAGTGACAGCACGCTTCATTAATTCATCAATTGACGATTCTTTTTCAATAACACTATCTCCTATATAGTTGTGTCTAATTGATGAAATAATGCCTCCTAATTCAAATGGAGCAGTTCTCATATTTTCTAATTTATTAATTGATAACTCTTTTCCAATTCCAGAATAACTCCATCCATTGGCCTCATTCCAAAATAATTCATAGCTATCATGGCGCAAAACATTCATTGTAAATTCCTCTAGAAAATAATCGTACCTATGTTAATTCATAATTGTCAAATAATAAAAATATGCATTACCTATGTATATTTTTACAAATTGTTATATAATTTTAAATATTCCAATAGATAAAGGACTATTCACATGGCACAACGGGGGTACATCAATTTTGCATGGGGACAATTGCATTATCGATCCATTAATATTGATACAGACCTTCCAATGCTTATTATGCTACATCAATCTCCTCTTTCATCACGAAATTATGAAAAATTATTACCTTACCTATCAAAAAAATTAAGAGTAGTAGCAATTGATACACCAGGATTTGGTTCATCTGATCGTTTATCAGTAGACTGGGAAGTTAATGATTACGCCAAAATGGTTTTTGATTGCGCAGATCACTTTAATGTTTCTACATTTAATCTGTTTGGACGAGCAACTGGATCTGTTTTTGCACTTGAAGCTTCGTTAATGAACTCAGACAGAATTAAAAATCTTATTATACATGGTATTCCTGTATATTCACCCGAAGAAAGAAAGCAGAGATTAGTAGATTTTGCACCGCCATTCAAAATAACAAATGATGGAAATCATTTAGAATGGATTTGGTCACGGATACATGATGAATATCCTTGGATTGATGCAGAATTAGCCACGAATAACCTAAAAGATTTTTTAAATTCAGGCCCAGATTTTGCCGCATCTTATAGATCTATATGGAGATATGATATGCCTATACGTGTCAATGAATACGGTAAATTACCTAATCGTACATTGCTAATTGCTGGTGAAAAAGACAGAATAGGTTTTATGCACGAACGCGCAGTAAAGCTATTTCCAGATGCATCAACAATTTTTCTAAAAAATGCTACTGATTTTATAGCAGAGCAAAATCCTGACATATTTGCAAATGTCATATTGAATTTTTTAACTAATGAAAAAAAATAAATAGTTCGACTTCCATTATTGAAACTAAGTATAGATTTTTATTACTAAAAAAATTACATAATATTATAAATATAACAATTCAATGGAGAACACATGAAAAAACAAACAAATTGGGATGAAGAAAAAGGTATTGCAGGAACAACTGCAGCGCAGTATAAACAGTCAATCCATGATTTTATTAGCGATAGAACTAAATGCATGGCTTATTTTATGTCACGCAGAAAAGATGGTAGAGAAATCATGCGTCCAGTTTCAACAATCATTGATAATTGGATCGTACATACAATGACACAAGATGTTCAGCCAAAAACAAAACACGTAGAAAACGATCCAATAGTTGGTTATTTATGGGTAGGGCATGAAACAAGAGATGAAGGACTTTATAGTTATCCAGATAAATGGAATCCAAAAGTTGTGTGGATGCAAGGTACTGCTGATTTAATTCAAGATCAATCAGAAGTTGACTTGTTTTATAAAATGCGTGAAGAAAAATATGGCAGAGGCCGCGCCCATCCTCCTAACGAGATACTTTATTTAATAAAAACAACGCCGCAATATGTAAGAGCTGAGGGATGGCATGGTCGAAGTGCTATTGTTTATAAAGAATTTTAAAATAAAGTAATAGCTCTATTCATTTAAAATAGAAACATCGCCAGTTGCTACGTCATACATAGCACCAACAACAGCTAATTTTCCAGATGATTCTAAAGTACTAATTATGGCATTTGTTCTTATGGCATCGATTGAAAGAAAAACATTTTTTTCTTCAGATTTTTCAATAAGTAACTCTTTAACAATAGTTACTTTTTCATATTCTTTTAATGTTGCTACGATTGCTGGTTTCACTTTTGTAATTAACCCTGAAACATTATCGGAGTGCATATTATTACTTGCATTCATAATTGCACCACACTTTGTATGACCTAAAACCAAAATAATAGTAATGTCAGAAATATTTACTGCAATTTCTAAAGAATCTAAAATATCAGAACCTACTACATTGCCGCCAACACGCAGACTAAAAATTTCACCAATTTTTGTATCAAAGATATTTTCTGGAGTAACACGTGCATCCATGCAACTTACAATAGCTGCATAAGGCCTGACTCCTTCTGCAGATTCTTTTATTTCTCTAAAAATATCTCTTTTTTGTTGTTGTTGTGAAGTGAAACGTTTGTTTCCTTCTATTAGTACATTAATTGAAGATTGTATTCCCATAACTATTTATACATCATATCTTAAAATTGCTCTACATATTCCAATCTAAAATGTATTAATTAACGTACTTTGTTACAGTTCAATGAAAGTAGCATTGTTGCAAAAAAACTTACAGGTTGTTATTGTAGAGCTATCAAGAATTGATTCAACAAAGGGAGGTGATTCATGTTATCTAGTGTAATATGCAGCCTCTATCGTAGGTTGTAAAATAATCTTTGATAGAGGCTTTATCATATTTATTACTCAGATCTAGAAATATTTCTAGATCTGAGATCTTATTTAAAAAAATAATAAGGAGTAATCAATGTCTAAACCATTAGAAGGTATTCGAATTTTAGATTTTACATGGGCGCAACAAGGTCCATATGCCACCACGCTGATGGCAGATATGGGAGCAGAAATTATAAAAATTGAGGCTCCAGGCGGTGAACGAGGTAGGCATATATTCCCCCCAGGTGAAGCAGATGCATATCCATTAGGTTATTTTGTTGCACACAATAGAGGAAAACGTAGCGTAGTTATTGATCTTAAAAAACCAGGCGCAGAAGAAATCATACATAGATTAGTTAAAACAGTTGATGTTGTTATTAATAATTTCCGTTCAGGTGTAATGGATAAATTCAATTTAGATTATGCTTCGTTAAAAAAAATTAATCCTAGTATTGTTTATGCAAGCGCAACTGGTTTTGGGCCATTAGGAAAATATGCTGGTAAACCAGGAGTTGATATCATGGGCCAAGCAATGGGTGGAATTATGGGTAAGACAGGATTTGAAGGAAGCCCTCCTACTCCTGCTGCCGCCTCTATAGCTGATCAAACTGGCGCAATGTTATTGTGCGCAGGCGTGTTAGCTGCTTTAGTAAAAAAGGAAAAAACTGGTGAAGGCGATCAAGTTGATGTTTCGTTATATGGAGGTCAGCTGGCATTGCAAACATGGGAATTAACTACTTACGCAATGACAGGAATAAAAAGTGGCAGAGGTGGTGGAGGGCATCCAGTTGCAAGTAAAAATGGTATTTGGCGAGTGTTTGCTTGTAAAGATGATTGGTTTGTTATTGGCTCAGTAGATATGTTCCGATTCAAACGACTATGCCATGCACTTAATATTCCAGAACTATCCGATAAATTTCCTGATGATGAGCGTCGACGTGCCGGATTAGATGAAATTAATGCTCGATTAGAATTAGAATTTGCAAAATACACTTATATAGAAATTAGTAATATATTTGATGAACAAGATACAATTTATGCTCGAGTACAAGATTATGATGACATTTTAAACGATGATCATGCAAAAGATAATGGTTATATTACAACAATTGATCATCCATTTTATGGTGAAGTAACGACAGTTGGTTGTCCAATACAATTTGGTGGCAAACCAACTAAACTTACAGGTCCACCGCCAGAACTTGGAGATTTTACAGAGCTATACCTTGAACAGGCTGGATATTCATGGGATGAAATTAATCAAATGAAAGAAGATAAAGTTATTGGCTGATTAATGTCCGACCATTAAAGATATTAGGTAGTCTATATTCTTCAAATTTTCTAGATTTTCAACAATGTCTACTATTGCTTCCGCATTTTTTGTATTAAACGGCAATGCTGAATACACAGATCTAATTCTATTTTTTTCTGTTTCAAAATCCCATTTAAATTCATCGCCTGTCATTTCAATAGAATGCACTTGGCCATCATTAAGTACAATTTCTATATATGGACCATATTGAACCCTGTCTGATTTAGTTACATGTACTAACTTGGTTAATTGTTGTACTTCTGGCAGTTCTTGAAACTCAGATCTATCTCCATATGATAATCTCCTACCAGTCGATTTATATCCCCTATTAATTATTGCTGATGCTGCAAAATGAGCATTTTTCCATTCATCAGTTCCTCCCCAATCTGGCCTAGGAAACTTAGGAGAAGGATAAACTGTTTCCCATTCATTCATTTGAATATTAATTGCTGCAATTTTAGAAGGATCAATACTAAATTCATTTGCTAATTGCGCACATCCTTCAATCACAGGTTGAACAAAGCCAGCACCAGAATATATTTTCATTGTCACATCATGTAATTCCCATTCTATGCCAAGTTTATTAATAACACTGCTAGGACGAAAAATTGTTTGATTTGAAAAACTTCCGTTTAATGTATTATTTTCAATTCCTGCAAATATTCTAAAAAAACCTGCTGGTCCTTCAAAACATTCACTTGCTCCCTGGACATCAAGTTTTGCAATACGTGCTGCCATCATGCCATTTTGCGTAGAAATAGCTTCTTGGAATGTCATTTCTTTTGTACCTTCATGGCTTGTCTGTAAATTCCCAGAAGCAAAACTCACCGCTAAAGAAAGTGCATTAGCAATTTGTTTTTTATTAAGATTTTGAATTAAAGCACTTCCAACTGCAGGACCGAAAATACCAAATAAGGCAGATGAACGAAATCCTTGATTTTGTACAGATGGAACAATGTCTTTACTCAAACGACAATGAACTTCATACGATCCTGCAAGCGCTTCAATAAAACGCTTTCCTGAAATAGTACAGTTTTCAGATTCTGCAAAAATTGCTGGCAATATACAGCATCCTGGGTGCGTTAACATACGATATGAATCATCTTGACCTCTCATATGAATTAAGACAGAATTTGCATATGCAGCATTTAACCTGTTCGTTGTATTAGAATTAGAAAAAACATGTGCATTCCCAATATTGTTATCATTCATAGCAATAGCAAGATTTCCAGCAAGAACTGCATCTTCTTCAGTAGAACTTGATAAGCCAATAAAAATTCCATGGAGTAACATTGCTTTAACTTTATCAACTACTTCCGCAGGTAATTTATCATAACGAATATCATGAACAAACAATGCGAGCTCTTGGCTAATAGTCATAATTAATCCTTTGCTACTCGCTCAAAAATTGTGGCAATTCCTTGCCCCCCACCAATGCATAAAGTAACTAAGCCATATTTTCCTTTAATTCTATTCATTTCATGCATTAATTTCGTCGTTAAAATAACACCAGTAGCACCAATGGGATGTCCTAGTGCAATAGCGCCTCCATTAGGATTCATTCTCTTCAAGTCAATTTTCAATTCTGATGCACAAGCTAAAGCAATTGCAGCAAATGCTTCATTTAACTCAATCACGTCCATGTCATTAATAGACAGGCCAGCAGCATGCAATGCTTGTTGCACAGAGGGTATTGGTCCAGTGCCCATAATTGTATGATCGACTCCACAAACAGCTCTGCTAATAATACGAAAATATGTTTCTGCTTTGATAGATTTTGCATTACTTTCAGACGTTACAACAACGGCTGCTGCTCCATCATTAATACCTGATGCATTTCCAGCAGTCACAGAACCATCAGTTTTAAACGCCGGTCGTAATTGGCTTAATTTTTTAATATTTGTTTCTCGCACATGTTCGTCAGTTGTAAAAATTTTGTTATCTCTACCTCCAGTATCAACCTGAATAATTTGTGAATCAAAATAATGATTTTTTTGTGCGCTAATTGCTCTTTCATGTGAGTAAAAAGCAAATTCATCTTGTTGTTCTCGAGAAATATTATATTTACTAACTACATTTTCAGCAGTGATACCCATTGGATATCCCTCAAAAGGATCTGTTAATAAATCCAATGTGCCATCTTCGAGTGCACCATCACCATACTTATATCCATATCGTCCTTTTCTGATGTAATAAGGCATGAGGCTCATATTTTCAACACCACCAGCCAAAATGTATTGTGCTTCTCCCAATTCAATCCATCGTGCTGCAGTGTTAATGGCTTCTAAGCCTGAACCACAAATTCTATTCACAGTATAAGCAGTAGAATTTATCGCAGCACCTGCTTTAATTGCTGCGTGACGTGCAATATACCCATCTTCTGCTACTTGACCAACGCACCCTAATATAATCTGATCAATTACACCCATGTCTACTTTTGAACGCTTTGCTGATTCACGTAAAACAATTGCTGCTAAATCAGAAGCTGCAATTTGACTCAATGAACCTCCAAAGCCACCAATAGGGGTTCGGACACTTTCTAGTAAGACTGCTTGTTCTTTGACATTATTCATTAGCTATAAACTCATTTCTCTAATACTCGTTCCAATAATCATATCAGCTTCTGTGAGTGATAATACTTCATCAACTGTAATGCCCGGTGCTGTTTCTAATAATATGAGTTGATTATCTACAATTTCTATAACAGCAAGATCTGTAATAATTAAATCAACGCAAGTTTCGGCCGTAAGTGGATACAAACATCTATCTAAGATTCTTGGTTTTCCATCTTTTGTAGTGTGCGCCATAGTAATTATCAACCGCTTAGCTCCTACAGCAATATCCATGGCACCACCGATACTGCCTCCTCCGCGCTCAGGTACAAACCAATTTGCTAAATCACCATTAGCTGCTACCTGCAATCCGCCAAGTATTGCAACATCAATATGGCCACCACGAATCATAGCAAAAGATTCTGCACTATTAAAAAAAGAAGCTTCTGGTAAAATTTCTACAGGTTGTCCTCCTGCATTAATAAAATCTGGATCAAAATCCTTTTCAAGTATATTCCCGTACCCTAAAATACCATTTTCAGATTGTAAAGTAATATCAAGATCATCAATAAAATTAGATACTAATGTAGGCAAGCCAATTCCTAAATTAACATACATGCCATCATGTAATTCTTTAGATGCACGTAAGGCAATAAGTTCACGAGAAAGGCCCTGGTTCATGATGTCCACCTAATCTCAATTGGCTTACATTGAACCAGTCGATCAATAAAAATTCCAGGAGTATCAATTCTATCAGGTTCTAATTCACCTACTTCGACAATTTCTTCTACCTCGGCAATAACGCAATCTGCAGCAGTAGCCATAATTTCATTGAAATTTTTACTTGCGCCTCGATAAATTAAATTTCCTAATTTGTCAGCTTTGTATGCTTTTATAAATGCAAAATCAGCACGAAGAGGAAGTTCTAATAAATAATCTTTTTCATTATGCCTTATAACTTCTTTATTCTCTGCAACTACTGTGCCTACTCCTGTAGGTGTCAAAAAACCACCGATGCCAGCTCCGCCTGCACGAATACGTTCAGCAAATGTTCCCTGTGGTATTAACTCTAATTCCACTTCTCCTCTATGATATTGTTCTTCAAAATTACTTTTTCTGTCACCAGAGGCACGTATTGCAAAAGTTGCTATCACTTTTGCAATTTGTTTATGCTCACAAAGCATATCTAATTTATCACCTAGGCCAATATTATTTGCAATAGCAGTGAGATTTTGTATTCCATCATTATGTAAAGCTATTATGAGATTACTTGGCGAACCAGCAGAAACAAACCCACCAAACATTATTGAAGAATTGCTATTCACGACTGAAATAGCTTGTTTAGAATTGGAAAATATCTCAACTACCATGACTATAATAATCCTAATTATTGCTTAAAATGATCTTGCGCAATATTAATATACCATTCTGCAATTTCTTCTCTAGTAGTCCACCATACTCCAGTTGCTTGCTGCGCATATTTAATAAATTCTCTTAGTGCTCTAATACGATATGGATGACCAGATATATGTGGGTGCATTCCAATATTCATAATTCTCCCCGAAGATTTTCCTTCTTCAAGTAATACATCAAACTGTTCTTTGTAAGAACTCAGCACTTCAGAAGTAGTCATGCCTCTTCTATGAAATAAAGTAAAATCGTTCATTTCAACTGAGTAAGGGATACTTACAAGAGGCTTAGATTTCGTTTGCATTAAATATGGCTGATCATCATTCATATAATCAGTTAGAAATAAAAGACCTTCTTCAGCAAGTATATCTGGAGTATTTTCCGTACTACGTAGTGAAGAAGATAGCCATCCTTTTGCCGGGCGTCCTACTGCATCCTTATATACTGCAAGTGTTTCTTTTATTAATTTACGTTCAGAATCGATGTCATTAAAATAATTTGGAAGTAAGTCACCTTGTTCATAATTATGAGCAACTAATTCCCAATTACGTTTTTTAGCTGCGTCGACCATCTGTTTTCTGACAAGAGCAGTTTTTGCATTCATAGTACAACTCGCTGGTGCCTTAAGTTCATCCATCACATCAATCATTCGCCAAATACCTACGCGTTGACCATATTCTCTCCAGCTATAATTAGGAACATCGAGTACTCTACCTGGAAGTGAATCAGGAATTACGGGTGGTCCACCTGCATAATAAGGTTCATCAGAGTCTTTCGTCATATCCCAATGTTCTAAATTAAAAGTAATAATTAATGCAAGAGAGTTATTGTTTGGCAATACTAGTGGTTGTCTTTCAGAAATTGGTGAATATATGTAACTCATAGAAAACCCCTTCTCAATAAATATTATACATGCAATAAATTAAATATTGCGTATAATTAAGCTAATATAGAACATGTAAAAAATATATAGCCAGTGAACGATTAGTATATGAAAAATGAAAATGTTATTATTGCAGGTGCTGGTCCAGTTGGAATGGTTGCTGCTCTAAAACTTGCACAAAATGGAGTTAATGTCACAGTATTAGAAAAAGGAAAAACATTTCCAAGAGATTTACGAGCCTCTACTTTTCATCCTCCAACTCTTGAAATGCTTGATGAATTAGGAATGACAGATGAACTTATTAAGGATGGTCTTGTTGCACCTTTTTGGCAATTTCGAGATAGAACTAAAGGTCCAATTGCTGTATTTGATTTATCTATATTAAGCGACATAACTCCTTTTCCATTTCGCGTGCAAATTGAACAATGGCAATTAGTTGAAAAAATTTATGCTAAATTTACAAATTATTCAAATGTAAATGTTTTATTTGAACATCAAGTTATTGGAGCAAGGCAAGATGATGACATTGTCAAGGTCTTGACATGGGGACCAGAAGGTGAAAAAACTTTAGAAGGAAAATTTTTAATCGCTTCTGATGGTGCTGACAGCGTAATCAGAAAATCATTGGCTATTGAATTTGAGGGATTCACAATTCCTGAAAAATTTTGGGTCATCACAACTCCATTCCATTTTGAAAACCACATGGAAAATCTTAGTGAAATTAACTATGTAAGCGATCCATCCGAATGGTTAGTGTTATTACGTAACAAAAATTATTGGAGAGTATTATTTCCAATGTATGAAGATAGATCTGATCAAGAACTTATGTCAGATATTGCAGCAAATACGCAGTTACAAAAATTATTACACCAAGACGATGATTATGAAATTCTTCATAAGTCCATATATAGAGTTCATCAACGCGTAGCAGCGAGATATAGGCATGGAAATATTTTTCTTGCTGGTGATGCTGCTCATATTAATAATCCCTTAGGTGGAATGGGGATGAATGGTGGTATTCATGATGCATGGAATCTTGCTGAAAAAATTATTATAAGTAATAAGACTAACGACACAGAACTATTTGATCTTTATGAAAGACAGCGTAAGACCATTGCAGTTGAATATGTGCAAAAAAGTACTGAACGTAACAGAAAGATGCTTATGGCAACAAAAGCTTCAGACCAAGTTAACAGAAATATCGAGTGGCTCGAAATTATTAAAAATCCAAATAAAACAAGAGAATATCTATTAGAGTCATCAATGTTTAATGCACTTAAACGAGCTCGAGAGATTAAATAATTAGGATAATATATAATGAATAGAGAAATTTTTTCTCAACAAAATTTTGGAAACGAGCTAGGGTTTGGTAAACAACCATGCCTACTTATAGTAGATTTCACAAATAGTTTTGCAGATCCAAAAATTCTTGGTGGTGGTAATATTAATGCTGCAATTAATAACACTGAAAAGTTATTAATTCAATGCAGAAATCAATCAGTGCCTATTTTTTTTACAAAAGTTGTATTAGATCCAAAACAAGATAAAGATCTATTGTTTGCAAAAAAAGCACCTGCGCTTCTC
>QGNP01000009.1 GCA_003228125.1 Chloroflexota bacterium | reverse complement strand
CCGCTTCCACTGCTCTATTTTCTCCTCTTCCTGATCCAATGGCCATTAAAGCTGGTCCTGCATTTGTCATAATTTTTCGTATGTCTGCAAAATCCAAGTTAATTAACCCTGGCTTTGTTATAAGTTCGCTAATACCTTGGATAGCTTGACGAAGTATATCATCAGCAGTTTCAAAACCTTCTTCTATAGAAGCATTTTCTCCACAAATTTGTAATAATCGATCATTAGGAATTACAATGAGCGTATCAACTTTATCTTGCAGGTCTCTAATTCCTTCTTCGGCAATTTGTCTTCGTTTGCTTCCTTCAAAAATAAATGGCTTAGTAACAACTCCAATTGTTAAAGCACCTAATTCTCTTGCTACTTCAGCAATTACGGGCGCAGCTCCAGTTCCTGTGCCTCCACCTAAACATGCTGTTACAAAAACCATCTCAGCGTTATTTAGTGCATCAGAAATAACTTCTCTAGATTCATCAGCAGCTCTTCTCCCTTGTAGTGGGTCACTGCCTGCGCCAAGACCGCGTGTAACGTGCGTTCCAATCTGAACTTTTCCTTCTGCTTCTGAGCTATTTAAGGCTTGAAGGTCGGTGTTCACTGCTAAATATTGTACACCAGCTAACTTTGTTTCCATCATTCTTGATACAGCGTTAGATCCTCCTCCTCCAACTCCAATAACTTTAATGGGAGGAAGTATTGTTTTGTTTTCTTTAATTGTAGCTTTTCTATTGCTAGTCATTCTTTCTTTCTTTCTTGGTTCATTTTGAACTTTAAATTTTGTTAAATCTTCATTGTTTTTTGCAGTTAATTCTTTATTTACATCAACTATTTTAGTATTTAATTTTTTATCTACGTTATTAGAATCATGTATAGAGATGTCATTTTCAAGAGAAGAATCGATTAATTCTTCTCTTTTTATTTCAGTAGGTAATTCCACTTCAGGTGTATTAGTAAAATTGCTATTATTTAATGAATTATCATCGTCGAGCATATTTTCTTCATCAATAGCATCTAATGCTATTGATTCTATGCTTTCATGTATTACTTCTTTTTCAAAGACAGGCAAATTTTCCGTGCCATCAAGAGTTTCTTCAATTTCTTTACTATTAGAATTAAATAAGTCAAATAAATTTTTTTGTGAGTCATCATTGTTATTTATCATAATTACTCCTGAAATAATAATTATTTAGTAAAAATAATTTAAAGAAACACTACTATATTTTTTAATTTAATTCAATTTATAAGCAATAATTATATAGATATAAATATTTACTAATTATTGAGGTTGCCAAATTTTCATTACACTGGCAATTTTTTTTACAAAATTATTTGAAAAATTGCCCCTGTATTTATTTACTGAAAGCGATTTCTCTATTATAGCCCATCTTAGTAAACCTACTGAAGTTGAATATGCTGGATGATGAAGTATATCAGAAAGACCTGCTAAATTTTTTGGTATGCCAACTCTTACTGGCATACCAAGTACTTGCTCTCCTAATATCTCTAATCCCTCTAGTTTAGATGCACCGCCAGTCAACACTATTCCTGCAGATAACATTTTAGCATTCACTGACCTGTTTATCTCTGCAAGAATCATTTCAAATAATTCTTCACATCTATATTGTAATATTTCTGCTACGTACTTTCTTTCAATTGCTTTTTTTCTATCCATGCCAAAAGTATCAAGTTCTATTAATTCACCATGTTCAATCATAGATGGAATTGCATGGCCATGTTCTCTTTTGATGCTTTCTGCAGAATAATGAGGTGCCTTTAATGCTGAAACAAGATCTTTTGTCATTAGAGAGCCTCCAACTTCAATTGATCCCGTGTGACATATATTGCCATCTAAATAGACAGAGATATCAGTAGTTCCTCCACCAATATCACAAAGAGCTACCCCATGCTCAAGTTCTTCATGTTCTATTACTGCTTCTGTTGAAGCTAATTGATCTAGGACTAACGATTCTACTTGTACACCAGCTCCTTCAATGCATTGTATTAAATTATTGATACTAGATGACGAAGCAGTAATAACATGCGCATCTACATCTAATCTTGTTGCATACATTCCTACCGGATCTATGACTTGATCTTGACCATCTAGTGTATAAAATCTTGGAACTACATGAATAATTTCTCTGTTATGTGGCACGTGCACTATTCTAGCACTGTCTATTGCCCTCGTTATATCCGATTCATTTATAGGGTTACTTTCGTCTGCTATAGCAATAATTCCTTGAGAATTCAATGACGATATGTGTGGTCCAGCTATACCAACATATGCTGAATCCATTGAAATGCCTGCTGTCTTTTCTGCTCTTTCAACTGCATATGCAATTGCTTCTATTGCTGAAGCAATGTTAGTAATTACCCCTTTTGATAATCCTGAAGAAGGTCCGACACCTACACCAAGAATCTTTAATTCTTGATCATTGTTGACTTCAGCAATTACTGCTGAAATTTTTGTAGTGCCAACATCTAGTGCAGAAATAATTGTCTTAGTCATAATTACCTTAATATTATTTTACTATTAAATCTTAAATCAATTTCATTATAATTAATTTTATTTAGTTTAATTTGTTTAAAGACTTGTTGAAGGTTATTTATTTTAAAGTCAATGTCAGCATCATTTCCAAAAATTATTTGCTTGTTATCATCAATAATTACAATAACCCCTTTATTTTTATCGTAAGTAAAATTTAATGAATCTATATTTAATATTTCTCTTAAATTTACTGTTTCAATTGTATCTATAAAATTAATCAATTTGATTGATACAAATTGATTAATATCTTCAAATTGAGTATCTTTTGATAGCTCTATTATTTTACCAATATTTAAATTGGCTTTATTAGAAAGCCTTATTCCATTTTGATTGATATTAAGTAATTCAGATTCTTTTTTAATCTGTAAGGCTATTTTAATTTCTTTTATTTCAATAATAAATTTATTTGGCCAATCTTTTTTAATTTGCACAGATTCAATTTCTTTCAATTTTAATAATTTTTGTTCGATATCCTCTTCATTAATTAAGAAAAGGTAATGACCAAATATATCTAAATATTCAATAATAACTTTTTCGTCTAAGTTAATTAAATTATTAATTTCTACTTTTGTAATTCTTGTAGATTGTTCTAATTTTTGAAATGAAAAAAAACTAATAGAGAACAATAGGGCAGCAAATATTATAAAATTAAAGATGTTTATTATTATTATTTTTATTTTTTGCAATTGATATTGCCGAACATTGCTTTTTCTTATGTTTGATTTATATATTTTTTTTGAATTGTTGCTTCTAGTTTTACTATTCCATAAATTTTTACGTTTTTTGTTTGTGCTCATTGTTTTTTTCTATTGAATAGTTTTCTCATGAATTTTTTTTATTCCATGCCATAGTTAATTAATTTAGTAAGGAGATCCTTGGTATTTAATCCACTTTTATTCCATGCTAAGGGGAATAAAGATTTTTGTGTAAATCCTGGCATTGTGTTGATTTCATTAATGAAAATATTATTATTGGATTCATCAATGAAAAAGTCAATTCTTGCAAGTCCTGATAGTTTCATAGCTTCGTATGCATTTTTGGCATAAATAAATATTTTTTCTTTATTATTATTTTTTATTTTTGCAGGAATTAATAATTCGACTTCTTTGTTAGCATATTTATGCTCAAAATCGTAAAATTTATTAGGATTTTTTATTTCACCAATTTTAGCAAACTCTATTTTACCATTTCCAATAACAGAGCATTCGATCTCTTTGCCTGTAACCTCTTGTTCGATAATGATTTTGGTATCTATTTTTGTTACATGATGGATATTTTTATAAATCTCCATCATGTTTTCAACTCTAATTATTCCTAATGACGATCCTCCTCTTGCTGGTTTGACATAGCAAGGAAATGATAATTCATTAGTGATATTTAATTCTAATTTTTTAATTTCACTTACATCCATTGCAAGATATTTTGTTTGAGGAATTTTAAGTTTTTTAAAATAAGCTTTAGTGAGAGATTTGTCGTAGCAAATAGTGCTAGCAGCACTATTGCTACCAACATATTTAATGTTGATTGATTCTAAAAATTTTTGAATTTGACCATCTTCTCCATATTTGCCATGTATGCATGGAAAAACTATATCTAAGCTAGATAATTCATTTGTAATTTGATCTTTTGTATCCAAATATTCATTCAAATGTGAGTCTAAAATTTGTGTATGATGGTTAATTTTTTTATTAGTAGTTAATTTTTTTTTGGTTGAATTTAAAGATAACCATCTGTTCGTTGTAGTTATTGCATATGGATACACTTCAAAGATCTTTGAATCAAATGAATTCATAATATTTATTGCTGAAATAATAGATATTGAATGCTCTGGTGATTGCCCTCCAAATAAGATTGCTACCTTTATTTTTTTATTCATTAAATTTCTTTCTGATTTTTTCATTAATTATTGGAACAATTTCTGATATATCACCTGCTCCAAGTATTAATATTACTGTATTTGGCTTAATTTTTGGTTCTAAAATTTTTATAGTATTTTCTAATGAATCCGCTACTTCATTCCTGGGATCTTTAATTGATAAAGATAATGTTGATGATTCTATACCTTTATCAGGTGTTTCTCTAGCTGCATATGTTGGAGCTATAATTAACTCATCTAAATATTTAAAACAGCTTATAAATCCATCAAGCAAATACTTCGTTCTTGAAAATGTATGAGGCTGAAAACATCCAATTATTTTTTTTCCAGGAAACTTTATTTTTACTGCAGCTATTGTTGTTTTAATTTCAACTGGATGATGAGCATAATCATCCACTACAACTATTTCTTTAGAGTGAAGATGAGTCGTGAACCTTCTTTGTATTCCCTGAAATGTTTTTAAAATTGCGGCAGTTTCTTGAAAACTTATTCCTATTTTCATTGCTATTGCAATGCTTGCAGTAAGGTTTAAAATGTTGTGTCTTCCTGATAAATTTGTGGTTATTGATCCTAATTTTTTATTTTTCCATAATAACTCAAATGAAGTCGTGCCATCTTTATTTCCTGTAATTTTTTTTGCCATCCAGTCAGCCTTGTTTTCAATTGAGTAGTACTCAATTGTTTTATTATTTTTCTCTAATTCAGTCCCTATTTTTTTTACATCATCGCTGTCCTTATTTAAAAATATTAAGCTATTTTTTTTCGAGCTATTTCCAAATTTTAAAAATGATTCTCTCAAACGATCTGTCGTTTTAAAGTAATCTAAATGATCATCATCAATATTGTTTATTAATAGTATTGATGGATTATATTGAAGAAAAGCATCTTTATATTCATCTGCTTCAATAATTGCATATTCGCCTGTTCCATCATAAATATTTTCTAATTTTCTAAAATATTTATGTTCTATTTTATTTCTTGATGCATTGCTTATATCTGCAGATAAACCTCCAGATAATACTAATGGTTCTAAATTTGATTTTAATAGCATATAAGATAATAGAGTGGTGATTGTTGTTTTGCCGTGAGAACCACCTATTGCAACAATTTTTTTATTTTCTGCGACTATATTGATTATTTGAGATCTACTTATAATAGGAATATTATTTTTTTGTGCAAAAATAATTTCTGGATTTTTTGAGTTAATTGCAGAAGTATATACGGCTAATTCTGAATCAAGCATATTATTACTTTCATGGCTGCTGTAGATCAATATGCCAATTGATTTTAGATGCTCAGTAATAGATGAATTATTGATATCTGATCCACTTATTTTATGTCCACGCATATGTAAAATCTTTGCTATTCCAGACATATGAATCCCACCTATGCCTACAAAGTGTATATTTTTAGGTAGATTGCTACTTTTGAACATTAATATATTCCAAAATTAATGTTGCAATTTTATTAGATGCATTGTCAGGATTTATTAATTTCATTGCTTCCTTCATTTTTTCGAGTTTTTTAGTGTCTGTTAAAAGCTTATTAATAACATCAAGTGCATGCTTATTAATATTTTTTACTATTATTGCCGCTCCTTTTTTTTCTAAATATTGAGCATTAAATATTTGGTCTGAAAATTGTCCTGGATATAATATTGCTGGTAGGCTTGTTGCTGGTAATTCTCCCAATATACTAGCTCCTGCTCTACAAAAAACTAGATCGCTCTTTGCCATTAATAGTGATATATCATTTGAAAAATCATAAAGCTCGTAATTTCTTTTTGTTTCATTATTCAGCTGATTTTTTCGTCTGTTTAATTTTTGATAGTCATTTTTCCCACATATGTGAATGATTTTATATTGACTTAATAAGAAAATCAAATTTTGTTTAGTAAATTCATTAATTTCATATGAACCTAATGAACCTCCCATTATTAACAATGTTTTGACGGGGATAGCTTGTCTCTGGTTATTATATTTTAGTATTGAGTCAGAATAAAATTCTTTTCTGAGAGGATATCCAGTGACTATAGTTTTATCTTTTGGAAAAAATTGAGTTGATTCATCTACCGAACAATATATTTTTTTAGCATGTTTAATTAATGATTTAATTGCCCAACCAGGCTTTATATCTGGACAATAAATAATGAATGGAATTTTTAATTTTTTAGCACTCCACCCTACAGGAGCTGAAGTAAATCCACCAGTAATTATTACTATTTCTGGATTGTCATCAATAAGAAATTTTTTAGCTTTTATGTATGATTTGTAGAAATTTATTATACCTAAAAATAACTTGAATGGATTTCTTGTTCTTATTTGAGAAGGATTGATATTTTTAAAATTGATTTTATGATCAATTGCAATTTGTTGCTCTGGTCCATTTTTTGAACCATAAAAATACATTGTTGATGAATTGTTTTGTTTCAAAGCACTATAAATTGCGATTAAAGGAAAAATATGTCCTCCTGTGTGTCCGCCTGATATTACGATATTTTTTTCTTTCATTTTTTTCTTCTAGGTGCTTTTTGACTGTTTGAATGTATATTGTTTATTATAATATTTTTCCTTTTTTTATCATTCCTTTTAATTTTTTTATCGATAGATAAAAGTATTCCTATTGCTGTTAGTGTCATAATTGTTGAAGTGCCTCCACTTGAAATCATGGGAAGCGGTATTCCTGTTAAAGGGATCGATCTACTAATTCCTCCGACATTAAGTAAAACTTGAAATATGATCATTAAAGAAATACCCGTAGCTAACAATGATCCAAATTCATCCGAGGCCTTATTTGCTATTTTTAATCCTTGCCAAGCCAATACTAAAAATAGTATTATTACTAAAAATACACCAATAAAACCTAATTCTTCACCAATGACAGCTAAGATACCATCGGAATGTGAAGCTGGCAAATAAAAAAATTTTTGCCTAGATGATCCTAATCCTAGCCCAGTTAAACCTCCAGATCCAAATGCTATTAATAGCTGAATTGTCTGATATCCTGCTCCACTTGGATCGGATTCTGCTGAAAGAAAAGACATAATTCTAGTCAGGCCATATCCTTTTACTGCAATCAACATAATTAAGCTGACCAATGAACTAATGCAGAGTGCAATTATGTGAGAAAGTTTTGCCCCAGCTACAAAAAAAATTGATCCTGTTACAGCAGCAATTAATAGAGTAGTCCCAAGGTCTGGTTCTAGCATGATCAAAAAACCAACAGAACCAATCGTAATAATAAATGAAATTAAAGCAGGTAACGATTCTATGTCTTTGTCAGATCTACTAGATAGCCATGCAGAAATATAAATAATGATTGCTAATTTACTTAATTCACTAGGCTGGAAAGAAGGAATGAATGGTATTTTAACCCATCTTTTTGCACCATTAATTTCCATAGAGGTATGTGGCTCTATTGTCAAAAATAAAAGTATGACTGCCAATATCATTATTAAAGGACTTAATCTAGCTAGCAGCCTATAATCAAATTTTGAAAAAATATACATACTGGACAATCCTAATCCTGTATATATTAAATGCCTTTTTAAAAAAAAATAAGAATCTTGATATTCTAAGTATCCAATAGCATAAGATGCTGAATAAATTGATACAGTTCCAATGATTAAAAGCATAAGAACAACTGTGATTAGTAGCTGACTAAATGAGTAACTTTGGTATGATAAGTTATTCATTTTATCCTTTGTCTGATATCTGAAAAAAATCGGTCACGTAATGTTTAAATTTATCTCCACGTTGTGAGAAGTTTTCAAATTCATCAAATGATGTTGCCCCAGGCGATAAAAATACACAATCACCTGCAATTGCAATTTTGCATGCTAGTATTGTAGCTTTTTCTAAGGTCTGCTCTTCGTACATGGTAATTTTTTTATTTGTTAGTTCTTGAATAAATTTTTTTCTAGACTCACCAAACACAATTACTGCTTTACATTTTTTTTGTATTGTGGCAATTAAATCACCAAATTCTAAATTCTTATCCCTGCCTCCTAAAAGAAGAATTACATCTTTATCTAATGCTTTAAGTCCTGTATTAGTTCTTTCAGGAGTCGTAGCTATTGAATCATTAATAAATTCAACGTTATTTTTGACCAGTATAGTTTTAATTCTATGATCAACGCCTTGAAATTGAATAATCCCTTGCCTGCATGATACTGCATCGATATTAAGTAGGCTTGTTATTGAAATTGCAGCAAGGGCATTGTATATATTATGCTTTCCCCTAACTTTGATTTCGTCAACATGCATAATTTGAATTTCTGTATCATTATTAACAGAACACAGAAAGCCATTTTTATCAAGATAAGCTCCTTTTTCCACTTTATTTTTTATAGAAAAATAACTTATCTGAGCTTTTGTTTCATTAATAAATTGATTAGAAACAGTGTCTTCTTTATTTAAAATTAAATGATCATCTTTATTTTGAAAAATTGTAATTCTTTTCTTTAAGGAAACATATTCTTCCCAGCTAAAGTTATCTAGATGATTTGGAGTGATATTTGTAATGCAACTAATAGAAGGATTTTTTGATAAAAGCTGTAGTTGTGAATGCGAAAGCTCAGTAATGACTTTTGTGTCATTATTTATTTTGTTTATTAACCCTAATAATCCTATGCCAATATTACCGCCTATAGAATAATTAGCATTAGCTTCTTTTAAAATAGAATCAACCATGGACGTGGTTGTAGTTTTGCCAGATGATCCACTAATACCTACAATTGGAGATATGCATCTGTTGAAGAATAGATCAGTCATAGAAGACAATGGAATATTATTATTATAAATAGGTTCTAAATATGTTGAATTCAAAGGTATGCCTTGTGATATAAACGCCCAGTCAAAATTTTTAAAATTAATATTATCAATTTCTTTATGAAAAGCATTTATTTTATATTTTTTGATTTCTGCAAATGCTTTATTTAGTTTTATTTTTTCTTTTTGATCAAAAATTGTTATTATTGCTTTTTCTTCTGATAAATATTTAACTAAGTCAATACCCTCAATTCCTAGTCCAAAAATTGCAATTTTTTTATTTTTAAATGTTTTAGGTAGCATTTTATTCTTTCATCTATATTGATATTGCTAATGCAATGCCAATCATTGCACCACCAAATGAAATAAGCCAAAATCTTATAACTATTTGAGTTTCACTCCAACCAATCATTTCAAAATGATGATGCAGAGGAGTCATTTTGAAAATTCTTTTACCATTTGTAAGTTTAAAATAAATAATTTGAATAATTGCAGAACTGGCTTCTAAAACGAAGACTATGCCAATAACAGGTAATAAAAACCAATGACCAGTCATTAAAGCGACTATTGAAAGCGATATTCCTATAGGCAATGCTCCAGCTTCACCCATAAATACTTTTGCTGGAAATGCATTGTACCAGAGAAATCCCAGTATTGATCCAGCCATCGTAAAAGAAAAAGTAGCAATATATTCCTGCCCTTGCATAAAAGCAATTGCAGCAAATGCAGTAAAGCTTATAGCAGATGTTCCTGCAAGTAAACCATCTAAGCCATCTGTAATAGCAACTGAGCTAGTAGTTAAAAAAATGACAATTATTGCAATTGGAATGTAATAGAAATTTAACATTTTTTTACCTAATAATGGCAGATTGACACTTTGGACATCTAATTGGTAAAAAAGAGTTACTGATATACATAATGCAAGAATTAGTATGCATGTCATTTTTATTTTCCATGATAAACCGATCCTGTGATTTGAAACGGTAGTTTGAAAGTCATCAATGATACCAATTATTAAGGCAATCAAAATAGCCGTAAAAGGGAGAAGAATTGAAAGTCTATTTTCGAGATTAAAGATACCTGTAATTATTAGTACGGTGAGAAATATTTGAATGCCACCCATTGTCGGTGTTCCAGATTTTAAATGGTGATGACCAACGATTTCTTGAGAAATATTTTTAAGTATATTAAATTTTATTAAGTTATTAATAGTTGGCTTGCCAATCATTACTGATAAAACAAAAGCAGATCCACTAATTAAAATTATTTCAATCATATTTATCTCCGATAGATTCTTTTTTCAATTGTTGAACTATCTCTTCCATTTTTAAAAATCTTGAACCTTTGATAAGTATTGATGTATTTTGGAATTTTGTAGTTTTAAGATAATCCAATAAATCTTTTTTTATTTTAAAATGCGTAGATTTATTTGAACTTTTTTTTCGATATTCATTATAAATAATTTCTGATTTATCACCAAGGCAAATTATTTCATCAGTACATTCTTGTGCAACTTGCGCAACTTGCTTATGTAATTTTTCAGAAAGGCTGCCTAATTCTTGCATGTCACCAAGAATGGCAATTTTATAGTTAGTATTATTATTTAATAATCTAAGAGCACCTATCATGGACGATGGACTTGCATTATAAGTATCATCAATAATTGTTATTTTATTTTGTAGTTTAATTATTTGTAGTCTTTCTTGAAGTTCAAACTTTTCTATTGCTTTTTTAATTTTAGGTATTTCTATTTGTTTTTTATATCCAATAGCAATTGCAGCAAGAAAACATTGCAAAAGATGAATCCCAGGTTGCTTGATATTGATTTCTTTTAAATTGATATTATTTATATATAGATTAAAAGAAAAACCATTTAATCCTTTATCAATTATGTTAGAAGCATAAATAGTAGATTTTTTTTCTATGCCAAATGTAATACATTCTCCTCCAAAACTTTTTTTCATTTTTCTTACTAATTGATCGTCATTATTAATAATTGCAGTACCATTTTTTGATAGACCATTAATTAATTCTTGCTTAGCAAGAAAAATATTTTTTTTTGTTCTGACTCTTTCGATGTGAACTGGTTCAATATTAATTACTGCGCCAATATTTGGACTGCTGATTTCAGTAAGCAATTTGATATCACCTCTTTGATACATGCCCATTTCAAGTATTGCAATTTCAGTCTTTTTGTCTATATTTAAAATTGTTAATGGAAGACCAATTTCATTGTTGTAGTTTTTTTTTGAACTAATTACATTGTAACTAGTTGCTAGAATTTTTTCACTTATTTGTTTTGTTGTTGTTTTTCCAACGCTACCAGTTATACCGATAACTTCTAAAGCTTTAAATTGAGCTCTCCAATCTTTAGCTAAAGATTGGAGAGCTAGGAGCCCATTGTTTACATAAAAATGTGTAATTTTTTTACTCAATATTGTTTTTTGTGTAGAAATAATTCCTTTTGCACCTTTTTGAATTGCCCTGTCAATATAGTTATGACCATCATCTTTTTCTCCTTTAAGAGCAAGAAATATATCATTCTCGCAAATATCTTCTGAATTAATTTTAATTTTAGAAAAATTTTCAATAGGACCAGAAGAACTAATGAGTATATTTTTAAGAGAATCCAACATAAAAGATTTGTTCATTTAAATTCTTACTTTGATTTAACCATTTCATTAATTGGTGCAATTTCTAAATATTCAAGAATATCTGCTGCCAATTTTGCAAATACTGGCGCTGCTACTTCTCCGCCAAGGTTACTATTGCCTTGTGGGTAATCAATTTTGACTAGAATTGATATCTCGGGTTTATTATAGGGCACAAAGCCAGCAAAGGTCGCAATTGTATAATCCCAATCATATTCTTGATTTATCATATTGATTGTTGTGCCAGTTTTACCAGCTGCTTTAAAACCATCTACTTTTGCTTGATGATATATATTTTCATTTACAATTGCATACATCATTTCTTTAATCAATTTAGACGAATTTTCTCCTATGACCCTTAATTCTTGTTTTGGTTCATATTGTTTAGCTGCTATTCCATTGAGAATTTCTTTGATAACATTTGGTTGCATTAACTTTCCATTATTTATTAATACATTGACTGCAGAAAGTACTTGTAATGGCGTAGCACCTATGCCTTGTCCATATGAATTGGTAGCCAAGTCTATTGGATACCAATCTGATGATTCATTTGTTCTTAATATGCCTCTTGATTCTCCAGATAAACCCAATGAAGTAGTAGTGCCAAAACCAAAATTTTTTAAATAATTATAATATTTTTCAGCACCAATTTTTTGCGCGATCCATACAGCTCCAGTATTCAATGAATGAATTAAATGATTTTTGATGGATGTTTCGCCATATGTATTAAAATCCCAATTTTGAATTCTCTGAGGACCTACATCGACATATCCCTTATCTACATAAGTCGTTTCTGGTGTAATTAGGTTCAAATCAAATGCAATTGCTGATGTAATTAGTTTCATTACTGATCCTGGCTCGTATATATCGCTGATAATTTTATTTCTAGCATCTTTAGATAGATTGTCGTTCATTAGTATGTCATCTGTAAGATTTATTTCTGGATAGTTTGCCATTGCTAATATTTCTCCATTTAGTGGATTCATTACCAATATACTGCCACTCTCAGCTTTATTTTCATTAATTGCTTGTAATAAATGACTTTGTGCAAAACTTTGAATATATTTATCTATTGTTAAAATAATGTCACTACCAGCAGTTGGTTCTTTGATTGTTTCTTGACCTAAAACAATAGGTCTTCCAAATGGATCTTTTTCAGAATAAATTATGCCTGCTTTTCCTGACAATATTTCATCAAAATCTTTTTCAATTCCCCATAGTCCTTGTTGATCTAGTCCAACATATCCAATTAATTGGCCCGCTAAATTTTTTTCAGGATATATTCTTTTGCTAGAATCTATTGAGTATATTGTTTTAAAATTTAATTGATTAATTTTGCTTATATTCGTAAAAGTTATTTTTCTTTTAACCAGCAGTTGGTTATTTGATTGAATTGCTTCATTTGTTAAACTTGCACAATTTTTTATTTCTAAAATAGAACATAGTAATTCAATTTCATTTAAATTTGAATTTGTATTAAATTTTGACGAATCTATAAAAACATCCCAAGTATTTATAGATGTTGCCAAAGGATAATGATTGCGATCATAAATTGTTCCTCGACTTGCATTAAGTTTTTGAGTTGAAGAATGCAGATTATTTGCTTGCTCAATATAATTTTGATGGCTGATGACTTGTATAAAAAAAAGTCGACCTATTAAAGTAATAGATAATAGTATAATTATACTGAAAAGGGTCTTATGTCTCCAAGTCAAACGACTGATTTCGTTCGACAATTTTACCTCTTTTCTTCCCCTATTTTATTAAAGTAAGTATTAGGTTTTTTGCGTTCCCTATCAAACCTACAAAATCAACAAATAATTGCTTGATTAAATGACTAGCGTCGTTGTTTTTTAATAGTTCATTACCATTATTTATTACGGTGCTCTTATATTTTTCAGGGACAAAAGTAGTTATTTCTAATGGTATTGTTGATCGAAGTGAAATAATTGGTTTTTGTTCAATCATTCCTAGGTTATTGGTTGCAATATCTCTAATCCTATCTATGTCAACTAATTGTGCTATTTCAGATTCAAGTTCAGCTATTTCGGCTTTAAAATTGCTAGTTTGTTTTTTTAAATTTGTTGTTTCGTAACCTATAGTTGTGAGTGTATTGGTGTTATAGACTTGGATGATTCCTATTATGCAAATAACTACAGAAATAAATATATAAGGCATAATATTATTTTGTTTTAATAATTTTTTATTAGAATTTTTAGTTTTTTTATATATTTTCTTATTATCAGAATATATTTTTTCTGATTTTGGTATCGCTAAAACCATTAGCTTGCCTTTCTTTTATTGATTATTTCAGCTATTCGTAATCTTGCAGATCTTGAGGAAGGATTGTTATGAATTTCTTTAATCGATGGTTTAATAATTTTTTTGTTAATGATTTTGATTGTTGCAACATGATTGCAAACACATATCGGTAATTCTTTGGTACAAATACACGCAGCAGATTCTTTATTAAAAATAGTTTTTACAATTCTGTCCTCTATCGAATGAAAGGAAATTACAACTAATCTTCCACCGGGTTTTTTTAATAATTTTAAAGATTTATTTAAAGCTTCTGTTAGCACTTCCGTTTCTTTATTAACAGCAATTCTAATCGCTTGGAATGTTTTAGTAGCCGGATGTATTTTAGACTTATTTTTTGAATATATTGATAAAATGATATTAGTAAGATCTTTAGTATTGTTAAGTGGTCGACGATTAACTATTGCCCTAGCAATTTTTTTACTATATCTTTCTTCTCCATATTGACTGATTATTTTGAATAGTTCGTATTCTGAAAAGGTATTTAATATTTTTTCTGCAGTAATTTCTTGGCTCTGATTCATTCTCATATCTAATGGATCTTTTTCTTTGAACGAAAATCCTCTTGCATGATCGTTTAGTTGCATTTGAGATGTTCCTAAGTCAAACAGGATTCCATTTACCTCTTTAATTTCATTAGAACGTAGAATTTGCTCTATGTTTGCGAAGTTTGTTTTGTAAAAAGAAACAGACTGACTAAATTTTTTCAAATTATTACTTGCGATGGATATTGCTGATTCATCTTGATCGATTGCTATCAATTTTATATCTGGACATCTTTCAAGCATAGCTTTAGAATGCCCTCCAGCGCCAACAGTAGCATCAATATATGTTTTTCCTGTTTCAAGATTAAGTGAAGATAGGACTTCTTCAGTCATAACAGATTTATGTGTTATTTTTTTATTCATCTTTTTTATTAATTAATTTTTCATTATTCCAATTACTTGATGGCCAAATTTCTATATAATCTCCACATCCTACAATAGTAATATTTTTTTCATTACCTAAGTATTCTCTAAATTTGGGAGGTATAAGTATCCTTCCTTGAGAATCAAGATCGATCTCAAAAGCTCCAGCTAAGAAATTTCTACGAACTTGTCTACCCTCTTTTTTCCTATTGCTAGCATGATCGCCAAGCCTTTTTGATGTTTCTTCTTCGAAACCTTCAATAGTATAAAGTTCTAAGCATGTATCAGGGCTTTCTTTGATAACGACTCCTTTTAAAAATGCAGATCTGTATCTAGGGGGAATAGATACTCTGCCTCGACTATCAGAAACATATTCAAATGAACCAAAAAAATACACGGTTACAACCTTATAAGTATATATTGGGAATAGTAGGGTATTTCTCCCATTTAATCCCATTTCTTATCATTTAAAGTACCAAATAGATTGAATTGCTACAAGTACTATCTAAGAAATGTATTAATTTTTTCTATAAGTAATATTTGCTAGGAATTGATATAAACATTAAATTTCGAGTAGAATTATTTATGTTAGATAATGAATTGATTATTAAATGCATAAATGGAAAGTTCTTTTGATTGTTTTAAGTGATCGTATTTCAAATAATCAATTTAGTGATACTGCAGGTGAAGCTATTAAAAATAACTTAATATCTAATAATTTTGAAGTTATTAATAAATTAATTATTCCAGATGAGTATGATTTACTAAAAGATTTATTAATTAAATGGTCAAATAAGGATTTGGAAAGTGCTAATTTGATTTTAACAATTGGAGGTACGGGATTATCTAAAAGAGATATAACTCCGCAAGTTACAAGAGAAGTTATTGACTTAGAAATTCCTGGACTTACTGAATTCATGAGGATGAAGGGGCATGATATCAATCCATTTTCTCTATTAAGCAGGAGTATTGCTGGCATATTAAATAGTACTGTAATTATTAATTTGCCTGGAAGTTTAAATGGTGCTAGTGAAAGCCTTGTCTTAGTTATTGATTTATTAGATCATTTACTAATGCAAGTAAATGGTAAAAATGATGATGTGCATATTGAGCCACTTTTATGAAAATTAACGTATTAACCCTTTTTCCTGATTTTTATTCCAGTCCTCTTAATTCCTCTATTCTTGGACGTGCTGTTGAGCAAAATATTATTGACGTTGAGATACACGATCTTAGAAAATGGGGTAAAGGAAAACGCAAGCAAGTTGATGATACTTCTTATGGTGGTGGACCAGGAATGGTTTTGATGGCCGAACCATTAATAAATTCTATTAATGAAATTTCTAGTCTTCAATCAGATGATGTGCATGTTGTCCTCATGACTCCATTAGGAGAACAATTTAATTACGAAGTTGCAAAAGAATTAGCTACTAAAAAAAATATACTTATTATTTGTGGAAAATATGAAGGGATTGATGAAAGAGTAATTAATCATTCAGTTGATCAAGAAATTTCTTTAGCAGATGTAATTTTTTCTGGAGGTGAAATAGCCTCGTTAGCAGTAATCGATGCTATTACTAGATTAATTCCAGGAGCACTAGGGGATCCTGATTCACTTTTAGAAGAATCATTTTCTAATAATTTACTAGAGTATCCGCAGTATACTAAGCCATCATCTGTTTTTGGACTTGAAGTTCCAGAAGTGTTATTGTCTGGAGATCATAAAAAAATTAATCGATGGCGCAGGAAGCAACGTATAGTTCAAACTGGGTTACGCAGAAGTGATTTATTAAAAAAAATAGAATTAAGTAGCGAAGAAAAAAAATGGTTAGTTGAAAGTAATGACGAAACGTACAATAATTTATAGGTGAGTATAGTTATTTAAAATAATAAGAAAGTAATAGAAGTAGATAATCTCATGAATAAAAATTTTTTAGACAAACTTGCAATTAATGCAAATCCTCATATGAAGGATATTCGACCCGGAGATCAGGTTAGGATTTATTATAGAATTGTAGAAGGTGAAAGAGAAAGACTGCAGCCATTCGAAGGTATTGTTATTAGAAGACGTAATGGAACAGATGGCAGTATTACTATTAGGAGAATAGCCTCAGGTGTTGGAGTTGAAAGAACAATTCCTTTGCAAAGCAATAGAGTTGAAAAAGTAGATTTTCTTCAAAGCGGTAAAGTGCGTAGAGCAAAACTTTATTTCTTAAGAGGCAGAACTGGTAAATCTGCTCGATTAAAACAAAAAAAATAGTCGCATTTTCTTTTTTATCTTTTTTATTTATTAATAGTCTTTGGTAATAAAATTGAATATTAAATTCAAAGAGAAAATAATTAATCATTTTTCCGATAGAAAATATGTGAGGGTTGCAGTTAACACTGGCAGGCCTACAAGAATGTTGTTTAGTTATCACATAAAAAATGAAATGAATCTTAATGCAGGAGATGTCGTTTTTGTTCCATTTGCTAAAAGAATGTTACAAGGGATAATAGTTGAAGGCCCCATTGATCTACCTGGATTTAGTGGAAAAACAAGACCTGTAGAAGACATCATTCAAGACATACGTCCTATTCCTAAATTTAATTTAGAAGTAGGTAAATGGATTTTAAATTACTATTTATCTCCTGCCTGGGAAACATTTTCAATGATGTTGCCACCAGGCATTAATCAAAAACCTAAAGTGCATGTTAGAAAAGTTGGTAATAATAGTGATGCTTTATCTACTGAACTAATGTCTATATATAAATCGATTGATAATAATTCAGTAGATATGACAAAATTAAAAAAAAAATTTCCTGTAAAATTTGATAGTAACATTGAACAATTGATTGAATATGGTTTATTAAAAAAAGGATATCGATTGCCATATGCAATTCATAAAACCAGAACTCAAAAAGCTGTAGAAATTAAGACCAGTACAGAATCTTTAATGTTTTTTTTACAAAATAATTTAGGCAGCAAACAGACTAAGATTGCAGCAAGTATTAGATATTTTAATAAAAATAAAATAGTTGATTGCGATGAAGCAATTAAATTATTTACATCCAGGATAGTTAATAAGTTAGTTAGTTTATTGATTATAAGTAAAAATACAAAAGATAATAATTTCCAATTTCATCGTAATAAATTAAATAATGATTCTATTTGGAATCTCACTGCTAATTCAATTGAAAAAACCGGTAAAAAATTACTTGATTTTTTTATCGAGGAATCAAATTTCATAGAGTCATATATCTATATAAAATCTATATATAATCTTTATGGAAATAATTCTAAGCTCGCATTGGAATATTTATTTAAAAATGGATTAATAAAATTTATTGACATTGATATTAAAACAAAAAATCAATTCCAAGATAGCATAACTAACAAAAAAATTGATACCAATCTTTTAAAAAATCAACAATTGGCATTTAATAAAATTCAAGAATCTGTGGATAAAAATTTAGGCAAATCTTTTGTTCTTTATGGACCACGGAATGCCGGCAAAAGAGAGATTTGTCTTCACTTATTAAAAGACATTGCAAGCAGTTCCTCTAAAGCATTAGTTGTGTGCCCAGAAATTTCACAAATAAATGCCTTGTATGATAGATTCAAAGTTTTTTTTGGTTCTGAAATGATTGCAATAAATTCTGATTTTACTAAAAAAAAATTCTTTGATACTAGGGACGATATTGAATCAAATAAGCATAATATAATATTATCGACAAAATTCGGTATTTTTTTACCAATTACTAATTTAAAAATATTAATAATTAATGATGCTGCTGATTTTTCTTATAAAAATAATTACTCTGCGCCAAGATATGATTTACGTGAAATTGCAGATTATTTATCTAAAGAATTTAATATAACTATTGTTTATCTGACTTCAACATTTAATTCAGAAATATGGCTTAAGTCTTATCAAGGCTATATTGAGAGAATTAATATACCAGGCAAAATCAAAAAAATATTGCAGACTTCAGGAAAATATCGTGCCTGGCATAAAACAGTAACTTCAAATATTCAAATTAGTGATGTTGTACATCCAAAAGATATAGTATCAGAAGAAATTATTGAATATATTGAAGAAAATTTTCAAAAAAATATTAAAAGTATAATTTTGATTAATCGAAAAGGGTTTGCAAGATATCTTGCATGTAAATGTGGCGCAAAAGTTTATTGTTCTAAATGCGCTTCTCCTATGTCTCCATTAAAAATTTCTACTAATATTAAAGATAGTGGCATTTTGCTATGTTGTTATCAATGCGGACATAAAAAAACTATTTTATCTTCATGTAAATTTTGCAGAAGTGAATATATCCCCTTAAGGGCTGGCACTCAAATGGTGACAAATATTTTAAAACAAAAAATCCCAAATACAAATGTGATACGTTTAGATAGTGATTCAATGTTTGAATATGGTTCATTGGATAGACTCAGTGAAGCAATTAAAAATGCTGATATAGTAGTCGGTACTCAAAAAATATTAAAAATAAATGAGCTGAAAGATGCTAAGTTTGTTTGTTTATTGTTACCGGATCATAATGAAAATGAATATGATTATAAATCAAAAGAAAAACTATTCCAATTATTATTAGAAACAATTGATTTTGTTGATTCCAATGATTCTGAGAGTAGGGTTTTAATTCAAGCAATTAATCCAAAAAACACTACTATACAACAAGCAGTATCTGGACAAGTTGATAATTTTTATTCTTCTGAATTACAGTGGAGATCTTTGTATGAATATCCGCCATTTTTCCAATTAATAAAATTTGAATTTAAGCATATAAATGGTAGTTATGCTGCTGAAGAAGTAAATAGATATTATAAGGAGCTTGATAAAAAAATTGATAAAAATAATATTAAAATATTAGGACCAATTAAAGCACAAAAAGATACAATTAATAATAAGTATAGATGGAATATTTTTTTAAAAGGAAAAGATGTTAATTTTTTAATTAAAGATATAATAATTCCTGTAGGTTGGCAAATTGATATTAATCCTGCAGACATAAATTAATTGAGGGAAAAATGATTGCTCGTCCAATAAGATATCTTGGAGATCCAGTTTTAAGAAAAAAAGCCAAGCAAGTTAAATCTATTGATAGAAATATAAGATTGTTGATTGAAAGCATGTTTTATTCAATGACAAAGGCTCAGGGCGTTGGATTAGCTGCTCCACAAATTGGAATAAATTTGGCAATTGCTGTTATAGATATTCCTGGAAATGAACCATTTGCAATAATTAATCCAGAAATTAAAAAAATAAAGGGTAAAAGAATTGTTGATAATGAAGGATGCTTGTCTGTTCCTGGTTATCGAGGCAATCCAGAGAGATGCATGGAAATTACTGTTGAAGCAGTCAATGAAAAAAATAAAAAAATTAAGATGCATGCAGTTAATAATCTATTGGCTCAAGTACTAGAACATGAAATTGATCATCTTTATGGAACATTATATATTGATAAGATTCGAGATCCGAATTCTCTTTTAAAATTAAATGGAACTGATTGGGTTCAGGATGATGAATAAAATTATTAGACACTTAGAAGGATAATATGGAATTTTTATATTTATTAATAATCATGATTGCTTTTTATTTTATCCTTCTAAGGCCTGTAATGAATGATCAAAAAAAGAAAAAGAAAACTATGTCATCTTTGAAAAAAAATAACAAGGTAGTCATTTCTGGCGGGATCATTGCTGTCATAGATGATATTTTTATTACTGAAAATGGTATAAGTTTATTAAAGTTAAAATTGAATAAAGAAATATTTATATATTCTTATCCTGAAGTTGTTGAAAGACTGATAACTGATGATAGTGTTCTTAGTAGTTTACAAGATATAATGATAAATTAGAAAGTCTAAATATGTTTACTCGTAATTTATTAAGTCTAATTTTCTCCTTTTTCATAATAGCTTTTTCTAGTTATTTATTTATACCAAAATCTGCACCATCTTGGCTTCCTGATTCAGTAATGTGGCCTGATGCAGGTGGTATTTCAATTAGTGGATTTGAAAGAAATTCATTAAGACTAGGATTAGATTTACAAGGTGGTACGCGGTTATTACTTGAAGCCATTTTTCCAGAAAATTTTGACGGAGATGTCGACTCTGTTGTAGAAGGCACTATTCAAATTTTACGTAAACGAGTTGATGGTTCAGGAGTTTCTGAAGCAGAAATTACACAGCAAGACCAGAAGAAAATTTCTATTCAATTGCCTGGATTAAGCACGAGTGAAGCCAGGGATTTACTAGGAAGAACTGCTAAATTAAAATTTTGTGAGCCGGCTTCAACTGCTCTTTTTGCTTCTGAGTCATGTGATGAAAGCGGTACATTTGTTCAAGCTTATGGTGAGATTGATAATAAAATTATAGCAATGGAAGGCTCTTTGTTGAAGGCAAATTCTTATGTTGGATCTGATCAATTAGGTAATCCAGCACTTGTATTTGAATGGCATAAAGAAGGACCAGAAATATCTAAACAAGTTACATCAAGAATTATTGGTAAACCTTTGGCTATATTTTTAGATAAAGAGCTTTTATCTGCTCCAACAGTAAATTCAACTATAGTTGCTCAAGGGCAGATTACAGGATTATCGATTGCACGTGCTAGGCAGCTAGTGATTCAATTAAATTCAGGTTCTTTGCCGGTTGATTTACAGATACTTTCTGAACAAAGCGTTGACGCAACTTTAGGAGAAGATTCAATTAATAGATCGTTGATTGCTGGCCAGCTTGGCTTAGTCTTAGTATGTTTATTTATGGTTTTATACTATGGTGCTCTGGGTGCAGTTTCTGTCATTGCCTTGTTGTCATATTCTGTAATTACTTTAGCAATATTTAAGCTAGTGCCAATTACCTTGACTTTAGCTGGTCTTGGAGCTTTTGTTTTATCAGTTGGAATGGCTGTGGATGCCAATATTCTTATTTTTGAAAGAATGAAAGAAGAATTGCGATTAGGAAGAAGCTTTGTTAATTCTTTAGAAGCTGGATTTGATAGAGCATGGCCATCTATTAGAGATTCTAATGCAACAACTCTAATTACGTGTTTGATTTTATATTCATTAGGTGGAGGCATTGTATTGCCTGGCATGGGATCATTCAGTGCTCCTCTGGTACAAGGCTTTGCGATTACTCTTGCAATTGGAGTAATTATTTCAATGTTTACTGCTCTTTTATTTACTAAAACAATCTTATTTTATTTGGGTAAAATAAGATATGTGAGAAAAATAGTTGGTGAGGATTTATGAATTTAAATTTTGTTAAATCTCGAATCTATTTTTTTATAGTGAGCTTGTTATTAGTTTTTGCTTCACTAATTATGTTGCTTATACCTCCGGCACTTGTTCCTGGAATAGATTTTTCTTCTGGAACAACTATGCTCATTTCTACTGAGGAAAATATTGATCAGGCAAGTTTGCGTGAATTGTATGATGAATTAGGGCATTCTGAAGCACGCATACAGTCTTCATTGACAGCTAATGATAAGTATCAATATTTAATTCGAACTAAAACCTTAGAAGTTCCACAGAATGCATTTACATTTTCTGGGGCTTCACAAAGCAGTCAATCATTAAGCGTCAATGAGCCTCAAAATATAGAAGCTATTGGAACAGTAACTGCAGGAAATAAAGATGGCACTAAAGAAGTTATTGTGCTTAGAGATGCCTTTCAATCGTCTCTAAAAGAGGTTCAAAAAATTAATTTACTTGCTGCGCCGATGTGCAGTGCTCAATTAGGGGGTGCATCTTTTGATGTTGCTGCTGGTACAGTATTAGATGTTCTTGGAGAACCTTCACTAAGTTGTGGTGGGAATCCCAGTGATCAAACCTATTCTATTTTGTACGAAGATAAAATTGTTTTTTTAGTGGCTACTGATGGAATTAATTATCAATCCAATCAGCTTCCTGAAAGAAAGATCGATGTTAATTTAGGTGAACGTTCTGTAATAGAATTAGCTATTTATAATAACTTCGGCGATTTTGATGTTTTGGAATTTTCGTCTGTTAGCCCAATTGTTTCTAAAGTTGCTGTTCGTAATGCAATTATTGCCGTACTTATTACAACCTTGTTTATTATGGGGTATGTTGCGTATGCATTTAGTGAGATGCCTAGGCCTTTTAGATATGCTTTGGCAGCAATAATTGCATTAGTTCATGATGTAATTATTGTAGTAGGAACCTTCTCTTTGATGGGCAAGTTTTGGGATTTTGAAGTTAATTTAATGGTTATTACTGGATTACTAACTATTTTAGGATTTTCTGTCCATGATTCCATTGTTGTTTTTGACAGAATTAGAGAGAATATTCAAAGAAATCCATTAAATACACTTTCACAAAATGTCAACACAGCTTTGATTGAAACTCTGGCAAGATCATTGAATACTTCCATTACATTATTAATTACAGTCATGACGCTGCTATTTATTGGTGGGCCTACTATTAGAGAATTCTTAGTTACTATGTTTGTTGGAATTATCATTGGAACGTATTCTAGTATAGCCATTGCAGCTCAGTTATTAGTTGCATGGGACGAGGGTGATTTTCAGAAATTCTTATCTAAAATTAACTTTAAGAATTCTTAATTTAATAATATTCTGACATTTTCTTTTCTAACTGTAATTCTATCTTTGTCCATAGTTTCAAGAATTAATTGCGTTAACTTTCTATTTATTTTTAAGATGTCTCTTGATTCCGCTAATGTTATTGTTCCATTTTCTTTGATTTTATGACTAATTATTTCACATGCTTTTATATAGTTAAAATTAGTTAAGAAGACTCCGGGGCCTATTTGCTTAATACGCTCTGATTCTTTTAATAATGAAATTGTTTCTTTATTGAATTGAATATTCCTTGGATTTAATTCATATTTTTCTATAGTCATTTCAGCTTCATTTAATATCTTTAGTTGATTGTTTGTCAATCGATTTTGATAACTAGCAAGGGTTACTTCTAAAGAATTTAATATATTGATTTCTTTCATGCTAGATAATATTTTCTGCAGAACATAGTCATTAATTTTTATTTTTTTTGCTAGATCTTTAAATGGCATTGCCTTTTTAATAGCATTTTGTTTAAGAAAAGAGTTGATTATATTTATAATTTTTTTTTCAAAAAAGTAAATTTTTGTTGCTGAATATATAATTTCTTTTTTATCATCAGTGAAAATTTGAATTATTTTATTTAAATATAAATCTTTGATAGCTTTATCAATAATAATCTTTTCTTCTTCTAAATCTAAGTATATTTTTTTTACAGTAGTTGGCTCAGCTTGTTGAATTCTATCTAATATTATAGCTTTGAAATTTCTATTTTCAATTTCAATAAGTTTATGTACTTCGTGGTTATTATTGCTATTGTATTTACTTGAATTGACTCTTAATACTTCTCCTCCACCAATTGTTTTACCAGAAAATCTAATAACAAATTTATCAAATTGATTTATTGAAAGAGAATTAGACAAATGAATTTGACAAAATCCTTTTGTATTATTTTTCAGTAAACCATTGTCGAACATTTTAATTCTGGCTTCACAATTTGCTGTACCTATGTACAAATTAACTTTTTTATTATGACTGATTATTTTATCCGATATGTTCATTAATGATGCATCAAATCGAGTAGTACTTGTTAAGTCATTGATGAGCCTTACTACATTGCCTCTATCTAAGCTTTCCTTTTTTATTCCTTGCAAATTTATAGCTAACCTGGATCCATTTTCTGATATTTTAATTATTTGTCCGCTTGCATGCAGTCCTCTTATTTTGGAAGTGATATTTTGCGGCATTATTGCAATTTCATCGCCTACATGAAAGCTGCCATTTGTCGATGTTCCTGTAACTACAGTCCCAAATCCTTTCAGAGTGAAAATTCGATCGATTGACATTCTAGGTTTTGATTGCACATGCTTTGGTTTAGTATTTATTAATTGCTTGTCAATCATACTTGAAAGATGCTTGATAGATTCATCATCATTTATTTTAATATATTGAATTGAATTAGATTTTTTATATTCCGTCCTTGAATCTAAATTGGCCTTAAGCTCTTTTTCTAAATTAGATATTATTTTATGATCATTATAAATATCACATTTGGTGATTGCGATTATTATTTTCTTAATACCTAGCATATGAATAATATCAAGGTGTTCAATTGTTTGATGTTTGATTCCTTCGCCAGCAGAAACAACAAGTATGGCAAGGTCAATGTCATGCATGCCGGCAATCATATTTTGAATAAATTTTTCATGTCCTGGAACATCAATGATAGAGATTAATTTGCCATCTTTTGATTGATAATGTGCAAAACCTAAATCAATACTCATGCCAGTTTCTTTTTCGATTGGTAGTCTGTCTGTATCTATGCCAGTCAATCGTTTGACGAGAGTTGTTTTTCCATGGTCTATATGTCCTGCTGTAGCTATTACAAACATTATTGCCCTATCTTTTTCTATTGTTAAATGATATCAGCAAATACTTCGTTTGATAAAAGCAGTCCTTGTTGTGAGAGTTTGATATTATTATCTGATTCAATGAGTAGCCCTCTTTTTTTATTAATAGATATTGAGTTATTAAATTTTATCCTTGGATCTATTTTATATTTAGCATAAAATTCATTAATAGAAATTCCTTCAATCATTCTTAAGCCAAAGATCATAGCCTCTTTGATTATTGTTTCAGCTGTAATTTCTTCACCTTCACTTATTTGGAGCATTTTCACCTTGTTGTTATTTTTTCTTCTTTCAGTTATTTTCATAATTTTTTCTATATATTCACGTGGATTCTTGATGTTTGAAAATCTTTTATTAGCAACAAATGAATGAGATCCTGCACCAACACCAAGATATTCTTGCATTTTCCAATATGAACTATTGTGTACACTGTTCATTCCTGGCAATGACCAATTAGATATTTCGTAATGAGAGAATGAGGCATCTAGCAATCTTTTCATTGTAAATTCATATTGACTAGCAGCCAGATCGTCGTCTGGCGATGGTAATTCACCTTTTTCAATTCTATAATTTAGTAAAGTTCCATCTTCTACTCCTAATGCGTAACATGATAAATGAGTAGGCATTAGTTCAATTGCTTGCTCTAGTGTAGATATCCAATTTTCCATTGAATGATTAACTAGGCCAAACATTAAATCTAAGTTAATATCATTAAAGCCAGATTTTTTTAAATTAATAATTTGTTTTTTTGCAAAATCAGCTGTGTATGCTCGATCTAATAATTCAAGTTCATCATTTTGAAATGATTGAATTCCTATTGAAAGCCTATTTACTCCGCTTTTATTTAGTTCATTTAAATCCCAATCTGGAATATCATCAGGATTAACTTCGATCGTAATTTCAGACAATGGATCAACATTTGTCGACTGATTAATAAATGTAAGGATATTTGATATTTTTTGTGCATCTAATCTACTAGGTGTGCCACCACCAATAAAAATCGACACAATTTTTTTATTTGAAAGCATTGGTAGCCAAATAGCTAATTCGTTAATTAAGGCAACTTCGTAATCATCAATTAAATCATCAATTCCTTCATATGCATTAAAATCACAAAAATTGCAAATCTTTTTACAAAAAGGTATATGCAGATAAATGCTAATTGGTTCTAGGTGATCAATGTTTTTAATCAATTTATTATTTTCTTTCTTTTGTACTTAGATTTTTTTATTCGATAAAAGGATCACATTATTGATGAACAAAAATCAAGAGAAGGTTAGAATTTATTTTAATAATGTTTCTGTAAATTGGTAGTCAAAATGTTAAAAACTCATATGTGTGGTAATTTAGATTCTTCAAGTATCAATAAAGATGTAACTCTTGCAGGTTGGGTGTCACGCAGAAGAGATCATGGAGGCTTAACTTTTATAGATTTGAGGGACTCTTCAGGCATTATTCAAATTGTTTTAAGAAATGAGGAATTAAATATTAGCGCTGACAACATTAGTAGAATAAGAAATGAATGGGTCATTATTGTTCATGGAACAATAATGATAAGACAAAAGGGGACAGAGAATAAAAAAATGAAAACTGGACTAATAGAATTGATTGCAAAAGAAATTACCATATCTAATAAATCAAACACACCACCCTTTCCTATTAATGAAGACATAGATATTGATGAATTAAATAGGATGAAATATAGGTATCTTGATTTGCGACGTTCAAAAATGTTAAATAATTTAAAACTTAGGCACAATGTTACTCATTTTATTAGAAATTTTCTTTCTAGTAAGGAATTTATTGAAATTGAGACACCTATATTAAATGTTGCTACTCCAGAGGGAGCCAGAGATTATTTGGTTCCAAGTAGAGTACATCCTGGTAAGTTTTATGCACTTCCACAGTCTCCTCAACAATGGAAGCAGTTATTGATGGTAGGAGGATTTGAGAAATATTTTCAAATTGCAAGATGTTTTCGTGATGAAGATTTACGTTCAGATCGTCAACCTGAGTTTACTCAATTAGATATCGAGATGTCCTTTGTTGAACAAGAAGATATTCTAATGTTGATAGAAGAGCTATTTACTAAAATGATTGATAAGTTAACTCCAAGATTTTCAATTCCTAAGAAATTTCCAAGCATTACTTACAATGAATGCATTGAAAAATATGGCACTGATAAGCCAGATTTAAGATTTGGAATTGAAATCCATGACTTAAAGAAAATATTTCTTAATACTGAAATTATAATTTTTAAAAAAATGATCGATGACAAAAAGCGAATTCGAGCAATTAATATCCCAAATGGCAGCACGCTATCAAAGAAACAAATTAAAAAATATAATGAGATAGCTATTAAATATGGATCCAAGGGAGTTGCAAGCATTTCATTAGACCATCAAATTGATATCAATAACCCATCAATGGATCAAGTTGATTCATTGTTAAAGCAATTTCTTTCACAAAATGAATTAGAAAATTTAATACAGGAAATGAAAAGCGAGGCAGGTGATTTAATTTTAATAAGCGCAGATGAAGTAAGCGTAACATCAAATATTTTAAGTGAGATAAGAGTTTTAAGTGCTGAGTTAATGAACTTAATCGACTATGACAAACTGAGTTTTTGTTTTGTAACAGAATTTCCTATGTTTGAATTTAATAAATTAGAAGATAGATGGACTGCGATGCATCACTTATTTACAATGCCATTTGAAGAAGACATACATCTTATAGATAATGATCCTGGACAAGTTAGGTCGCATGCTTATGATATTGTTTGTAATGGACAAGAAGTAGGTTCAGGTTCTATACGTATACATCAAGCAGATCTTTTCTTAAAAGTGTTAAAACGGTTGGACATTGACGAAAAAATTGCATACGAGCAATTTGAACATATGATACAAGCTTTTAGTTATGGGGCTCCTCCACATGGTGGAATAGCACCAGGCATAGATAGATTAGTTGCTATCTTAGCAAAAGAATCTGACATTAGAGAAGTTATCGCTTTTCCAAAAACAAAAACTGCTGCAGATATTTTAACTGGAGCTCCAAGTTTTGTTGATCAAAAATATTTGGACGAGTTGCAATTATCAATTAATGAAGATGAAAGACAATCATAATTTACATGCGTAGTTTAGGATAAAATTATTATGAATTCTAAAAAATTTTTTGCTCTATTATTAACAATTTTAACTGTATTAGTAGGCATTGTTTTTGGTCTTACTTTATTATTAAGAATTACTAATCAACAGCCAGTTGAAAATATACAAAATATTGGTTCTGAGCCAGCTAGCATACTTAAGCTAGCTGGCTCAGAACCAAATACATTAGATCCACATTTAATGGGAGATGCAAATTCTGCTCAATATGCATCTGAAATATATGGTGGCTTAGTAACAATAACTCCAGCATTAGAAATAAATTTAGATTTAGCTGAATCACTTGATATTAGTGAAGATGGACTAGTTTATAGATTTAAATTACGTGAAAATATTTTTTTTCATAGTGGGCGAAAAGTAACTGCCGATGATATAAAATGGTCTTTTGAAAGAGCGGCATCACCAGAGCTTAATTCTAATACATCTTTAACCTATTTAGCTGACATCATAGGTTTCAAAGAAAAAAGATTTGGCCTAGCCTCATCTATTTCTGGAATTACTGTCATTGATAAGTCTACAATTGAGATTACCATTGATAGCCCCAAAGCATATTTTCTTGCTAAATTATCTTATCCCACAGCCTTTGTTCTTGATTACCAGCAGATTGAAGCAAACCCAAGAAATTGGACTAGAAAACCTAATGGAACCGGGCCTTATAAAATCAAAGAATGGCGATTAAGTGAAAAAATTATTTTAGAATCTAATAGTAGTTATCATTTAGGAGTTCCTAATATTCAAATGGTAGAATATCAGCTTTCGGGAGGATCGGTTCTTACTAGATTTGAAAATGGTGAAGTAGATGTAGCTTATATATCTACTTCTGACATTGATAGAGTGTTAGATCCTAATGAAAAATTAAATAAGTTATATAAGCAAAGTACTTCTTTTACAACTTCTTATATAGGGCTTAATATTAACCAGGCCCCTTTTGATGATGTTAATGTTAGAAAAGCATTTGCTTCAGCAATAGATATAAAAAAAGTCACTGATCTTACTTTTAAAGGGATGACACCTCAAGCAACCGGAATATTGCCTCCGGGTATGTTTGGATATGATTCTTCAATAAAAACTTATTCGTTTAATCCAGAAAAAGCACGTGAATATCTTTCAAGATCGAAATATGGTAGTGCAGAAAATTTGCCAACTATTGTCTTCAGTGATATTGGTGCAGGAGCTGAAGGATCAACTGATATTCAAGCATACGTAGAGCAATGGAAAACTAATTTAGGTGTTAATGTTAATATTAGACAAACTGATGCAGCGTCATTCTTTGCTGATCTTGATTTAAAAAAAATGCAAATGTATAGTATTGGATGGATTTTGGATTATCCTGATCCTGAGAATATTCTTGACTTAAAATTTCATTCTCAATCAGCAGAAAATAATGAAAATTATTCAAATTTTGAAGTTGATGATTTATTAGAGAAAGCTAGAATCGAAACTGATTCTTTAAAAAGAGTCGAGTATTATCAAGAAGCTGAAAGGATGATAGTGAGAGATGTTCCATGGATACCAACTTATTTTTCTGTTACCCATTATGTTGTGAGTGATAGACTTAAAAATTGGCTTGAGCCATCAATAATTATTCCAAGATTGCGGTTTGCTTCATTGCAGGAAAAATAAGACATGCTTGTCTATACTATTAAAAGATTGCTTTGGATACCATTTATAATATTGGTCGTTACTTTTTTTACTTTCTTAATAGGAAGGCTGGGACCTGGAGATCCTGTTTCAGTTGCTGCAGGACAAATTAGAAATCCAATTTTACTTGAACAAGTAAAAATAGAAAAGGGTCTCGACAAGCCAATTTTGATACAATATTTTAAATGGCTGTCTAGTGCTGCAAAAGGAGATTTTGGAGAATCATATATATATCAGGGATATTCAATTTCAGAATTGATTTTTCCAAAAATGTGGATTTCTGCTCAATTAGGCATGCTTGCTTTATTAGTTGTTTTTGGGTTAGGTATTCCATTAGGATTGATGGCAGCAAGCTTACATAATACTTGGATTGATCCTTTTATCGTCAGCTTGCTACTTTTTTTTAGAGCTATTCCAGTTATTGTAATAATTCCTCCATTACTCTGGTTATTTGCTGTGCATTGGAGCCTATTGCCTGTAGGAGGTTGGGAAGGAGGCATATTTGATATTTATTGGCTATACGAAGTGATTGCAATACCAATATTAAATCCCCATGTATATCTTCCAGTATTTGCACTGTCTATCGGTGGATTTGGAGGAGTAGCTAGATTAGTTCGCATAACTGCATTGGAAATTAAAAATGAAGCATATATAACTACTGCAAAATCAAAAGGATTAAGTGATACAAAAGTTATGCTAGGCCACATTTTACCAAATTCACTATTGCCATTAGTTACTGTTATTGGTTTTGCACTTGTAGGTATTTTAGAAGGAGCTTTTTTTGTCGAAGTACTTCTTGGAATTCCCGGCATTGGAAGGTTTACATTTGAAGCTGTTAAAAGTCGAGATTATGATGTTATTTTAGCAATGACGGCAATTTTATCTACAGTATTTATAATTATTAATTTAATAGTAGAATTATTGTATACAAAGATTGATCCGAGAATTCAATTAGATGAAGGTATAGATGGATGACATTTCTTGATGATTCGAAAAATAACAAACATGTCGATACTTTAGAAGAAAATTATAAGATATCAACTGGCGGTAATTGGAATGTATTTTTCAAAAGATTAATAAAAAAGAAATTAGGCATGATTTCTTTAATAATAATTATAGTTATGTATTCTGCTGGAATTTTTGCTCCCATAATTGCTCCATATTCATATACTGAGCAAAACTTAGAGCGGTCACTTGAAGGACCAAGTCAAGATCATTGGCTTGGTACCGATCGATTAGGCAGGGACATGTATAGTAGGGTTCTTTATTCAATAAGAACTACTCTTATTGTTACTTTTGCTGTTATTGTCAGTGGTTCTTTAATCTTGGGAACAGCCTTAGGTTTAATAGCAGGTTATCGGGGAGGAACTACTGATACAATTATAATGAGAATTGGTGATGTATTTGCTTCTTTGCCAGGATTACCATTGCTAATTTTAGTTAATGCAGCACTGAGTCCTAAAATTGATCAAATAAGCATTTGGATAGATAGCAATACTTTTATTAATGATTTTCAAGCTTCAGGTGCTGCTTCTTATATAACTATCTTTTTTGCTCTTTCATTATTTTCTTGGGTCAGTAGTGCAAGGCTCATTCGTTCACAAATTTTGTCATTGAGAGAAAAAGACTTTATTATGGCGGCACGCTCTATAGGCATGAAACAGAAAAGAATTATTTTTCGTCATCTGTTACCAAATATTTCAAATCTGTTAATTTTATTAATTTCTAGTTCATTGGGTGCTATTGCGGGTTCAGAAATTGTCCTTACATGGTTTGGAGTAGGAGTGCAGCCGCCAGCTGCTTCTTTTGGTCAGATGTTATATGCAGGATCTGGTACTCGAACTTTTCAAACATACCCTCATTTATTATTAGTGCCTGCATTTTTTGTTACTCTCTTAATGTTTGCATTTAATATTTTAGGTGATGCATTAAATGATGTTTTACGTAGAGATTAATAATATTTTTTACTTTTATCAAAAGCATTGTTAGTGTTATACTCCTTCAGTAAACTAACAAGAAAAGAAATAAAAAAATGGTTAAAATACAGAAAAAAAAACTTCCAAAAGCATTAATGCAACTTACTTTAGAAGTGGAAGATGAAGCTGTTCAAGTTGCTATTGCTGAAGCAACTGCAGAGTTAGTTAAAAAATCTAAAATTCCTGGTTTTAGACCAGGAAAGGCACCTAAGCATATTATTGAGAAAAATTTTGGTAAAGCAGCTATTTTTCAACAAGCATTAGATAAGCTTCTTCCAAAAGTGTATAGTGAATCTGTTAAAGCAGAGTCAATTGAACCCATTGGTCAACCTGAGATTGATATTAAGTCTACTGAACCATTAGTTATCGAAGTAAAAGTGCCAACGAAACCAATTATTAAGCTAGGTGATTATCAAAAATATACTGTCTCTGAACCAGATATGCCTGCAATTGAACCATTAGTTAAAGATTCAATTGAAACATTAAGAAAACAGTATTCAATACTTGAGCCAGTGGATCGACCTATAAAATGGGGTGATACAGTTAGGATTGATTTTACTCTTAAAATTGAAGGAGAAACTGAATCACAATCAGAAGAAGATGCTGAATTTTCAGTTTTTAAAGAGAACAATACATCTTTACCAGGATTTTTAGATAAATTAATAGATAAGGAAAGAAATAAATCTTATAATTTTACTATTAAAATACCAAAAGACTTTCAATTACCTGAACTTGCTAATAAAAAAGCAGAGTATGCAGTTAAAATAAAAGAAATTAAAAATCAAATTTTACCAGACGTGAATGATGAGTTTGTAAAATCTTTAGAATCAGGAATAAATAATGTTAAAGATTTAGAAAATAAATTGCATGAAGATGTTAAAAAGAAATTAGAATCTGATCAAAAAACTGCTTTTCGAGAAGAGATTATTAATTTATTTGTCGCTAAATCTGAAATGGAATTTCCAGATGTATTAATTGAAAGAGAAATTGAAAGAATCATTGATCAGCAATCTAATCATGCTTCTCATACTCCTCAAGGATTTAATAAATGGCTCGAGTCTATTGGTAAAACAGAATCTGAAGTTAAAGAAACTTTTTATCCAGTTGCAGAAACTTCTGTTAAAAGATCGTTAGTTTTATCTGAAATAATAAATATTGAAAATATTTCTGCTTCACAAGAAAGCATGGAATTAGAAACTAATAAGGTTAAATTAGATCCATCTTTTACAATGAATCCTGATAAGAAAAAAATGGAAGAGTTGATAAATAGTGATGATTTTAAAAGTTCTTTAGAAAATCAAATTATTACAAATCTGGCATGGGATAGATTAGAAGCGATTGCAACAGGAAATAAGGTGAAGCAAGATAAAGTTTCTACAAATAAGAAAGCAATTTCTTCTAAAAATTCTCAGAAAAAATCTATTCAATCTAAAGAAAAGAAACAGACAAAGAAAAAATAATTTACAATATAACTTACGTTATAAGGCATTTGTTAGTTAAACTAATCATTGCTTGATTGTTAAAAGTGGTTCATTATTTAAAGGAGACTTACATGACTAATCAATTTAATAATTTTAATTCAAATATTGAAAATATTATCCCTATGGTCGTTGAACGCGATCCAAGAGGCGAAAGAGCATATGATATCTATTCACTATTATTAAAAGAACGAATTATTATGTTAGGGACCGCCATTGATGATCAAGTTGCAAATGCTATTGTAGCACAATTGCTTTATCTCGACAGAGAAGATCCTGATAGAGATATTTCTTTATATATTAATTCTCCTGGTGGACAAATTTATGCTGGTCTTGCAATATATGACACAATGAATCTGATTAGTGCGGATGTTTCAACTATTGCCGTTGGCGTTACAGCTTCAATGGGGACAGTTTTATTAGGATCTGGAGTTAAAGGAAAAAGATTTGCTCTACCTAATGCAACTGTTCATATGCATCAAGCATTAGGAGGAGCCCAGGGTCAAGCTAGTGACATAGAGATAGCTGCAAGAGAAATATTAAGAAATAATGATATTATTAAAAATATTATTGTTAAAAATACAGGTCAGACTGAATCAAAAATTAAAGAAGATTTTGATCGTGACTTTTATATGAATGCAAATGATGCATTAAAATATGGAATGATTGATCAAATATTAGAGCCTAATAAAAAAAATAAAAAATAATATATTTCATTTAAATTTTGTAGTTAATTATGGATGTTCAAGAATTAAAATACCATTGTTCGTTTTGTGGTAAAACCCAAGAAGAAGTTGTCAGACTGATTGCTGGGCCAAGCTCAGTATATATTTGTGACGAATGTATAAATTTATGCAAAGATATCGTTGATAACGATAAAAATGATGAATCTGAAATAGATACCGTAAATGAAAATTATTTATTAAAACCTAAGGAGATATCCAGTAAATTAGGTGAGTATATAATTGGTCAAGACAATGTTAAAAAAATTCTTTCAGTTGCTGTGTACAACCATTTTAAAAGAATTAATTCTAACAAGAAGTCAAATATTGAAATTGACAAATCAAATATTTTACTTATAGGACCTACTGGAACTGGAAAAACTGAATTCGCAAGAACGCTAGCTAGAATTTTAAATGTTCCTTTTTCTATTGCTGATGCAACTGCACTTACAGAGGCAGGATATGTTGGTGAAGACGTAGAAAATATTTTATTACAATTAATACAAGCCGCAGATGGTGATGTTTCTCTTGCTGAAAGAGGAATAGTTTACATTGACGAAATTGACAAAATCGCTAGAAAATCAGATAATCCTTCGATTACTAGAGATGTATCTGGAGAAGGCGTACAGCAAGCCTTATTAAAAATTATTGAAGGAACGAAAGCTAAAGTTCCTCCTCAAGGTGGCAGAAAACATCCTAATCAGGAATTTATTGAAATTGACACTTCTCGTATTTTGTTTATTGTCGGAGGAGCTTTTGAAGGGCTTGAAGATATTATTCAAAAACGAACAGGATTAGGAGCAAGGAATATAGGTTTTGGCAACGAAGATTTAGACAAAGACTTAATAGTGAATAAATTATTAAAGGAAGTTGCCAGCAATGATCTAATACAACACGGATTAATACCTGAATTTGTTGGAAGATTGCCTGTTATTGCAGTACTTGATCCACTTACAAAAGAAATGATGATTGATATTTTAAAGAAGCCTAAAAATGCTATTTTGAAACAATATCACGAGTTAATTAAATTAGATGGAATAAAATTAGAATTTGCAAAAGGAACTTTAAGTGAAATTGCAGATTTAGCAATGAAGAAAAAAACTGGAGCCCGTGGCTTGAGAACAGTTATAGAAGAATGCTTACTTGACATAATGTATGAATTGCCTTCTCGAGATGATGTTGAAAGATGCATCATTACTCTAAAAGCAATTCATAGAAAAGCTAGTCCTATTTTAGTTACAAAATCAGGCAAGCCTTTAAATGCAAATCAAAAAGACATGCCAAAAAAACTAGAAGAAGATATTGCATAAATGTGTACTATTACTTACTGAGCCTTTAATGAAAAAAAATAAAGATAGATTAGACTTAATTTTATTAAATAAAGGTATGGCTAACAATTTGTCTCATGCCCAAAGTTTAATATTATCTAAAAGTGTACTTGTCAATGGACATTACATTACGCAAGTTGGTAGCTCTTTACCAGTTGATAGCAAAATTGAATTACGTAAAAGAAATAAATATGTTAGTCGAGGCGGTATAAAACTTGAACATGCATTAAAAATGACTGAAATATCTATTAATAATAAAAAATGCTTAGATATAGGAGTTTCCACTGGGGGATTTACTGATTGCTTGTTGCAAAATGGTGCTTTATTTGTTGAAGCTATAGATTCTGGTTATGGGCAAGCCGCTGACAAAATTAGAAACCATTCTAAAGTTAAATTACGAGAAAGAACTAATGCAAGATACATAGATCAACTTGATCAATTAGTTGACATAATAACAATAGATGTGTCTTTTATTTCTATTTTAAAAATTCTACCAAACATAAGAAGTTCATTGAAAAGCAATGGTGACATTATTGCTCTTGTAAAACCTCAGTTTGAATTGCCCAAAAAATTTATACCTAATGGAGGAGTAGTCATCGATCATCTCTTACATTCTCAAGCAATTGCAAAAATTGTGATATCTTTATTAAAGGACAATTTTATATTTCGCAGTGTTGTCCGTTCTCCTATTAAAGGAGCTTCTGGTAACAGAGAATTTTTTATTTGGATGCAAAATAATGAATAATAAAATTAATTTTTCAAATATATCTTTTTTTTATAATCCTAAAATTTTAGGAGCTGAAAAATTAGTAGATAATATTATTGCTATGTATGAATCTAAATTAGGGTTAATTAATAAAATTCCTCTTATTTTAAATAAGCAAAATCAATTATTGCATAAATATGAAAATCAATTAGTGAATTCAGATTTAATTATTTGTGTCGGCGGTGACGGAACTGCCTTAAGACTTGCTCAGTCAATTCGTACATCGAGCGTGCCTATTTTTGGCATTAGAATGGGAAGATTAGGTTTTTTAACAGAATCAACAGCTGATGAAGCAAGTCAAAAGATAGAATCTATTTTAAAAGGAAAATTTTATATAGAAAAAAGAAGATTGATAAAAGCAATTTATGAAAAATCAATTTTTTATGCTTTAAATGATTTTGTAATTGGAAGAAAAAATCTTGGTAAAACAGCATCTATTGGCGTATGGATTAATAATATTCCTATTGCTGAATATAGGTCAGATGCAGTTATAATAGCATCAGCTACAGGTTCTACTGGCTATACGCTATCTATTGGAGGACCAATATTAATGCCTAATTCAGATTCTATGATTATTATGCCACTTGCTCCACATTTAACTCCAAGCAATCCAATCGTGTTAGAACCTGACAATGCAGTTGATTTACAAATATTAAGAGGAGATGAGTCTATAATGGTGATAGATGGAATTAAAGAATGCAAAATCAATGCTGGTAAGAAAGTCCAAATTTCAATATCAACTTCTAGTATTTCTTTTATTAGAGTGCAAGATAGTTATAATTTTTTAAATCGAGTAGCTGATAAATTAGGTTGGCTACGTAAAGACAATGATATTAACGAAATAAATGAAATTAAAAAAAATAGTGAGTTAAAATGATGCAAAATTTAGGCAGAGCAAAATTAAGTGAAGGAACTGAAATATTTGAGTTGATTAATTTATGGGCTACAAGAGGCCAGTTGCTACCTAGAACTTTAGGTGAAGTATATGAGAATATCAGAGATTTTTACGTAGTACGTGAGGAAAATAAAGTCATTGCTTGTGCAGCCCTGCATATTACTTGGGGGAATTTAGCCGAATTAAAATCTATAGCAGTTATTGATGAAAAGCAATCATCTGGTTATGGAAGAATGCTAGTCGATCAATGCGTACAAGAGGGCATTGAATTAGAATTATCTCAAATATTTGCACTCACTTATCAACCAAAATTTTTTGAAAAACTTGGATGGCATCAGGCAGATGTTATGAGTTTGCCACAAAAAGTTTGGAATGAATGTTATAGATGCCCAAAATTTCCAGCTTGTGAAGAAATTGCAGTTACCATTGATATTAACGTGCTTTAAAGAAATTGATATATGCACTAATTTTTAATTTAAACAATAATTAAAAATTAGTAGGGCACACTGTAGTTATTAAGTAACTTGATGCATAAAATAAGAATTAATAGATAAAAATTTATTTTTACAAACTTATTATGAGGCAAAAGTGGTAAGTCAAAATACTCAAACTGAATCTTTATTTAATAGATATGCAAAGACATTAAGAAAAGATCGATGGTGGCTAGAACCTTTACTAGTTGGAGTCGGGTTATTTATTTTTGTCATGTATTCAACGGTTTCTGCAGCTTTACTTGGTAACTATTGGCCTTATGAAATTGGTCCTTATGTTTCACCATTTTTTGAACCATTATTTTATACAGATATTTTACCTAAATGGGTTTCTCCTGCAATTTTCATTTTATGGGCTCCGTTATCATTTAGAATGACTTGTTATTATTATAGAAGAGCTTACTATAGGTCTTATTTTTTAAGTCCACCTGCATGTGCTGTCCAAGAGCCTGCAGATTCATATTCAGGAGAATCTACTGTTCCTTTAGTTGTGCAAAATATTCATCGATTTTCAATGTATGGGGCATTAATATTTGTCCCTATTTTATGGAACGGTGCTATTAGATCTTTTTACTGGGACGGAGAAATTGGTATTGGAATTGGGTCAGTTTTACTATTAATAAATGCTTTTTTATTATCTGGTTACACTTTTGGCTGTCATTCGTTTCGACATTTAATCGGAGGCGGATTGAATTCATTTACGGGTTCAAAATATCAATTATTTCGTAAAAAAATTTGGAATATAGTTACAGTAATCAATTCTCATCATAAATATTGGGCCTGGTCAAGTTTGATTGTAGTAGGGCTTTCAGATTTATATGTCCATATGGTTGCTTCTGAGTGGATTACTGATATAAATACATGGAATAGTTTTTTTTAAGGGCACACTATGACTGATTATGAAATTGAAGAACATGAATACGACGTACTAGTTATAGGTGCTGGCGGAGCTGGACTAAGAGCTGCAATTGAATCATTAGCATTTGGTTGTTCTACTGCTATTGTTTGTAAATCACTTTTTGGAAAAGCGCACACAGTGATGGCTGAGGGCGGTATGGCTGCTGCTATGGGTAACGTATATGAAGAAGATAATTGGAAGGTGCATTTTAGAGACACTATGCGTGGCGGTAAAATGTTAAATAATTGGAGAATGGCACAAATTCATGCACAAGAAGCTCCTGATCGAGTACTTGAACTTGAAGAGTGGGGTGCTTTATTTGATAGAACAGAAGATGGTCTTATTTTACAAAGAGATTTTGGTGGCCATAAATATGCTAGATTAGCACATGTTGGCGATAGTACTGGTTTGGAAATGCTTAGAACCGAACAACAGAAAGCTGCTTCATTAGGAATTAAAGTATTTTCTGAGTGTACAATTAATAGATTGATGGTTGATAAAAAAACAAATTCTATTAGTGGCGCATTAGGATATTGGAGAGAAAAAGGAAATCTTATAAAATTTAAAGCCAAAGCAATTATTATTGCCACTGGTGGACTTGGAAAAATGTATGCTATTACATCTAATTCTTGGGAAGGAACTGGTGATGGCCATGCAATGGCGATGATGGCTGGAGCGGAAATGGTAGATATGGAATTTGTTCAATTTCATCCTACTGGAATGGTATGGCCACCAAGCGTAAAAGGAATCTTAGTTACAGAAGGAGTAAGAGGTGATGGTGGTACTTTAAGAAATTCTACTGATAAAAGATTTATGTTTAATTATATTCCTGAAATGTTTGCCTCTGAAACTGCTTCAACAGAAGATGAAGCTGATTCTTGGTACGAAGATCATAGTTTGGGAAGAAGAACTCCCGATTTATTGCCTAGAGATGAAGTTGCTAGAGCTATAAATTCAGAAGTAAAAGCAGGTAGAGGAAGTCCACACGGAGGAGTTTTTCTTGACATTGCTTCAAGAAGATCTCCAGAGTATATTCAAAAAAGATTACCTTCTATGTATCATCAGTTTAAACAATTAGCTGGCGTAGATATCACTAAAGAACCGATGGAAGTCGGCCCAACTTGTCATTATGCTATGGGCGGAATTAAGGTTAATGCTGAAACTGCTCAATCTTCAGTGAATGGTCTTTTTGCAGCAGGCGAAGTTGCTGGTGGATTACATGGAGCAAATCGACTGGGAGGCAATTCATTGTCAGATTTAGTCGTGTTTGGTCGTCGTGCTGGAAAAGGCGCTGCTGATTATGCTAAAAATACTGAAAGTTTTTTGCCCATTGATCAAATTGAAATAGACAAAGCTATACAAAACATGATGATGCCTTTTGATAATTCTAATGGGGAAAATCCTTATACTATTCATAAAGAACTTCAAGATTCTATGCAAAAATTAGCAGGCATTATTAGAACAGAAGAAGAACTTGTTCAAATGTTAAGCAAAGTGGAGGACTTAAAAAAGAAAATGTTATCAGTAACTGTTGAAGGAAATAGATGGTTTAATCCTGGTTGGCACTTGGCTCTAGATCTTGAATTTATGCTGACTAATGCTGAATCATTAGTCAGAGCTGCGATAGAAAGAAAAGAAAGCAGAGGTGGACATACGAGAGATGATTATCCAGAAGCTTCTAAAAAATTTGGTGAGATTAATTTTATAATAAAGCAAGTTAATGGTTCGATAAAAGTAGAGCCTAGGCAATCTGACTCTATGCCTGATGAACTTGCAGAATTGTTTAAGGATAAATAATATGCCATTAGTAGATTTAAAGGTTTGGCGCGGAGATGATAATGGAGAATATATATCCTATCTTGTCGAATACGATGAAGGTGAAGTTATCTTAGATGTTGTACATAGATTGCAATCAACCGATGCACAGGATTTAGCCGTAAGATGGAATTGTAAAGCTGGAAAATGTGGTTCCTGTAGCGCAGAAGTGAATGGTAAACCAAGCTTGATGTGTATGCAGAGAATGGTTAATTTTACCCCAGGTGAAGAAATCATTATTTCGCCAATGAAAACCTTTCCTTTGATTAAAGATCTTGTTACAGATGTCTCATGGAATTATGAAAATGCAAGAAAAGTTCCTGCATTTTCTCCTAAAAAAGTTGATACTGATGGAAAGCATCGCATGCAACAGGTAGACATAGAAAGAGGTCAAGAATTTCATCAATGTATTGAGTGCTATTTATGCCAAGATGTGTGCCATGTCATAAGAGATCATCCAGAGAATAAAGATAATTTTGTTGGCCCTCGGTTTTTTGTACAAATAGCTTCAGTAAATATGCACCCATTAGAATCTGCTAGCCAAAAACCGAGTGCTCTTTATGGATTTGGTTTGGATTATTGCAATATCACTAAATGTTGCACAGAAGTATGTCCTGCTGGAATAAAAATTACTGACAATGCTATTATTCCTCTCAAAGAAAGATTAGTTGATGATAAATACGATCCTGTTAGATGGCTAGGCAGAATCATATCTAAAGGTAAGTCAGGTAAGTAATTTTTTATAAGTCTATGGATGGGTCATATCTTCTGGGACAACCAATCCATCATATTCTTCCAACTTAATGAAATTTAATTCATTGGCTGCTATTTTTAAACTCGTATTATTTTCATATGCATATTTTGCAATTTTTGCTGCATTTTCATAGCCAATATGTTGATTTAAAGCAGTGACAAGCATTAATGATGATTCCATTAACTCTTTAATTCTATCTTTATTTGGGAGAATGCCTTGAATACAATTTTTATTAAATGAATTACAAGAATCAGATAATAATTTTATACTTTGTAAATTATTATGTGCAATGACAGGTTTAAATACATTCAATTCAAAATTACCAGATGCTCCAGCAAATCCAACTGTTGCATCATTTCCAAGAACTTGTACGCAAACCATGGTCAATGCTTCTGATTGAGTCGGGTTAACTTTTCCAGGCATTATAGATGATCCTGGCTCGTTAGCAGGAAGTATTAATTCACCAAAGCCAGCCCGTGGTCCGGATCCTAAAAATCGTATGTCATTGGCTATCTTCATTAATGAAGCAGCAATAGTTTTAAGTTGCCCAGATAATTCTACTTGAACATCATGCGCAGCTAAACTTTCAAATTTATTTTCTGCAGTAATAAAAGGAAGCTTTGTTATAGATGCAATTTCCTTTGCCACATTAATGGCATAATCAGGATGTGAATTTAAGCCTGTTCCTACAGCTGTCCCTCCTAGTGCAAGTTCAGATAGTCTTGGTAATACTGATTCAATTCTTTTAATGCCATTTTCAATTTGTTTAACGTAGCCAGAAAATTCTTGCCCTAAGGTTAAAGGAGTCGCATCCATTAAATGCGTTCTGCCAATTTTTATAATATCATTAAACTCTTTGCTTTTTGTTAAGAGCGCAGAATGTAGAGATTTAAGTGAAGGAATTAATTGATGGTATGTCTCTTCATAAGTTGCAATGCTCATTGCTGTAGGAAAAACATCGTTAGAAGATTGAGACATGTTTACATGATCGTTTGGATGAATAGGTTTTTTTGAACCTAAGGTACCTCCAATAGTTTCGATTGCTTTATTAGAAATTACTTCATTTGCATTCATATTACTTTGAGTCCCTGAACCTGTTTGCCAAATAACTAATGGAAAATTATCATCAAGTGCACCTTCAATCACTAATTTACTAGCTTCCTCAATAAGCCTGGAAGTGCTTTTGTCTATTTTTAAAAGAGAAAAATTAACTTTTGCAGATGCTAATTTAATGATTCCAAGTGCTCTAATAATTGACCTAGGCATTTTTTCATCACCGATTTTAAAATTTTCTAATGACCTCTGTGTTTGAGCGCCCCAATAAACATGGTCGGGAACTTGAATAGTGCCCATAGTGTCTGATTCTTGTCTAAATGTCATGATTTTCCAAAATTATTCTAAATTTTTTACAAGCTCTTTTACTGCTGCACCTGCATTTTGCAATTGACTTAGTTCTTTGTCAGATAATTTAAATTCATGGATTTCTTCAATGCCATTATTTCCAAGAGTAACAGGCACGCCCACAAAAGCATCATTTATGCCATATTCACCATTTAATAAAGCACATGCCGGCAGAATTCTTTTTTGATCTAAGATTATTGATTCAACCATTTCAATAGTTGCAAATGCTGGGGCAGTAAATGCGCTACCAGTTTTTAAAAGTCCTACAATTTCTGCTCCTCCTTTAGAAGCTCTTTCAACAGTCTTATCAATAGAATCTTTTCCCATAATTTCATCAATTGGGACTCCTCCAATCGATGCGTTTGATATAAGCGGAACCATAGTTGCTTCTGTATGTCCTCCTAAAACCCATGCATTTACTTCAGAAACAGATTTTCCAGATTCTAATGCTATGAAAGTTCTGTATCTAGCAGTATCTAACATGCCTCCTTGTCCTATGATTTGATTTTTAGCTAATCCACTAGATTTCAAAGCTACATGACACATGGCATCCATTGGATTTGAAAAAATAATAAATTTTGCTTTTGGTGAATGCTTTACTGCATTTGTAATCACTGACTCTACTATAGAAGCGTTAGTAGATAACAAGTCCTCCCTTGTCATTCCTGGCTTTCTAGGTACACCTGAAGTTATAACTATTACATCAGAATTTGCTGATTCTTTCCAATCTGTACTACCTTTTATATTAATATCAAAATTTCCCCATGTACCAGCTTGTGATATATCTAGTGCTTTTCCTTGCGGCAGTCCATCAATAATATCAATTAAAACGATGTCAGTATAATTTTTTTGAGCTAATATCTGGCACATTGTACTGCCAGTCATACCTGCTCCAACGATTGTTACTTTATTTTTCATTATTTACCTCCAATTATTGTTATGAATTTATTGAGTTACTTAATTCTTTTTCTATTTCATCAAAAAATTCAGAAGTAGTGAGCCATTTTTGTTCTGGCCCAATTAGCAATGCTAAATCTTTTGTCATTTTTCCTTTTTCAACAGTATCTATGCAAGCCTTCTCTATTTTATTTGCAAATTCAGTCAATTCAGAGTTATTGTCAATTTTAGCTCTATGCCATAATCCTTGTGACCAAGCAAATATTGATGCTATGGGATTTGTCGATGTTGCTTCTCCTCTTTGGTGGGCTCTAAAATGCCTTGTGACTGTACCATGAGCTGCTTCTGATTCTACAGTTTTTCCATCTGGAGTTAAAAGCACTGATGTCATCAATCCCAATGAACCAAATCCCTGAGCAACAGAATCAGATTGTACGTCTCCATCATAGTTTTTTGCTGCCCAAATAAAAGCTCCTTCCCATTTCATTGCTTGAGCAACCATGTCATCAATAAGCCTATGTTCATATGTAATACCTAACTTTGAAAATTCATCAGCAAATTCTTCATCATAAATTTCTTGAAATATTTGCATAAATTTTCCATCATATTTTTTTAAAATTGTATTTTTTGTAGAAAGATAAACTGGCCATTTACGTGCAATTCCATAACCTAGGCATGCTCTGGCAAAATCTTTTATAGATTCGTCAATGTTAAACATTGACATAGCAACACCTGGACCATTAAATGTATGCACATCTATTTCTTTCGCTTCATCTCCATTTTCTGGATAGAACTTCATTGACAAACGACCAGGAGAATCAATGTTAATATCTGTAGCTTTATATTGGTCGCCATAAGCATGTCTTCCAATAATAATTGGTTTATTCCAAGTTCTAACTAATCTAGGAATATTCTTACAAAGAATTGGTTCTCTGAAAACAGTTCCTCCTAAGATATTTCTTATGGTTCCATTTGGAGATCTCCACATATCTTTGAGTTTATATTCTTCAACTCTAGCTTCGTCAGGAGTAATGGTTGCGCATTTAATCCCAACTCCAAAAGTTTTTATTGCATTTGCGGCATCAATAGTAATTTGATCATTTGTATGATCTCTTGATTCTATTCCTAAATCATAATATTTAATATCTATGTCTAAATATGGCAGAATTAACCTGTCTTTTATCCATTTCCAAATAATGCGAGTCATTTCGTCACCATCTAATTCGACAATTGGATTTACAACTTTTATTTTTGACACATTAAACTCCTTTTTTTAAATTATATTTACAGAGGTATATTTCCATGCTTTTTTGGTGGAAGTGATTCAGATTTATTTTCTAATAATTGAAGTGCTTCGATTATTTTTATTCTTGTATCTTTTGGATCAATAATATCATCTATGTATCCTTCTGCTGCTGCAATATAAGGGTGTTCAAGTTTTTCCCTATATTCATTAATTAATTTTTCTCTCATTTTATCTTTATCTTTTGCTTCATTTATTTCTTTTCTTGCTACTATATTGATTGCTTGACCTGCTCCCATTACTGCTATTGTAGCTGATGGCCATGCATAGTTTATGTCTGCTCCTAGATGCTTTGAACCCATAGCATCATATGCTCCTCCAAATCCCTTTCGAAGAATTATAGTTATTTTTGGAACAGTCGCTTCAGCATAAGCATAAACTAGCTTTGCACCATGCGTAATAATGCCTCCATACTCTTGATCAAGTCCTGGTAAATATCCAGGTACATCAACTAATGTAACAACAGGAATATTAAAACTATCGCAAAAACGCACAAACCTGGAAGCTTTCCGTGACGAGTCAATATCTAAAACTCCTCCAATATACATCGGTTGATTAGCTACAATGCCGACGGTCTTGCTGTCAAAACTTGCAAAGCCAACAACAATGTTTTGAGCAAAGAGTTCATGTACCTCTAAAAAATTTTTATCATCAATTATTTCTTCTATAACTTCTCGGACATCATATGGTACAGATTCATCATCCGGGACTATTTTTGTTAAATTTTTATTTTCTCTATTTATTGGATCGTTTGAGTTTTTTAAAGGAGGGCTGTCTAAATTGTTTAATGGTAAAAATGATATCAATCGTCTAACTTCTTCAAATGTTTCTTGTTCAGTTGAAGAAGCAAAATGAGCAACTCCAGATTTAGAATTATGTGAATTAGCTCCACCAAGCTCTTCTGCGCTAGTTTGTTCACCAGTTACTGCTTGAATGACATCTGGTCCTGTTATAAACATTTGTGAAGTTTTATCTGTCATGAAAATAAAGTCTGTTATCGATGGAGAATATACTGCGCCACCTGCGCAGGGACCAAGAATAACACTAATTTGTGGAATAACTCCAGAAGCTCTTACGTTTCTTAAAAAAATATCTCCATACCCGGCAAGTGCGGTTACTCCTTCTTGAATTCTAGCTCCACCAGAGTCGTTTAATCCTATTATAGGAGTGCCAGTTTTTAATGCAATATCCATAATTTTTGCAATCTTTTTTCCAACAATTTCGCCTAAAGATCCACCATAAACTGTAAAGTCTTGTGAAAAAATACATATTTTTCTACCATTAATTTCTCCCCATCCAGTAACGACTGCATCACCAACTATTACTTGGTTGCTTTGATCAGTTGCAGAGCTTGTTAAGGCATCTATTTCCTGAAATGAATTAGGATCTAATAAAAATTCTATTCTTTCTCGAGCTGTTAATTTTCCTTGATCGTGTTGTCTGTCAATTCTTTCCTGACCACCACCAAGTAATGCCTTAGTTTTTAATTCTTGCATTCTCTTAAGTTTTTCATCAAAGGACATTATTTTTACCTCTTCTAATTTAATTAAAACTAATGAACATTATTAATTACGATTGTGGCACTAGGACCTTATCACCAACATACAGCAAGTCTAATTCTTTAATAGTTTTGTTGTTTAATTTAGCAAAATCTTCTAATGAAAGATTATGTTTAATAGCAATTGAAAAACCGCTATCTCCATCTTTGACTACATATTCCTGAGTAGCGGTGTTTTGAATATTAGAGCTTGATGACTCAGATATTTTTTCAACTTTTTCGCTTGCATCAGAAATCACAGCAGTTTTTTTAGGTATTAAAATAACTTGATCTATTAAAATTTTATAAATATCTGTTAATTTATTAATTTTTGATAATTCTTCAACGGTAACATTATTATCTAATGCAATTTGAGATAAAGAATCACCAGGTTGTACCACATACTTTGTCATTATTGTTGTTAAAGTATCTTTTATTGGATCTGTGATTGTTGTTTGTTTTATACTGTCGTTTGGAATAATTATAGCTTGAGGCCTAGTAGCAAATGGCGTTGCAGTAGGTACAATATTTATTTTATTTGCATTATCTACTAGTTGTTCAGAGTTACCGCAACTGACTAGTGGCATTATGAATATAGGACTTAACAAAATAATTAAAAATTTATTCATTATCTTCCAAGCTTAATAAGTATAAGTTTTATAATACAATTTTAATAATTAAAACAGTTGATTGCTGCTATTAAAATTTCCAACTAATCTTTTTTAAATATTTTTTTAATTTTATTAAAGAGAGAAGTATTTTCATATTTAATTATTTCACCTCGCCAATATTTTTCATTCCCTTTTCTTGAATTAAAAAGAGCTAGTCCTGCAAAACTGATAACAAAAATAATTGAACCTAAAAAAAATACCCATTGCATAATAAAAGGATTTATCCTTCTAAAAAAAAGTGATAAAAATATTAATGCAAAAGAAAAAAGCAGTAATTGCTTAAAACTTATAGTTGAAAAGAATGATCTAGTTTGCATTATTACGAATATCAATTTTGTTCTTATTTTTTTAAATCGATTAGAGAAAAAATTATAAATTGCTTTTTTTTCGCTAGGAAAATTATTAATATTATTTAATAATTCTTCAATTTCTTCATTGATTTTTTCTTTATCATCATTATTATTATTATTGTCCATTATTTTTTTTACTCCAGAAAAATCATAAAGGTGTTTGCGCCAAAATAGTAGGTCATGTAGCATATTTTATTGTTATTAATTGTTATTAATTGTTATTAATTGTTATTAATTGTTATTAATTGTTATTAATTGTTATTAATTGTTATTAATTGTTATTAATTGTTATTAATTGTTATTAATCGTTATTTAT
>QGNP01000008.1 GCA_003228125.1 Chloroflexota bacterium | reverse complement strand
CTATCGTAAGCCTGCATAAAGCCCATATCTAAATATGTATGACTATCTGTTAAAGCAATTACATGAGATACGGGATATTTATCGATATCGATAGTAATTGCTTCCATTAAATTGAAAGATAAAAAGTTGATAATTTATATCTTTCAAGTTAATGGGTAAAAATAACATAATATACATAGATACATAGATACATAGATATATAGATATATAGATATATAGATATATAGATATATAGATATATAGAATTATAATTATAGAAAAAAGGTACTGAAAAAAATCTTAGTTATTATTGAAGTTTCTTATAATGCATTAATGTTTGTTAGATGGTCCATCTGTTCTTTATTTAATGCTCCTGATCTAACTACTAATGGCGGAACAACAGCAAAATTTATAACTGATGAAGGAATATTATTATTTCTAATTCCATCGTCCAATAAATAAAGAGATTTATTAAAAATACTATCAATAGTTTTTGGATCATTTGCTGGTTCAATTCCAGAAATATTAGCTGAAGTTGCAGCCAAAAAACCACCTGAAGCTTGGATAATTTTTAGTGCTACCTGATTATCTGGAATTCTAATCCCGATAGTGTTTTTTAAAACCAGGCATTTATTAATTTTATCATTCAATTGACTGATTTTTAATATTGCAGTAAGTGGTCCAGGCCAAAATGTTCTTAGCTTTTTTTTTAATAATTTGTCATCTATCAGTGAGTCTAGACTATTAATTTGAGACATTAGTACTTGCAAAGGTTGCTTAACTTCACGATTTTTTAACTTATATATCATATTAATGCCAGCTTTATTATCTGCCCTGCAAACTAAACCATAAACAGTTTCAGTAGGAATAATTACGACTTCTCCATTGTTAATTTTATTGATAATTAAGCTGGCAGATTTTTTGCTAATAATTGTCATAATTAATAATCCTTGCTTTTAATTGTTGACCTCGAGCATATGTAGTCTATAGCATCTATGTATTACTATGAATTATTAAAGTTGGTATTTTAGTGAATTCTGATAAAAAGAAACAATTAGATAGAATTACAACTTCAAGTGATAATGAAGTTTCTGTATATTTAGAAATTGCAAGTTCTAAAGCAGCAGGAAAAATTGACTTGGATATACCCAATTCACCTGAAACTATTATAGTTATAGATTATGGTTCTCAGTATTCTATGCTAATCACTAGAAGAATTAGAGAGAGCAATGTTTATTCAGAATTAATATCTTGGGATTCAAGCTTTGATAAAATAAAACATTTAAATATCAAGGGTTACATCCTTTCTGGTGGACCAGATTCTGTTGCTATGGATAATTCTCCAATTTTGCCAGAATTTGTCTTGGAAAGTAAATTGCCGATTTTAGGAATTTGCTATGGAATGCAATTGTTAGCAAAAACTTTTGGAGGTGAAGTATTAGGATCTACTTCTAGTGAATACGGCCAATCTCTTCTAACTATTTCAAATACTAAATCTATATTATTCAATGGTCTTTCTCCTAAATTTTCTGTATGGATGTCCCATGGAGACAGTGTTAAAACTTTACCCAAAGATTTTTTACTTGATGCATTTTCAGAATCAGCTCCAATTGCAGCTATGTCATCAATTAATAATATGTATTTTGGCATACAGTTTCATCCAGAAGTCATTCATACCCAAAATGGCAAAGAGATAATTAATAACTTTACCACTAAAGTTGCTAATTGTTCACAAAATTGGAATGCTTCATCATTTGTCGATGAGGCTATAAATGCTATTAAGGCTGAAATTGGCAACAAGCAAGTAATTTGTGCTCTTTCAGGAGGCGTTGATTCAGCTGTAGCAGCAACTTTAGTCCATAAAGCAATTGGTGATAACCTAACTTGCATATTTGTTAATAATGGGCTTTTGAGAAAAGATGAAGCCGCAAAAGTCATTGAAACATTTAATAATAATATTGGCATTAAATTAATAAGCATTGATGCTTCTCAAGAATTTATTGAAAAATTAAGTCTAGTCATAGATCCAGAAAAAAAACGAATGATAATTGGAGAAGCATTTATAAGAGTATTTGAAAAAAAAGCTAAAGAACTTGGCGAAGTTGATTTTATTGTTCAAGGAACTACTTATCCTGATGTAATCGAATCTGAAACAAAAGGTTCAACTTCTGTAAAAATTAAAACTCATCATAATGTTGGGGGTCTTCCTGCTGACATGAAATTTAGTTTAATCGAACCACTACGAAATTTATTCAAAGATGAAGTCCGTAAAGTAGGAAAAGAATTAGGATTGCCTGATGAAATTGTATACAGACAACCATTTCCTGGACCAGGTCTAGCAATTCGAATAATGGGAGATGTCACAAATGAAAAGCTTGATATACTACGTGGAGCTGATTGGATTGTCATGGATGAAATTAAAAAAGCTGGTACTTATTATGATCTGTGGCAATCTTTTGCTATATTAACTAATGATAAAACTGTTGGAGTTCAAGGAGATCAAAGAACATATGGATATTGCATAGCAATTCGTTGTGTTTCAGCAGATGATGCAATGACAGCAGACTGGGCAAAATTACCATATGATCTTCTTGGAAGAATTAGCTCTCGAATTGTGAATGAAGTGAATGAAGTTAATAGGGTTGTTTATGATATAACTTCTAAGCCTCCAGGAACTATTGAGTGGGAGTAATGCAGGAAAATATATGAATGTATTAGTCATTGGCAATGGTGGTAGAGAACATGCAATTGCATGGAAAATCAAACAATCCCCTTTACTCTCTACTCTTTTTTGTCTACCAGGAAATGCTGGTACTGATTCAATAGCAATTAATGTCCCTTCTATAATTACTTCAGATAGTCAAGCAATTATTAAATTCATTCAAGAAGAAAAAATTGAATTAGTTATTATTGGACCAGAACAACCTCTAGCAGATGGACTTGCCGATATTTTAATAAGTAATAATATTAAAGTATTTGGACCTACTGCCGCAGCAGCAAAAATAGAATCATCAAAAGGATTTTCAAAAACTTTTATGAAGACATCTGGCATACCAACCTCAGATTTTGAAATTTTTAGTGAAATAGATCAAGCTTTAAAATTTATTAATAATAATAGTGAACATATTAATGAATATGTTATCAAAGCCGATGGATTAGCTGCTGGAAAAGGAGTTATTTTACCAAATAGCTATAATGAAGCTGTTGCCGCACTGAATAAAATTATGAATGATAAAGTATTTGGTGATTCTGGGAATAATGTTATAATAGAAAAACGAATTACTGGCAAAGAAGTATCTGCACATGCATTCTCTGACGGAAATCATGTTATCCCAATGCCTTTTGTTTGTGACCATAAACCTGTGTTTGATGGAAATAAAGGTCCAAATACAGGAGGCATGGGTTGTTATTCGCCACCACAATGGCTCTCAGAAGAATTACAAGAAATTATTAATGAAGAAATATCTACAAAAACTATCAAGGCTTTGTCGACGATTGATATAGATTACGCTGGAGTATTATACCCTGGATTAATGATCAATGATGATTCAATGAATGTTTTAGAATATAACTGTCGGTTTGGGGACCCAGAAACACAGATATTACTCAGTAAATTGAACTCTGATTTACTTGAAATTTGCGTAGCAGCAGCAGAAAAAAAACTACATAATTTGTCTATTCAATGGGATCAGAGACCAACAGTAGGAGTTATTCTTGCATCAGGTGGTTATCCAGGAAAATATGAAACAGGTCAAGAAATTACAGGGCTTGCAGATGTTGATGCTGACATTAATATTTTTTTTGCAGGAGTTAAAAGAGAAAACGATAAACTATTGACAGCTGGTGGAAGAGTTATGGCAGTGGTTGGATCTGGTAATACTCTTCATGAAGCGAGAGAAAAAACCTATAAGAATGTTAGCAAAATTAAATTTGATAATATGCATTATAGAACTGATATAGGATTGATCTAATTTGGAAGATATTACATAATAAATACTTCTTAAAAAACAATGTTAGTTCTATAAAGAAAGGACTAATTCATGAATTCAAAAAATTCTCCACAAGTAGCAATTATTATGGGCTCGACTTCCGACGAAGAAGAAATGAAAAATTGCATGAAAATACTCACAGAAGAAGGAATCAACCATACAGTTGATTATATTTCTGCTCACAGAGAACCAGAAAAATTAAGCGCTTTTTTAAAAACACTTGAACCAAATGGATATAAAGTTATTATCGCAGCTGCGGGTGGTGCAGCAGCACTGCCTGGTGTATGTGCTGCATATACTGACTTACCAGTAATTGGCGTGCCTTTGACCTCATCAGCATTAAATGGCATTGATGCTTTATACTCAATTGTAATGATGCCAGGAGGTGTCCCAGTAGCAACTATGTCTGTTGGATCATGGGGTGCCAAGAATGCAGCAGTTTTTGCTGTTAAAATACTTAAATTAATCGGTTAAGGGTTGAAAGTAATAAATAAATCATGATTACTCGATATGATATAAAAGAAATTTCAGATATTTGGTCTGATAAAAATAAATTTGAAACCTGGCTTAAAGTTGAAGTAGCAGCATCAGAAGCATGGCATTATGAAGGCACTGTTCCAAAAGATGATATTGATAAAATTAAATCCAATGCAAAAGTTGATTCTGATAAAGTAATTGAATACATTAATATTACTCATCATGATGTAACTGCTTTCATTAAAAATGTTAATGAATCATTGGGCGATGAGCAGAGATGGATACATTACGGACTTACTTCACAGGATGTTTGGGATACTTCAACAAATTTACAAATAATTGAAGCTATTAATTTCCTTGAAACACAAATACGAACTTTAAAGGATGTCATTTATCAAACGGCAATCAAGCATAAAATGACTCCTTGTATAGGTAGGACTCATGGTATTCATGCAGAGCCAACTACATTCGGCTTAAAATTATTAGTTTGGGTTGAATCGCTTAATCGTCAGCTTGAAAGAATTTCTCTTGCTAAGAAACAAATTAGCGTTGGGCAATTTTCTGGTCCAGTTGGTACACATGCTACAGTCCCACCATCTGTTGAACAAAAAGCATGCGAGCTATTAGGCCTAGACGTTGCTAAAGTAACCACTCAAGTAATTCAACGGGACAGGCACGCCTTTGTATTAGAAGTTTTAGCAAATATCGGTAGTTCTCTTGAATCATTTGCAACAGAACTCAGGCACTTACAAAGAACTGAAGTTCGTGAAATACAAGAGCCATTTGCAACTGGTCAAACTGGTTCATCGTCTATGCCTCATAAACGTAATCCCGAACTTTGCGAACGCATTACAGGCTTAGCTAGAGTATTACGTGGATATTCAAATACTGCCTTAGAGAACGTGGCATTATGGCATGAACGTGACATATCTCATTCAGGTGCTGAAAGAATTATTTTTCCTGACAGTACTGGTTTACTAGCTTATATGTTGCAAATATTTACTGGTGTTATGAAAGACTTGATTGTGTTCCCCGAGCAGATGAAAAAAAATATCGATCATACTAAAGGTCTTATATTTTCATCCAAGGTAATGCTTATATTGGTTGAAAAAGGACTCAGCAGAGAAGAAGCTTATAATATTGTTCAGAGATATTCAGCACAAGTAATTGATCAAGACAAGAACTTCAGAAGCTTACTTGACTCAGACGATGAGATAGCAAATTTAGTCTCTAAAAAAGAGTTAGATAATATTTTTGACATAAACCAATACTTAATTCATGTTGAAGAAACTTTTAATAGAGTAAAATAAATTTTTAGGAGTGAAATTATGGTAGGAGACCTTAAGCTATTAAATTCAGGTAAAGTTCGTGAGATTTATGAATTAAATGACGAATTACTACTTATTGTAACCTCTGATCGTATTTCAGCATTTGATGTAATTATGGACCAATATATTCCTGAAAAAGGAAAAGTACTGAATAATATCTCTGCCTATTGGTTTAATAAAACAGGTCAAATTATTCCTAATGCCTACATAGGTTCATTGAATGCAGATTTAGCAACACAATACAATATTGATACAAATGAAGATTTATTCCAACGTAGCACAATTATGAAAAGAGCGCAGCCACTTAAAGTAGAATGCATTGTACGAGGCTATATTACCGGTTCAGGATGGAAGGAATATCAAGTCAAAGGCTCAGTATCTGGTATACCGCTAGAGTTAGGACTTAAGAATTCATCTAAATTACCAGAACCACTTTATACACCCTCTACGAAAGCGGATATTGGTGAACATGATGAAGCAATATCTTATGAACAAACTATTGATATAATTGGCGAGCAACATGCAAACACCATCAAAACACGTTCTCTTGCCTTGTACGAATATGCTGCGCAATTAGCTCTAAAAAAAGGTATTATTATTGCTGATACAAAATTTGAATTTGGATTAATAGATGGCGAACCAGTACTTATAGATGAAGTGCTTACACCTGATTCATCGAGATTTTGGCCAACAAATCAATATCAAGCAGGCAAAGAACAAGAGTCATTTGATAAACAAATATTAAGGAATTGGCTTGAAGGTACTGATTGGAACAAAGAATCTCCCCCGCCAGTAGTACCTGCAGATATTATTGATTTAACATCTAAAAAATATGTTGATATTTTTAATTTATTAAGTAAAGATTAATAAAATTATGAATACATACAATATTTCTATATTAATAAAGTTAAAACAGGGAGTCAATGATCCTCAAGGCATAGCCATCAAGAATGGATTAAATCAATTAGGATTTTCAGATGTTAATTCCGCAAGAATGGGGAAAGTCATAGATTTATCCTTAACAGCAAATAATGAAGAAGATGCATTATCAGAAACTAGATTAATGTGCGATCAGTTGTTGTCAAATCCAGTGATTGAAGATTTTTCGATACAAATAAAAAAATCTTAAATTTTTGTAATAATTGATTTAACTTTATCAAGAGTTATTAAACTATTTGCAGATATGGCATTTCCGATGGAATCAATTGAAAAATCTCCAGTAAATTCTATAGCGCCACCCGCCTCTTTAAGAATAAGTAAAAAAGGAGCAATATCCCATATATGTAATTGGGTATCCACCATAAAATCTGAAGCTCCTTCTGCAACAAGACAATGCCCGTAAAAATCACCAAATCCTCTTTGTCTTTTAGTAGAAAGTAGTAATTTTTCAAAATTGCTACCATAGACTTGAGAGGCCAATGAATAAGATCCATATAGCATATATGAATCATTTAAATCCATATTTTTAGAAACATTAATTCTTTTTACTGTGTTCAGTGAAATGATTTGCTTATACGAGCCTTGATTTATATTTGCAAATAAACGAAAATCCATTGCAGGCGCTGAAACAATTGTTGAAATTACTTCGTTTCTATATATGCAAGATATAAGCGTAGCCCAAATTGGAATACCTTTTAAATAATTATTAGTTGCATCTATGGGGTCAATAATCCAAATATAATCATTATCATTATCATTATTTTTTTGTCCTCGCTCCTCACCAAGAATCGCATGATTGGGATCAAATTGAATAATTTTACTTGTTATATAATCTTCTATTTTTTGATCAGCAAGAGTAACAAACGAACCATCAGTTTTAGTTATGACATCTAAAGGAATATCAGAATTAAAATATTGCATTGATAATTTATCTACTTCATCAATAAAGGAATGAATATATTGTGATATCTCAAGAATTTTTTTTTCATTTATCAAGCGTCAAGAGTCCCTTTCGTACTTGGAACATTACCATTAATTCGTAAATCAAATGTCGAAGCTGCATCTAATGCTCTTGCAAAAGACTTAAAAGCAGATTCAGCGATATGATGATCGTTTTTACCAGATTTTTGAACAATATGAAGTGTTATTAATGCATTAATCGCAATAGAATCTAACATGTGAGAAATTAATTCACTAGGCATTTCACCAATAATAGGACTATTGAATGTTAAATCAATTGAAGCAAAAGGTCGACCTGATATATCAACTATTGACTGAACCATTGCTTCATCTAAAGGAACAGTGGCGTCTCCCATTCTATTGATACCAGATCTGTCGCCTAATGATTCATTTATTGCTTTTCCAATAGAAATTCCTATGTCTTCAATTGAATGATGTGCGTCGACTTCAAGATCACCAGTACAATCTACATTTAAATCAAAACGTCCATGTTTTGCAAAGGCACTCAACATATGATCGCAAAAACCAATTCCAGTATTTATATTAGACTTACCTGTACCATCAATGTTTAAATACACCTCAATGTCAGTTTCATTTGTTTTCCGCTGTACTTTGCTCACCCGATTAGTCATTTTAAGAATTCCATTCTTTAATTACTTCTATAACATATTCCATATTCTTGGGAGTTCCAATGGATATTCTAACATATTTCTTTAATTCGACATCAGAATATGACCTAATTAATATATTTTTATTATACAAAAATTTTTGAAAATCAGTATTTTTCCCTTTATTTATTCTACATAAGATAAAATTTCCTTCTGAATTAATTGGGGTAATATTAGTTATGTCAACTAATTGATTAATAAAAAGATCTTTTGTTGCAATGATTTTTTTTACATTGTTATCTAAAAATTCAACATCATCAAGTGATACCATAGCAGCATCAATTGCATAATTTGTTATCGTATAAGGTTGTTGAATTGCATTTAAAGTAGAAGAAAGATCACGGTGCATAACTCCGTAGCCAAGTCTAAGGCCAGCTAGTCCTGCCCACTTGCTAAATGTTTGTATGACAATTAAATTCTTATATTTCTTAGTCAACTCTACATATGATTGATGCTTAGAAAATTTTATATACGCTTCATCAATAATAACTAAGTGTTCAGCATCTAATAATTTAAGAATTGACTCTTTCTCCATTATTCCTCCAGTTGGGTTATTAGGAATAGCAAAAATGAATGCATGTTTATTGCGTGAAAAGAGGTTTGCGTCTAAATAATGGCCATTTGGTTGAGAGGCTATTTCTAGGTTAATTTCATCAAAAAGTAAGTTATTGATCATGGCATCATGTTTATACATTCCAAATGAGGGCTTAATTATAACCAGTTTCATATCTTGTTTTTTAAAAGATGAAAAAATAAGATTAATAACTGCATCAGCGCCAGCACTACAGACAATATTCTCTGGCAATACATTTAACGAATCAGCAATTTTTTGTCTTAACTTGTCAGGATGATCTGGATATAAATGAAAATCATTCCGTTGTGATAGCACTTCAATAGCCTTCTTTGATGGTCCATAGGGATTTTCATTGCCATCGAGTTTAATAAAATTTCTTAATTCATTTGGATAACTTAGAGCTTGGTATCCTATAATTTCAGACAAATTAGATTGAATATAATCTTTAAAATCAAAATTATTCATTTAAAATATTCAATCTAATATCAATAGAGTTTGCATGAGCTGATAGGCCTTCAATCATAGCAATTCGGGATGCTTGAGGACCAAGTTGCCGTAAGTCAATTGCTGATATATCAGCAATTGATATGATTTTTTGAAAGTCATAAATGCTAAGTGGGCTAGCATATTTTGCAGTACCTCCGGTTGGCATAACATGACTTATTCCACCAGTATAATCACCAATGACTTCAGGCGTTCCTTCACCAACAAAAATACCACCGGCATTTTTAATTAATGAAATGAATTTGTTGGGATTTCTAATAGATAAACAAAGATGTTCTGGAGCAAAAATATTAGATAACTCAACAGCTTCATAAATATTTTTACTGATAACTATACCTCCATTTTTAAGTGACATTTGAATAGTATCTTTTCTGCTAAAATTATCAATATTCTTAGATATTGAATCAGATATTGATAAGGCGATATTTAAATCATCTGTTATTAAAATTGGAATTGCGAGCGAATCATGTTCTGCGGCATGCAAAATATCCGCAGCGCATATGTCGGGATTTGCATACTTATCCGCAATGACAAGTGTCTCAGTTGGTCCATAAAGAGCATCGATTCCGACATTGCCAAATACCTGTTGCTTGGCCATTGATACAAAAATATTACCTGGACCAGCAATTTTATCAACCTTTGGAATAGATTCAGTTCCGTAGGCCAATGCTGCAATTGCTTGAGCACCAGACCCTTTGTATACATGTTCGATGCCGGCAAATTTTGCAGCAATTAGTTTATAAGGATTAACATTACCATTCTCATCAGTTGGACTAATGCCTACTATATTTTTAGAACCAGCAATAATTGCTGGTATTGCAGTGTGAATTATTGAAGAAGGTAATGCTGTAAGCGCACCAGTCATATATATTCCTATGTTATCTATAGGAACAACTTTAATACCAAATCCATTCTGAAAGAACTCTCTATTGCTATGAGTTAATTGAATTTCATGATAATTTTTAATTCTTTGAGTCATAAATTTTATAGAATTAATATCGTCATCAGAGACAGTATTAAAAGCATCATCAATTTCCTTCTTGGTAACTTTTAATGAAGTGAGATCTGCTCCGTCAAGAAGTTTGCTATATTTTTTTATTGCAGAATCTCCATCTTTAATTACTTCTTTAATAATTTTATTAACAAGAGCATAAGGTGATAGATTTCTTTTAAACAATCCGTCATTTCTTTTTTGAATAATGGGCGGTAACTTATAGTCAAATAAAGAAATTGCATTCCTTTTTAATAGATTTTTTTTAGCAGTATCTATATTTTTATAAATTTTTATATAATTATTATTTGACACTAAGCAAGCTCCTCAATTAATTTAATACATTCATCTACTGTATCATCAATAAATATTTTGATAAATTCATTCCCAACAATATTCATTGATTCTTCTATAATTTTATTTGCATTGCCTAGATGTTCAGAAATATGTTCAAATGCATATCCGAGTTTAGTTAAGTGAGACATCATCATTCTAGGGTATCTATCAAAACTAGCTGGTTGTGAAATAATATTTTGCATAATTATATTCCATTCACTCAGTTCAAAGTCATTAATAAATGGAAGATTATAATTATGAACATCATTATTTATCAATTCGATAGATTTAGAATAAAATTGATTATCCGATCTTACTATTCTATCTAGTTCATATTGCAATGTTCGGTCATAGAGATTATTTTTTAAATTATTAATAAAATCATTTGAAAAAAAATATTTTCTATAAATTAATTCTATATATCTTTGATCAGAAATTAAATGAGTTATATAACCAGCTATAAATGAACTAGCGGATGAATCACTTTGTAATATATTTAAAATATTCGGATATTGTTTATTTAAATTAATTATAGGATATTGAGGTTCCAGAATAGCTAGATTGAAAAAATGAGTTAACTCTCTATTTTGACCTGTAATTGTTCTGATATCAGGAGCCGTAGTACCAAGTAAAAAAGAGCCGGGTGACTGTTTAATTGCAGAATGATTGGTTTTATTAATAATAGAATTACCAATACTCAGGTGTAAGCATAAGCCAGGCATATTAACCAATCATTTAAAATATTTTAAAAAAAGAGATATTTTATCTTCAATTAATTTATGTTTATTCTTATTAGCAATAATAATATTAGTAGATTCCAAAATTACATCTAGCATTTCAAGATTATTAGCCTTCAATGTTGCGCCTGTCTCAACGCCTTCAACTAAAATTTCTGCATCGTGAGGTACAAATCCTTCTGATGCACCTGAAATAGGTATAATCTTATAGTCATTAGCTGCAGAATTTCTTGCAAAATGATCAGCAATACCATAATATTCAGAAGCGATTCGAATTGTTTTTATTCCTTGATTTTCCCATTTAATAAACGCTTCATTGATATTCTTGCAATTCAAGTCTTGTGAAACAACAGCTCCAATTTTATATTTACTTCTTTGCAAGTCATGTATTTCTTCTACTGGAGAATTCGGATAATTAAAAACAAAATTCTTAAGCCAATCTCTTCCTGTTATTGCTATATCATATAAACCTAAAGCTACTGCCTGAGGCATATCTTGAGGGCGCATAATATTAATATCCATACCTAGATCATTTTCAAAATTTTTACCGATTGAATCTACGTCCGTGTAACCTGAAATATTAATTCCAGCATCATTTAGTGCTAGAGCCGTATGTTTAAATGCATGTCCATCTGGAATAGCAAGCCTAATTTTTTTTCTAGGTTGAGATATTTTTTTAGTTTTATTTACGTATTCATTTATCTTGTTTCCATTAAAATTAAAAGGCGAGCGAGATGATAGGCCGTTGTATTTATTTAAAAGCTTAAAAATATTTGACTCCTTAATATTTTTATTTTTTTTTCTATTGCCAATTAAAAGCATCCCTCCTTGGTAAATTGAGTCAATAACTTTGATTTTATCCGTAAGCTTCTCTTCAGGCAAAATTGCAATTGATGCGTCTCCATGAAGCCAATTTTCAGGATTTCCCCAGGCTTCAAATACCCGATAATTAGAAGTTCTGTTTGTGTACAAGTAATTAGTTGTTATATTTGGAAATTCTGTAATAATGATATGTTCGTCAAGATTATCATTAAGAATATTTTTGTCATTTGAAGTAGTTGAATATAATGTAGAAACTGAATCATTAAAAGAGATTAAATTTTCAATTGATAAGTGAGGATATTTAATTAACAACTCGTCTACCCACCATGAAGTAACAATTCCAAGGTCATAATTACCTAACGCAACTTGTATTGGAATGTCTTTTTCGGCAAACGATCGAGCAACAGCATCATTCATATTATTAAATTCATAACTATAAACTCTATTTGCTGAATTGTAGTCAGGTATATCTATAGAAAGTTCCAATAAGATATTGGCAACATTTTTTTGAATAGACCCTCGAGGTAATGCTAGTTTAATCATTGTCGATCATCAGCTAATAATTTTATTATTTCATTCATATTAAATGCAAACCCAGAAGCATAAGTTTTTTTACCGCCGAGCTCCTCGCATAAATTATCATATCTGCCTCCAGATAATATTTCAGTATCATTTGTAATTACTGAGAAAGCATAGTTTGTATAATATTCAAATTTTTTATTTGCAGATGAATCAATGAATTCATAGTTAAATCCTGTTGTTTCAAAAATATTGCTTAATGCTTCGATTAATCTTTTTGCGATACTTCCATTTGGTAATGCATCATAACTATCAGCATGCAAACCATCATCTTTGTTAGTAATAACAACTTTAATTGCTGTGGTTAAATGTAATTTACCTAATAATTCTGTAACAAGTTTAATAATTTCTTCATTTGCAATTTCTGGAGATATGTTTATTAATTCTGTACCGCACTGCCATATTTCTCTATTATTTTTATCATCAACGAATCGATAAACAGGTTCAATATAAAAAAGCTTTGCTTCTTCTCCTTGTATATTATTTAAATACCATTGCGCAACAGGTACAGTTACATCAGGTCTTAAAACAATCCGCTCTCCTGACCATCCATCCCAATCAAGAAACGAGTATGTTCCATGTAACATACTGGGAGTCAATGTGCCGGCAGAAGTATATAAATTTAGCGGTTGGATAGTCGTAGTGCGAATTTCAGTAAAATTGTTAGCATTTAGGACATCACGAAATATTTTTTCAATTACTTGAAATTTTTTTAAATTATCAATCATTCCTAAAAACCTCTCAGTTAATTTAATTCTTCAATTGAAGCAGCCATCACTTCAATATATTTTCCTTCTTCATTCTCTAAAATTAATACTCCATGGTCAGAAATATCAACAACCTTACCATGTAAAGAAACATTATCTAAGTGAGCAATTATGTTTTTTCCAATTGTAGAAACTAAAATTCTCCAATTATTATATAAACTAACTGAATCACTTATTGATTGATAGTATCTCTTCTCAAAATTAGTAGAAAGAGAAGATAAAAATATTTCATTGTTATCAATAGCTGCATTATTACAATTATTAAAATTTAGCATCTTTTCTAAATCAGTACTATTCTCACGATATTCATCTGGCAATAACTCAGAATTACGCATATTTATGCCCATGCCAATTAATGAAACACCTTCTTTGTCATCAATAACATTTTCAATTAGTATGCCCGCGACTTTTTTATTTTGATGCATAATATCATTTGGCCATTTTATAGAAGTTTGAATATTTATCAAGTCCTCTATAGCATCACAAATAGCAAGACTACTAATCATATATAAAAAATTACTAACATGTTCGTCATATTTTAAAAGAAAAGTAACATAAATACCGGAGCCAGGATTTGAAGACCAAGTTTTTTGTCCTCTTCCACGTCCTTTTAGCTGTTCATTGGAAAGAAATAGTGAACCATGCAATGCTTCACTATTTTGCATTTTTAATGCATTCCTAGCATCGTCCATTGTAGAGCCAGTAGAGGTTTTATAAAAAACCTGTTTACCTAAATGCATAGTTTTCAAATTATTCAAATAAGATGTTTTATCGAAATTATTCATTCAAATTACTCAAAGAATCGATTTCAATGAACGCTCTAATCCATCTAATAAGAAATCAATTTCTGATTGAACAGTAATTAGTGGAGGAGCCAGAACTATTTGATCGCCTACGAACCTAGTAATGACACCGCATTCTTCTCTAAGAAATTTAGCAAATTTACTTCCCATGCCTAATGTTGGATCATAATTAGTATTTGAATCAGCATCTTCGACTAATGTAAATCCTGCAATAAATCCTAGAGTTCGAATATTTGATATATTTTTCTTCTTAGCAAAAATATTTTGCAATCCTTCAGAAAGGTATTGCCCCATCACTTGAGCATTCTGAACTAATTGTTCATCTTCTATGATTTGTAGATTGCGGAGACCTACAGCAGAAGCAGTTGGATGTGCACTATTAGTATAGGCGTGCATAAATTTAGCATCTGGAGGAACATTTTGTAATGCATTCATAATTTCCTTGGAAACAATAAATCCTCCCATAGGGATATATCCTGATGTTATTGCTTTAGCAAAAGTAACAATGTCTGGATTTATGCCCCATCTTTGTAAAGCAAACCATTGACCAGTTCTACCAAATCCTGTAATTACTTCATCAGCAATAAGCAATACATCATATTTATCACAGATAGCTCGTAATTCTTTGAAATAGTTCTCCGAAGGTGTCCAAACCCCACCGGCTCCTTTTACTGGCTCAGCAATGACTGCTGCTACTGTATCAGCTCCTTCTCTCAATATTGTGTCCTCTACCCAGCTTGCTGTTTCCCCATCTGAATTTAGTTCTTCACCATCCCTGCTTTCACCTTGGGCATGAATAATTTCTTTCGGCAATGGTCCAAAATATTTCCAAAATGGAGGCAATCCAGTCATTGCAGAAGTAGCTAAAGTACCCCCGTGGTAAGCACGTTGTCTTGCAATTAATTTATTTTTCTTAGGTTGCCCCTTAAGGTTCCAATAAAATCTTGCAGTTTTTAAAGCGCCCTCATTTGATTCAGAACCAGAGTTAGTAAAATACACACCTTGCATATTGTCATACGTTAATTCAATAATTTTTTTTGCTAACTGAATAGCTGGGAGATTAGAAAAGCCAGTATAATTATTAGTAAATGCGACTTTACTAATTTGATCATAGGCCGCCTTAGCAAGCTCTTCTCTACCATGGCCAACTGCAACATTCCATAATGACGAAAGTCCATCAAAATATTTTTTACCATTGTAATCATACAGCCATGCACCTTTTCCTTTTTCAAAAATAATCGGCTCTTGATGATCTGGGGCAAAATACTGTGGGTGAATCAAATACTTTAAATCATCTTTAATTATTTGGTCTATGTCATCTTTTTGCATAAAAACTCCTCTTCTTTTAATTAGAACAATGATTTAATTAACTTCTTGGCAATCTCTCGATCGTCCCATGGCAAAAAACTATTACTAGATTCTATAGATTTTTCATGTCCTTTACCTAAAATTAAAACAAAATCATCTTCTTTTGCATATTTTAATGCATATTCAATTGCCTCTTTCCTATCTAGGATAATTTTATAATCATCTCCTATGATAGCACCAGATTTTATCATTTCATTTTCAATGTCTTGTACGATATCATGTATTGACTCAGACCGTGAGTCTTCTTCTGTAATAATACTCATGTCAGCTTTTTCAGCAGCGAGTTTACCTAAACCAAAACGTCGTTCTTTTGATCGTTCTCCAGCACATCCAAACACCACAATCAACCGTCCTTTAATATATCCAGATACAGTATCTAAGATCTTGTCAAAAGAATCAGGAGTATGGGCATAATCAACAATCACAGTAAATGGTGCACCATCAATTTGTTCTAATCTTCCAGGGATGATCTTGCATGCCTCTATCGATTTTATGATTGTATTTGGTGAAAAATTTCTATGTCTTTCTTCACTAAATATCCGTATCGCTTCATACGCCATGCCAATATTCATTAAATTAAAATTGCCCATTAATTTAGTCTGACCGAACAATGATTTATTTATTTGATATGTTGTTTGAAATAATTGCTCATCAATTTTTGAAATCACCATACTTGCATCTTGATTAAATCCTACAGTTATACAATTATGAAGAATTTCAATTTCAGATAAATGAGAAATTTTTTGATTGTCAGCATTAAGAATCAAATTGCCTTTTTTAGAATATTGAAAATGTTCAGAAGCAGGAGATTCATATTTTCTTATTAGATTAATAATTTTAACTTTTGAATTAAAATAATCATCTTCATCTTCATGAAATTCCTGATGATCCGGTGAAAATGAAGTAAAAATTGCAGAATCAAGTTCAATTGGATGAATCTTATCAAATTTAAGCGCATGAGAAGTAACTTCAAGAATCATGACGTCAGATTTATATTTTTTTGCTTTATGTATTAATTTATACAATTCAGGAGGATCAGGAGTAGTTAATCTAGTTTTTTGATAATCATTAATAATTTCTTTACCATTAATAAAAATACCCAGAGTACTAATTAATGCTGCATTAATTCCAAGCTCCCGTAGCGCAGTATATATAAGATATGCTGTGCTAGATTTTCCATCAGTGCCAGTAATACCAATTGTATATAAATGATCAGATAATTGATCATCTATATAATCATAAAATGCATTACTTAAACATGACAAAGCACGCCTAGTATTTTTTTGATAGACAGATGGTACATTATTAATAAAGTTGCTTGCAAATAATTTTGTATCTAGTCGGGAAGTATCGTCTGATATTAATAAAACAGCACCATTGTCAATTGCATTATCAATAAAATCATTACCGTTAGCCTTTGTGCCTTGTAAGCAGACAAAAATATTACCAGGTTTCACTGAGCGAGAATCAAAGGATATGCCGGTTATCTGTTCCGGAAAATTCTTAAGATATTTATACAGTTCAGGATCTGTCAAGGAAAGCTTGAATGCCCAATTATTATTACTCATAAACCCACACTAAACATTACAATATTTAGTTAATATGGATAACCTATAAGCGGAATTCTGTCCACATTTAAAAATGCTGTACGATCATCCATCTAGAACTTAAGTTACCTTAAATTTCAAGCAGTCTACCCGGAGGCTCATTCGGAATGAATCAACGCCTCCCTATTTGACCTTGCTCCGAGTGGGGTTTACCTAGCTACTTTTGTTACCAAAAGCACGGTGCGCTCTTACCGCACCTTTTCAACCTTACCTAATTAAAGGCGGTATATTTTCTGTTGCACTAGCCATCGGTTTTCACCGTCCGGTCGTTATCCGGCACTCTATCCGAGCGGAGTTCCGACTTTCCTCTAATTAAAATTAGCGATCGTCCAGTCATCCATATTAACATTTATTATTCTAGCATTACTGAATAATATAAATATTGATTTTGTGTATTTATTCAGTTAGAAATTTTTCATTTATATATGAAAATAATATTAAAACAATGCTTGATATTAAAATACTTACAAAAGCTATTAAAACAGCTAAATCAAATCCATTTTGATTTTCAAAAGATGTAAGAACTGCTAAAGGCATAGTTTGAGTTTCTTGAAAAATATTACCAGCAAATAGTAGGGTAGCCCCCAATTCACCCATTGAACGAGACCAAGCAAGTAAGGCTCCTGAAAAAATAGACCTTCTTAAGTTTGGAATAATAATAAAAATAAAAATTTTAATTGAAGAGGCTCCTAGTAAACGAGCAGAATTAAAATAATTTTTATTTATATTAATTAATCCTAATTGCAATGTCCGAATATAGAATGGACTAGCTACAAAAACTTGGGCAATAATTACTGCGAATATAGTAAAAGGTATTTTTATACCTAATGATGATAAAAAATTACCGACTACACTTGAATCATTAAATAAAAGTATTAATGCAATACCTGCGACTGTTGGAGGTATAAAAATAGGAAATTGAATTAAAGTACTTAATGAATATAAAAATTTAGATCTAATTTTAGATAAAAAATATGCAAGTGGAGTTCCTAGAAAAATAATTATAAATAATGAAATGATAGATGTAGAAATTGAGATCATAATTGACTGAGTAAGAATGGAACTATTCAAATCTGATATATTTGAATTAGTAAATGCATGTAATGTAAGTGCAATCAAAGGAGCAAAAATAAGTAATATAAGTACAAAAGAAAAAAAAGTCCACAGTTTAATTATTTTATCAATTATCATCTTTTTCCAAACCCAAATTGTTCGCATCCATTATTTTTAATTAATAATTCAATTGCTTCAACTAGCATACTCGTATCACTATTATCATTAATTATTTGATAATAATAAGTCAGTTCGAAATTTTTGTTTAAAGGAATCAATTTATATGCATCCATTAATTTTTTATTATTATAAAAATAACTTTCGTACAAGAAAGCAGCTTGAACTTGCTTAGATTCTAAACGTGACAATATTGAACCAGCAGATAAATCATTTGATACAGTATTAACAATTAATTTATTTACTATTTTTTGATTTTCTTGAATTAAATATCTAGTAGTTAAAGTTCCTAAAGGAACATCTTTAGATGCCATAGCTATATCAAATTGATAATCAGCTATTTCAGACATATTAGAAATATCTATTTTTTTATTAACAATAAAGACTAATTTATTCGTACAAATATTTTTCGCATGATACATGGATAAACATTTAATTTCAGATGCACAAAAAAACAGATCGACATCAGCTCCATTTAATATCTGATGTTTAAGAACTTGGGTTCCATTATATTGTATTAATAAATCATCATTAAAGCTAACAAAAGCGTAATCAAGTAATGGCCTAAGAGAAGAAGCTGCATAAATAGAAGTCTTATTGCTATTATTATTATGTAAATATAAAACATAAATAAAACTACTGGTAACTAATGCAATAATAAAGCTTATTAAAAAAAAAGAATGAAATTTAAAATTCATATTTGACTTAATTATAAAAATGCTAATATATACATTGATATTAAACTATAAATGTACGTTTGTTATTTAAATGAAATTTAATCTTTCAGACTTTATTGAAAAAAACAATGGTGCAATTAAAGACATAATTGTAACGAATGAAAAAATAATTTTTGAGAATAATGAATTTTTATATATTAATAAATGCAAATTATTATTTAACAAAGTTACTGATGGTTGCTTAGTTAAAATTGACATGAAATATACTTTAGAAATTATCTGTGATAGATGTCTTAAAGAATTAAATAGTAGTTATTCTAGTACTTTTTATGCAAGTATAATATTTACAAATATTATAAATAAATCAGAAATTAGTAACATTGACGGAGATCTAGTATTAAAAACAAATTCGAATGAAGTAGATCTTAATGAAATAATTAGGCAACATGAATTATCAAGTAGACCAATGAAGTATATTTGTTCGAACGATTGCAAAGGTTTATGCAATTTATGTGGTGTAAATTTAAATATAAATATATGCAAATGTCAAAAAAATTTATTATAATAAATTAGTATATAAGGATTAACATTATGGCTCTACCCAAAAAACGAACCCCTACATCAAAAAAACGTAGTAGAAGAAGTCATCATAAATTTAGTGTCAAATCACTAATGAATTCATTTGAATTTAAATTAAAGCAACTTGAAAGACTTAACAGGGATGATAATGGAAAGCCATTTACCATAGATAATACTGATAATAAGGACCAAGTAATTGAAGAATCAATAGCTAGTAAACCTGAGATAAGTACAGACAATCAAGATGATACTGAATCAACAAATTCTAAATAGATACTTTTAAAGCACTTTTATTATGATAAGCAATATTAAAGCTCTTCCAACGAGAAAACAAACTGCATGGATTTTTCCGGGTCAGGGTTCACAGTATTCTGAAATGGCAAAAGATTTCTATGATTTCGATGATGATGTTAAAGATTTATTTAATACAGTAGAAAAAATTACAAATCAAGATTTTACTAAGATACTTTTTAATAACTCAGAGGATTCACTAAAAAAAACAAATAATGCACAAATGGCAATTTTTTTGCACTCAGTTTCATCCATTATCGTTGCAATTAACCAAAAAAAAATAACCTACAAGCCTGAATTAGTAGCAGGTCATTCTTTAGGCGAATTAACAGCTTTATATATCGCTGGATACATAGATTTAGAATCTATAATTAATATGATCATGATAAGAAGTAATGAAATGCAAAAATCTTGCAACTTAGCAGACAGTGGCATGGCTGCAATAATTAAATTAAAAAGAATAGAATTAGAAAAAATTATAGGAAAATATAATATATGGATCTGTAATGAAAATGCAGATGGAAATATATCAATTGGTGGATTAACAAGATCGTTGAATGATTTTAGAAATGTAGTATCAAATATTGGAGGTAAGTTTATACAATTAAATGTTGCAGGCGCTTTTCATACTCCGTTAATGAATGATGCTAAAATTGCTATAACTGGATCTTTTAATAAAGTTGCAATTCATACAAGTGATATTGCTATATTATCCAATATTTCAGGAAACATACTGAAAAGAAATGAGATACATGATGAACTTATCAATCAAATAACATCGACAGTAGAATGGTTAAAAATAATGAATAAAATAAATGATCTAAAAATTAAAAAAATAGTAGAATTTGGCCCAGGTAAAATTTTAACCAATTTATTTATTCGATACAATCAAGAAATTGATATAGTAAGCATAGACAAGATGTCTGATATTAGCAAAGCGGAGTTATAGTATGTCATTTTCGATTTTTTCTAACAACGATCCATTGGCAGGACAGAATGCTATAGTAACAGGCGGGTCTAGAGGAATAGGAAAAGCTATTGCGCTTTCACTAAGTAGCCTTGGAGCTAATGTGACAATTGCTTATAAATCGAACAAAGATAATGCAGATCAAGTGTTATCTGAAATTAATAATTTATCAAAAGGCATAGCAGTACAAACAGATGTAAATAATTTAGAAAATGTATCAAATTTAATAAGTAATGCAGAGAAAGCATTTGGAACAACGACAATACTAATAAATAATGCAGGAATTACTGACGATGCATTAATAATGAGAATGAAGGAAGAACAATGGGATTCAGTAATAAATACTAACTTAAAAGGCACATATAATTTAACAAAATCTGTATTAAGATCAATGATGAAAGAAAAATATGGAAGAATCATCAACATGACATCAGTGGTAGCTCATATTGGTAATTTAGGTCAGGCAAATTATTCTGCGGCAAAAGCTGGAATAATAGGTTTTACTAAGTCTACGGCAAAAGAGGTAGCAACAAGAGGTATAACAGTAAATGCAATTGCTCCTGGATTCGTTGAAACAGATATGACTAAAAATCTTTCTGAAGAACAAAAAAAAATAATTTTAGAAAGTATCCCTATGAGAAAGTATGCAACAACATATAATATTGCAAGTGCCGTTTGTTATTTAGCTTCGAAAGAAGCATCATATATTACCGGACAAACCATCAACATTGATGGTGGATTAGTAATGCAGTGAGAAAGAGATAATTAATGTCAAATTCAAGACGTAAATCAAGAATTGCTATTTTTCAATCAATATATGAATCTGAACTTTCAAAGCACTCAGTGTTAGAAAGTTTTGAAAACATAGCTGTAACACAAAAAATATCATCTTCAGGTAAAATATTCTGCATTGAGGTAATTAATGGAATCAATAAAAATATTAAAGAAATTGATAGACAAATTGAAAATACAGCTACTAATTTTCCTTTAAATCAAATGCCGAAAGTTGATTTATCAGTATTAAGACTCGCAATTTATGAATTGCATTACCATAATGACAAACAACCTACAGAGATAGTAATAAATGAGGCGATTGAAATTGCAAAAGCTTACGGCTCAAATTCTTCTGGAGCATTTATTAATGGAGTATTAGCTGTTATATTTAATAAATTAAATAATAAAAAATAATTGAAAGGATCTTCTATGTCTACAGTGTTTGAAAGAGTTCAAGAGTTGATAGTTGAGCAGTTAGGCGTTGATAAATCAAGCGTTGTTATGGAAGCTTCATTTATTGATGATTTGAATGCTGATTCATTAGATTTGGTTGAATTAATAATGTCATTAGAAGAAGAATTTTCACCAGAAAATGGAGATCAAATAGAAATTTCAGATGATGATGCAGAAAAGATAAGATCAGTTAAAAATGCTGTTGATTATCTAGTAAATGCAGGAATAAAAGATGAATAATTCAATATGAATGGTTAAGCAATGGACATATTAGGAGTTGGTATACTTGAAGCATTACTAGTGATGGTAGTTGCTCTCATAGTTGTTGGGCCTGATAAATTTCCAGAAATAGCAAAAAGTGCTGGCCGCTGGTTTTCTGTAGCAAGAAATTATGCCGCAGAGGTCAAATCAGATGTTCAAGGCATAGCTACGGAAATTGAATCTGAAGTTAAACGCGAAGAAGATTTAGTTACTAACTTAAATTATGAACTTGATCAAATAAGTAAAGAAGCCTCAGATAATTTACCTAAAATCATAGACATTGAACCAGTTTCTAAAACAAACATCGATGATTTTAAAGACAAAAATGACGCAAAATCTTCTGAACATAAAGATAATATCATCAAAGATTCAAAAAGCAAAGATTCAGATAACCAAGAAGCAAATTTAACTAAGAAAAATTTCAATAATGATGATTCAGGTAATAATAAATAAAAATATGAATATTATTCAAGTATGACACAGGAATCAAATAAGGACTCCATAGACAAAGATATGAGCCTGCTCGGTCATTTTAAGGAACTTAGATCTCGCATAACATGGATGGCATCTTTTATATTAATTGGTATGTTTGGCTGCTTTACCATTGGTGGCTTCAAGCTTATGGATTTTTTATTAGTTCCTGCTCGAAGACACATCCCAGATTTTCGACCTCAATATATTGAGCCACTAGAAAATATAGTTACCTTTTTCCAAGTATGTTTATTAGGTGGACTAGCATTTGCAATGCCAGTAATTGTATATCATATACTCAGATTTGTGTCACCTGCTTTAACAAAATCAGAAAGACGCTGGGCTATCCCCATCTCTTTTGGTGCTTCATTATCATTCATTGGCGGAATGGCATTTGCTTATTATCTTGTATTGCCATTAGCTTTAAATTTTCTTTTAACTTTTGGTCAAGAATTTGCAAGAGCAGATTGGCGTATTGGTAATTATATTAATTTTGTAACAAGGATTTTATTTATACTTGGATTAGTTTTTGAAACTCCGCTATTTGTTATGGGTTTAGCTAAAATGAAGGTAGTAACTGCAAAAGCATTACTTAAAAAATGGCGAGCAATGATTGTTATGTCATTTCTTATTTCTGCTATATTAACTCCTACAATTGATCCAGTCACACAATCTTTAGTTGCTGGTCCAATGATAGTATTATATTTTGTTGGAATTGGCTTAGCTTGGATTGTAAGAAGATAATGATTAAATCAATTAATAAATTAAATATAGCGATTAAATCATGTACATTATGTATGTTGTCTCAAAATCGTATTAATGCTGTTCCAGGAACAGGAAATATTCAATCAAATATAATGTTAATTGGAGAGGCTCCAGGTAAGAATGAGGACCAAATTGGCATGCCATTCACTGGTACCTCAGGAAAATATTTAGATAAGTTATTAAGCATTGCATCATTAAATAGAGAACTTGTTTTTATAACCAATTTAGTAAAATGCAAACCTCCATCTAATAGAGATCCTTTATTAGATGAAATTACTGCATGTTCGACTTATCTCAATGAGCAAATAAATATCATTAAACCAAAACTAATTATTACACTTGGAAGATATTCTTTAAAAAACTGGATGCCTAGGGAAACTATTTCTAATGTTCATGGGACTTACAAAAAAATTGATAACTTTATACTCGTGCCTATGTATCATCCAGCAGCAGCAATGTATCGAGGCAGTTTAAGAAAAATTATAGAAAATGATTATGTTGAGCTAGGGAAATTTATAAACACTACAAATAGGATAGGAATTTAAATATGATGGAACAATTAAAAGTTATTCCTTTTGGAGGATTGGGTGAAATAGGGAAAAACATGATGCTGTTAGAATATGACAATACTGGAATTGTTATAGATTGTGGCATAATGTTTCCTAGAGAAGAGCATGTAGGAGTTGATGTTATTATTCCTGATTTTAGATATTTAAAGAAAAATCAAAAAAAATTAAAAGCTATATTTATTACCCATGGCCACGAAGATCATATTGGCGGACTTCCGTACCTATTAAAACAAATAAATGTTCCTGTATATTGTTCAAAATTAGCTAAGGGCCTAATAACGAATAAATTAAAAGAGCATGGTTTAAAAAATAAAGTTACCGTTAATGTTATAGGCGCTGGTGATATTACTCAAGTTGGACCTTTTAAGGCTGAATTCTTTTCAGTTGCGCATTCTATTCCTGATGCTGGTGGATACATCATTAATACACCAGTTGGCAATATTGTACATACTGGCGATTTTAAAATTGATGATAATCCAATTATGCAACAATTTACAGATTTAGATAGGCTTAAAGAGGTAGGCAATGAAGGAGTACGACTTTTATTAGCTGATTCGACTTATGCTGAAATACCAGGGCATACTCAATCAGAAAAAATTGTTGAAGAAACACTTCATAAATTAATTAGTCAGTCAAAAAATAGAATTATTTTATCTACATTTGCATCCTTAATATCTAGAATACAAATTGCTATTGATGCAGCTGAAAAAAATGATAGAAAGATTTTTGTTACTGGAACATCTATGGTTAATAATGTTGGTATGGCAAGGCAATTAGGTTATTTAAAAATAAAAGCAGATACTATTATTTCAAAAAAAGAAGTCAATAATATTAAACCTAGTAAATTACTAATAATATGCACGGGTTCTCAGGGTGAACCGAATGCAGTGCTTACAAGAATGGCCAAAGGAATACATCAAATAATTGATATAAAAAAAGATGACACAATCATTCTGTCATCCAACCCAGTTCCAGGAAATGAAATGTCTGTTGCTTCAAACATTAATAAATTATTTCGACTTGGAGCAAATGTAATATATAACAAGATGGAAAATGTACATGTTAGAGGACATGCAGCAATTGATGAACTTAGCATTGTTCATAAAGCTGTTAAACCTGAATTATTTGCAGGAATACATGGAGAAATGAGGCATTTATTCTTACATAAAAAGCTTGCTATAAAAAATGGAGTTAAAAAAGATAACGCATTTGTTCTAGAAAATGGAGATATATTAGAGATAACCAAAGATAAATCAATATTATTAAAAAATAAAATTGATTCAGATTACATATTTATTGATGGAAAAGGCATTGGAGATATCGATGAAGAAGTTTTAATTGATCGAAACGAACTTTCAAAAGATGGAGTAGTAGTTTGTAGAATTAATTATAACTATAAAAATAAAGAACTTAAAGAAACCAACATATTTTCATTTGGAGTTATCAAAGATGATCTCATTGATGATTTTCATAATAAAATAATTGATAATATTGAGAATTATTTCAATAAATTAAATTCAGAACGTTTTATTGATATAGATGAAGATAAAATCAGTGACAATATATCATTGTTTATAAGTAAAGATATAAGAAGAAGGCCGTTAGTATTAGCTTTATTAGTAAAATAAACTAATAAGAAAGAAATAAAAAACATGGCTGCAAAAAGATTTAATAAAAAACAGCCCATTCCTGACATACTTACAATATTTCAGATTCTTTTAAAAAATAAAACTATAGGAACTTTTTTAATTTTAATTGGCCTTCTTATAATACCAGGAATCTTTAGTTCTTCAGAAATCATCTATAATTTAATAACTACATTGACTTTTAATATAGGTGTTCTACTTTATATATTTATTGCTACTTTAATAACTGTTGGGGTTACTTTATTTTTTCAAGGATATAATTGGTTTAAAAAACAGTTTTTACATATAGCAGGTTTATTTTTTCTCTTGATTTTTATAGCAGCTATAATTGGAAATTTTCAAATAAATATAATGATTAATAATGTACGTTTAATCGAAACAAGTATGAGTGGAGACCTAGGTATTTATTTAAATTCACAATTAGGAATAAGGTTATTGAGTTTTGCTTCATTAATTACTGGCTTTTCTTTACTTTGGCCTCAATCTACAAAATATTTAACCAAGAAAATCGCACTAATTGTTACAAAACAAATTACATTAAAAAACTTAAGTATTATTGTTCGTAATGCAATACGATCGATTACGTTTATTTTTAATATTTTTTATATTATTTTTAAGAAATTATTTAAAGTATTATCATCATTTAATAAGAAATCAATAAATAAAGATGGTTCAAATGATGATTTAGAAAATGTAAAACATGATGAATTAAATGATCAATATCCTAAAAGACCTTCAGTTATTTTGAACAGTGCATCGACAGATGATATAAATAAAAATCATACTAAAAACATGGAAACAGCTGCTACAACAAAGGTCTCTCAAGTTAAAATGGATTTTGAGAATCCTGTCGATGAGTGGAGACATTCAGGCGATGGGTGGCAATTACCACCATTAAATGTATTATCAAATGCCATTGAAAATACTGACGATAAAATTGATATTCAAGTACGAGCAAAATTGATTACCGAAACATTATCTTCATTCGGTGTTGATTCTAAAGTAGTTGAAATTAATGAAGGACCAACGGTCACTCAATTTGGCGTAGAGCCTGGCTGGGACATAAAAGAAAAATTAACTCCTAGGCTTAACGAACTAGGAGAACAAGAATTAGATAAAAATGGGAATGAACTTTTTAATAAAGAAATTATTTCAAAAACTAGAATACGAGTAAATCGAATTACGGCTTTACAAAACGATCTAGCTTTAGCTTTAGCTACCCCTTCATTGAGAATTGAAGCTCCTGTTCCAGGAAAACCAATTATAGGAATTGAAGTCCCTAATAGTTTAAATTCTATTGTCAATCTTAAAAGTTTAATTGAAGATGATAAATTTCAGGATTTTAAAAACAAAAACAACTTACCAGTGGCTTTAGGACAAGGAGTTTCTGGTGAACCGTTATTAATTGATCTTGCTAAAATGCCCCATCTCTTAATAGCAGGGCAAACAGGATCAGGAAAATCAGTGTGCTTGTCCGGAATCATAAGTTGCCTATTAATGAATCATTCTCCGTCAGAATTACGTTTTATTCTTATAGATCCAAAAAGAGTAGAGCTCACTCAATTTGCTAAAATTCCACATTTAGCATTTAGTGACATAATTGTTGAAACCGATAAAGTCGTTAGTACTTTAAGAGCAGTAATCAATGAAATGGAAAATAGATATAAAAAATTTGCAGAATTAAAAGTTAGGAATATACAAACTTACAATAATAAATTTCCAGACGATCCATTGCCATACTGGGTAGTAATAGTAGATGAATTAGCTGATCTTATGTTATCTGCACCATTTGAAGTAGAAACTCAATTAGTAAGATTAGCTCAACTAGCAAGGGCTACCGGCATTCATTTAATTGTTGCGACACAAAGGCCATCAGTTGATGTTATTACAGGATTAATTAAAGCAAATTTTCCAACTCGAATAGCTTTTGCAGTTACTTCTCAAATAGATTCTAGAACGATAATTGATAGCGCAGGGGCAGAAAAACTTTTAGGTAAAGGTGATATGTTGTTTTTATCTCCAAGTGCTCAAAAATCTAAAAGAATTCAAGGCGTATATGTTGATGATGAAGAAATTGAAAAAATTGTTCAGTTTTGGGTTGATGATAAATTTGATGAAATTAAACCAACAAAACAAGATCATCTAATAGTAGAAGCTTCAATTCAAATTAAAAATACTAATGAAAATGATAGTAAAAAAACTGACGATCTATTTCCAAATGCCATTGAATTAATTAGTAGAATTAACACAGTGTCAGTCTCGCTACTGCAAAGAAAATTAAGAATTGGATATCCTCGCGCTGCTAGATTGATGGACGAATTGGAAGAAAACAATAAAGTTTCACCGATTGAAGAAGGACAAAGCTTAAGAAAAGTGATTCATGACAAAGATATTGAATCTATCAATAATGAAATTGTTGATCAAGAAAATAACAATACATCCGCAGATAACATTGAAAATACAGATATTTCCCAGCAGTTCGATAATAATTAAATAAATTTCAATTACTTATATGATATTATATTAATATGTCTGTTTTTAAAAAAATCAATGTTTTAGATTTTTCAAATGGCCCTGCAGGTGGATTGACATCAATGATCATGGCTGATTTTGGTGCTAGTGTTATTAAGATTGAACCACCTAAAGGAGATTCTTTTAGAAAAATGCCTTCTAGTTTAACTTGGCTTAGAGGTAAAAAAAGCATTGTCATCAACTTAAATGATCCCATAGAATATAAAAAAATTCTTCCCTTAATTAAAGAGGCTGATGTTGTAATAACATCTTCAAGGCCTAAAAATGAAAAGATACTTAAAATTGATAAGAAATCTATACGTTCAATAAATTCACAAATTATTCACTGTTCAATTACTGGCTTTGAACGAAAGGGAAATTTATCAAACATTCCAGGATTTGAAGGACTTATTGCAGCTAAGTCTGGGTATATGATGACATTTGAAGGCACAGTTGATAGAAAAGGCCCCGTCTACTCATCAGTACTTCTAGCGACTCATGCTGCTTCACAAATAGCATTGCAATCAATAACGGCTGCGCTTATAAATAAACATAAAACTGGACTTGGTGAGTCTATAGAAACAAGTTTATTAAGAGGAATGATTCCTATTGATACAGCAGGTCTATTTATAACTCAAATAAGAGATAGAATGAAAAATTCACTTCCTAAAGCAACTGATCCAGAATTTGGAATGTTGCCTGCATTAGGTTATCATCCTATTCCTACTAAAGATGGAAAATGGATCCAATTAGCTGGACTTGTTTCTCATCTATTTCATTCATTCATTGAAGTAACAAAATTGCAACATATTTATAATGATTTAGAATTAATAGATCCAAGGGACATGAATCCTGAAGCTAAATTACGGCTAGCTAAAATAATTGCATCTAAAACAATTACCAAGACCTCAGCTGACTGGATGAAATTATTTATAGAAAATGGAAATGTAGCTGCTGAAGAATGGAAAAGTACCCTTCAATCAATGGATCACAGCCAAGTAATACACAACAAAGATGTATGGACTTATAATGATAAATTCTATGGGAAAATTAAGCAATTAGGTCCAATCGCTCACTTTAGTAAAACGCATAGCAAGCATCCAGGAAGATCTCCTTTAATAAATGAACATGCTGGGTATTTTTGGAAAAGCAAGAAATTAAATTCAAATAATAAAACAATAAAAAATATATCTAATGCTCCGCTTTCAGGAACTACTTTTATTGAATTTGCTTCTATTATTGCAGCACCATATTCAGCAACAATTCTTGGTGAATTAGGAGCTAGGATTATTAAAGTTGAACCGATTGAAGGAGACAACTTTAGAGTTGGAGCAAATCCAGGTACTGGTAAGCAAATTAAAGGATTAGGATCAATTAAAACTACTTCTAATAAAGAAAGTATATGTTTAAACCTCAAAACGAAGGAAGGTATAAAAATTGCACACCAATTAATCAAAAAAGCTAATGGAATGTTGCATAACTACAGGCCAGGTGTAACTGAAAGGCTTAGCATTGATTGGAAAACAGTAAGAAAATTAAACCCAAATATAGTATATGTTTCAGCTTGGGGATATGGAAAGAATGGCCCGCATTCACACAGACCTACAGCTGCTCCAGGAGTAGGTGCAGCAATGGGGGGACCATTAAAGCAACTTGGCGGAAAATTGCCTTCTGTTTATAAAAAAGACATAGATAAAAGCATAGAAATGGCAAGAATTATCAATGCAGCTAATCCAGGAAGCTCAGACTACAATGCTTCACATATGATAGCAAATGCAACTTTGATAGGACTTTATGAACAAGCATTAAGTGGAAATGGTCAAGAAATTGATTGCAATATGTTAGCTGCCAATGCATATGCAAATTTTGAACATTTTATAGACTTTCCAAATATTTCAAAAAATAAAAGTGTTGATAAAAACCTTTATGGATTAGGTACTCTATATAGATTATATAAAGCAAAAAAAGGATGGATTTTTCTTGCAATAAATACTCAAAAAGATTGGAGTAAATTTTTATCAATTCTACAAAATCAAATCATTCTTAATAAAAATATTTTAAAAAAAATACCTGTAAATATTCAACAAATTAAAAATATACATTCTCTCATTTTAGAAAAAATTTTCATAACAACTGATGCTAATAGTTGGGAACAAATCATGAGTAAACAAGACATAGGTTGCGTTCAAGCAGATGAAAATTTACCAGGTCCTTTTTGGTATTCAGATAACCATGTAAAAATAAATTCTTTAGTTATTAAAAAAAAGAATCCTTTATGGAAAAACATTCTAAGACATGAAACTTTATCACATTTTGAATCATATCCTAAACGAGCAGGAGAGCAATCTTCTGCAGGAGAACAAACTGACATCATATTAAAAGAACTTAAGTATTCACAGAAAAAAATTAATGATTTGCACATTAGTCGAATAGTGGATACTCATACTGATAGATAAATTAAATTGTTTGTACTATAACCATTAGGAAAACCAGCATCCTGCATAAGTTGCCTAGCAGCATTGTCTGAGCTTCATGACTTTTCTCACAGGAAGGAATGCAATCAACATCTGGGCAGCATTCAGAAGAAATACTGTTAAGTCTAGGATATGCGCAAAAAGATATTTTAGAACTTAAAAAAAATAATATATTTGTATCGCATGACGATATATAAAAAATAATAGGGCCATATGGCCCTATTATTTATCTGAGAAATAATAACTTAAGCAAGCACAGTTTCATGTAAGATAAGTTGTGGATCTTCTCTTATCTCGTAGCTAGGAATAATTTCAGGTCTCCAAGCCATAAATCGACTTGTATCGACCACAAATAAACCAACTGCATCATCATGCAACAACTTGACATTCTTCTTATACACCTCTGCTCGTGCAGCAGGATCGAATTCAGTCAAAGAATCTGCATAATTTTGGTCAAACTCTGGATTTCCATAGTATTTAGCAGCATTGTCACTTAGATACCAAGTAAAACAAAAACCAGCATCAAACATGGATGTTGAATGCCATGTATTTGCAAAGATAGGAGTTCTTGGAGCTCGACCGTAAAGGCCATCACGCCAAGTACTAATATCAATTGTCGCAAGCTCTGATTTAACACCGATTTCATCTAAGTAACCTGCAACGGCAGTAGCCATAGGTACAGCTTCACTATTTAGAGAATGAGTGTCATATTTTTGCTTAAATCCATTTGGCATGCCAGCATCTTTCATAAGTTGCCGCGCAGCATCTGGATCATATCCATAGTCACTAATATTTGGTTCATGACCAAGTACATCAGTTACAGTAGGTTGACCCTTTGCAGATGCGAAGAAACCAGAATAAATGCTATTACCAATAGTATCAATATCAGTAGCTAGGTTGTATGCCTTACGAACTCGAACATCATTTGTTGGTATACCTTCACTTTGCCAGCCACTTAAGTGATATCCAGCAGTACCGTATGGCGTACTACTTTGAATTTGTACTCCAGCCATTGCTTTAACACGCTCTACCTCCTGCAAAGGAACTGTATCAATCCAATCAACATCACCTGTTTCAAAGGCAGCTACACGAGTTGTATGCTCTTTGATAACATTCATTTTCCATGACTTTATGCCTACATTGCCTTTCCAAGAAGATGGCGATTCTACTCCTTCGATTAGAGCATCTTTTACATAGTTAGTAATAATGTATGGACCACTACCTACTGGCCTAACTGCTTGTTCATTAGGACCTTTGGTAGCATCTTCATAGATATGTCTTGGCTGAATAAATGCAAGAGACATTCTATTCGCCCATGTAGCATCAGGTTTTTTAGTTCTGAATCTTATAGTTTTATCATCAATTACTTCATAACTCTCAAACGTATTAACTCTTGAAATTAATCGAGATTTATTTTCTGGATTAGCAGCATATTGAATTGTAAAACCAACATCATCAGCTGTAAGTTTTTTACCATCTGACCATTCTGAATCTCTAAGATTAAAAACCCATGAACTATCCTTTGGATCTACTTCCCAAGAAGTAGCAAGGTATGGTTTTAGATATGGTCCATCTGGACCTTGATAAGTAGTGCAAACATTTTCATAACATGCAGCCCATTCAACAGAACGCCTTGAAGCTAAGTTTGGGTTCATTGTCTCACCTAAGGAACCTTTACCAAATGTTAAATGTGTTGCCTTAGCCGCTTGTGGCGCAGAGGAAGAACTAGCTGGTGAAGAAGAAGAAGATGAATCATCGTCTCCGCAACCTATGACTGCTGCTGCAGCAAGTCCAAAAGTTCCCAAAGCGCCAGCTCTCAAGAAACTACGACGATCAACATATTTATTAGCAATATCTTTCATAATATCCATAATGACTCCTTTCAAAAAAAATCTCAATTAATAAAATAAGATATATATATTCAAAAAAAGCAAGAATTAAATAACTGTATAAAAGAAAAGTTAATAATAATAATATAGATAATTAAATCTTACTATTTTATATGTATTATAATTACAGACAATCAAATTTACAACTAATCATTTATTTATTTAGTAAAAGGAAACCTTATGCCAATAGAAGTAACAAACCAAAATCACATTTCAATAGTTACGATTAATAATCCACCTGTAAATGCTTTAGCAAGGGAAGATGTTATGTCAATCATGGATCATTTTACGGCACTTGGTGCAAGTGATGGCATCAGAGCGGCAATCTTAACAGGATCTGGAACAAAAGCATTTTGTGCTGGGCTTGATTATAAGCGTGGAGGCGATAGGGGTGGAGACTATGGAGTATATAAAGATCCAAGAGATCGCGGTGCTGATGGAGGAGGAGCAGATGCAATATGGGACTGCAGAGTTCCAGTTATTGGCGCGGTAAATGGACCGGCATTAGGTGGCGGGCTTGTGATGGCAGCATGTTGTGATTATCTTATAGGTTCTACGAATGCCCAATTTGGTTTACCTCAGATTTGGATGGGTGGGCTTGGTGGTGGCGGTCATGCATATAGAATATTCCCTCAAGGATTAGCTAGAAGAATGCAATATACTGGAGAATATGTTAATGCTCAAAGAGCATTCGAAGTCGGTGCATTACAAGAAATTGTTGAGCCTGAAAAATTAATGGATAGAGCATTAGAAGAGGCTCGTAAATTATCAACTAAATTACCCGAAGGAATGAAAGCAGCTAAAGAAGCATTAAATTTAATGGAATTAGCAATGCCTGATATCAGAATGGCACATAAAATTGAACAACCAGTAATGGCTAGAATGCGTGGAAGCGAAGATCAAAAAGAGGCTAGAGAAGCATGGCTAGAACATCGAGAACCAAAATTTAGTGATGACTAACATTTGGTAACATTGAACTACCCTCTTGGCAAACCCAGGCCTCGAGTAGCAATAATATTTCTTTGAATCTCAGAAGTTCCTCCAGCAATAGTTGCTGATATGTGATGTACATATTTTTGCGTAAAACTTGCATGCATAGGCGAACGAATATCATTTGGATCCCACAAATTTGAGTACAAACCAAATACTTTCATACCGGTATTATCAATTTTCTGTGTGAGTTCAGAATTATATAACTTGGCAGTTGAAGCTTCTTGATTAGGAATTAATCCACTGTCTTGCATAGAAATAATTCTAAGTGAAAAATTAAATCCAACTTCACATTCAATGTATCTATCAACAACTTGCCTTGAATATGAAGAAAAAGAAAGAGATTTAACATATCTGCAATTTTTAATTTTAAGAAATTTAATTAAAGAATCTAATGTTTTTTTCTTTTCAATCATGCCGCTTACATTAGACCTTTCGTGATCTAATAAAGTCATCGCAACATACCATCCTCGATTTTCATCTCCAATACGCTGCTTTATAGGAACTCTAACATCTTGATAAAATGTTTCGTTAGTCGCATGCTCCCAACCACCACTTATTATTGGTCTTACCTCAATACCTTCTTGTTTAATATTTGTATAAATAAAAGAAATGCCTCTATGTTTTGGAGCATCATTATCTGTACGTACAAGTATAAAAATCCAATCTGCTTTATGAGCAGAAGACGTCCAAATTTTTTGACCATTAACAACATAATCATCACCATCTTTAATAGCCCTAGTTGTTAAAGATGCAAGATCAGAACCAGCTCCAGGCTCTGAATAACCTTGAGCCCAAGTAATTTCACCAGATAAAATATCTGGCAACAGTTCTTTTTTTTGTTCTTCTGTACCATGCAGAACAATGGTTGGTCCAAGCATATTTACGCCAGGTCCAGCTACGGGCGGAACATTGTTCCAGGCAAACTCAGATCGTAAAATAAATTGTTCCATGGGAGAAAGGCCAGCTCCACCGTATTCTATCGGCCAATGAGGAGCTACCCATTTATGTTTAGCCAAATTAGTAACCCAATCTAATGCAGCCTCTTTAGCTTCATTAGATCCTACTTTATAGTCATACTGCCATCCTCCTGTATGTCCCTCAGCTAATCTGTTAGGAGTAATATTTTTATAATAATTAGGAATATAATTATCTAAAAAATCTTTTACTTTTATTCTAAATTTTTTTTGTTCAGCAGTATCAAGCCAGTTCATCAATATATCCTTATACATATGATACTTTACTATAAAAAAACATGTTGATTAATTGTTGTTGTTTTTGTGATAAATAAACATGCAATAATTATTATAATTATCGTATGTTTAATGTATGCTTGCGGGGGAATGTTACTCCAACTGATTAATGTGTTACTGTACGCAATAAAAACTGCTAAGAATGCGTTCAATTAAAAAAATATATTAATTTGTAACTTTCGGCAGACCTATTTATGGCCTACCTATAATCGAAGGATTATCGGGAAAAAGGAATGTTAGGAAACTAACATTCCTTTTTTAATTTCAAATAATATAAACACCAATTTCTATTGATCTTAGCTAAAAATCTTTCATAGTATATGTGTAACACTAGTAACTAACACAAATTACTGATTGGAGTGGTTATGTTAAAAATAAATTTTTCTACATCAATTCTTATTGCAGCATTTGCGTCTTTTCTCTTTTCAATTGGATTATGGTTTTTAGGCGACGATCTTAAGCTAGAAGGCATTTTTGTAGGCATATGGGTCCCATCAATAATTTCATTTGGAATATTATTGGAGGTTCGTAAGTGAGTCTTACTGGAATTGAATTTATAGTAGGTAGCTTCGGAACAATCATTTTTGCAATTGTTTGTATAGGAACATACACTAAAATAGAGCTGGATAGACAAGAAAAAGAGTTAGAAGAAAAATAATATTTAAAGCAGATTTAATGTAATTGAACATGCTCAGAAGATATTTTCCATAGTTTTTCTCTAGCTTCATTGTTTGGCTTGCTTGTTTTTAATTCTTTTTGTTTATGCGCAAAAAATTTACCTGATACGAGTTCTAACTTTTCTGAAAGAGCAAGATTCAATAGCCTACTAGCTCCATATTCAATTGTATCAAGAGCATTGATATCTTCAATAATTCCAATAGCAGCAATGTTTTCTGTCATATTAGTTCTAATAGTTCCAGGATGCACGGCATTAACATTAACATTGCTATTTACTTCCTTCTCGGCCAACATAAATGTAAAAACATTTAATAAAACTTTACTTCTCCAATAAGATTTTATTAGGCTATATCTAACTTTAGTTTGAATATCATCCCAATTAATATCTGACTCATCGGCTACTTCTGCATCATCATTGCTTCCTAGAGTTGAAACATTAATAACTCTTGCCTTTGCATCATCTTGAGATCTATTTCTAAGTAACGGAAGCAGTGCATTTGTTAATAAAAAGGGAGCTAAATAATTAATTGTAAGTGTTAGTTCGTTCCCATCTATTCCCTCTTGTCTTTCAGCAAAAGTTGCACCTGCATTATTAATTAAGAGATCTAACGAATCAAAATTAGTTAAAATTTTCTTGGACATACTTTTAACTGCAGATAGGTTTCCAAAATCAGCAACTAAAAAACTTACATTCTTATTTCCAGTTTCAGTAATTATTTGCTTAACAGCCGATTCACATAACTCTTGAGATCGACCATGGATGATAGTATAATAACCATTTTCAGCTATTTTTTTTGCAGTATAAAAACCAATGCCATTAGTTGATCCTGTGATTAAAGCAGATTTCATAATTCATCCTTTCAATTAATATATATTTTAAACTTTTAATAATTTAATATATATTAATGATATATAACGAAAACGAATCCGCAATAATATTTTTTGATGAATTATGTCCTTTATGTTCAAAATGGTCACTATTAGTAATCAAGCAATCAAATTCTAAAATTTTTTTTAGTCCTTTATCATCTAACTTTGCTAAAAGAACTCTAAAATTAGATACCAATATAAATTCTAAATATTCAGATTCGTTATTTTTTTATAAAGATAATCGAATATTTAAAGAAGGCAAAGCAATAAAAGAAATTATAAAATTGCTTTCAGGTCATTTTATAATTTATAAATTACTCTTAATAATACCAACTGTAATATTAAATTATATATATAAAATGATTGCTAAAAATAGACACAGATTATTTGGTAGATATAAAGAATGCCCCATATCAATAACTAAAAGTGGTTATTTTATTTATAAATAAAATAACAGAACGATATATATTGCGAAGAAATTTATGGCTCCCCGACCTGGACTCGAACCAGGAACATTTCGATTAACAGTCGAACACTCTACCAATTGAGTTATCGGGGAAGGAAATTAAAGTATAAGCGAGATGAGAGTAAAGGGCAATGAAAAATGTGTATTTAAAATTCTAAGTTAAAGAATAATTATCTACCTTTGATATTACTTAAAAAGTCAAATATTTAAGTAATATCAAAGGTAGATAAAGCAATAGTTTGAGGTAACTTTTACTCTCGCTATTGTTGTATTAGATCAATTAAAATTATAATATTTTCTTAGAAACATTATTCTTATGAAACTTAAATCTTTTTTTATAGCAAGCTTTTATTTAGTACTTACACTATTCGTATTAATAAATTGTGGCAATGAAGAATCTAAACCATCTGTTATTTCGGAAAATGAAATAAAATCAGTTCCTGAAACAGATAAAGCGGTCATTTTGCCGCCACCAAGCAATGCGCCAATGGCACCAGGACAACCATTACCACCAATAAATAGCAATCAAAATATCTTTGCAATAGAAGAGCCAAGACTTAAATCATGCTTGATTCAAGTAGTTGGTGAAAAAAGATACTATGAACTTCGTATGGCACAACCGAGCCAACAAGAAATGTTAGTAATTGGGCCATGTATGCCACTAGCACAAGGATCTCGTTCTCCAATGGGTATGCAGTCGCCACCAAGCAATGCGCCAATGGCACCAGGACAACCATTACCACCAACTTCTGCTGGATACCCAGTACATTCTCCTCCTGCTTCCGGACAACCATTACCACCAACTTCTGCTGGATACCCAGTACATTCTCCTCCTGCTTCCGGACAACCATTACCACCAACTTCTGCTGGATACCCAGTACATTCTCCTCCTAGTGGTTTAATTGGAGCGCAAGGAAGATTTCGAGATCCAACTGAAATAGTCTCTATAAAAAAAATTGAAACTACCTATCGAGCTGCAACAGGCAATACAAATGGAACGTTTAAAAATAGGCAAAGCGCTGATATTGTTTTATCAGCCTTTGGTTTTAATGAAACAGGAGGAGCTCTATCATTTAATAGAAATTCTGGCATAGCTACAGATGGCGTAAGACTTGCCCTTGCTGACACCTTCAATAACAGAATTCTCATTTGGAATAGCCTGCCATCAGATAATACCATTCCTGATATAGTTCTTGGGCAAACTAATTTTAATACAAATAATCCAGGTAATAGTTCTAGTCAAATGAATTGGCCAATAAGTGTTAGCTTGGCAAGTAATAAGCTTGTTGTCACAGATACATATAATGATAGAATACTAATTTGGAGCACTTTTCCTACTGTTAACGCACAACCTGCAGACATTATTATTAATAATACTGGACCAATAGGACAAGCGACTAAAAGGACTATTAAATGGCCTTGGGGTATATGGACCAATGGTAAAAAAATGGTAATTACAAATACTATGGGTGGTTCAGCCCTCATATGGAATTCATTTCCAACATCAAATAATCAACCAGCGGACATCTTGTTAACTGGTAATGGTAATTTTGGTACGCCAAGACAAATAACAAGCAATGGTCAATCATTGATGATTGGTGACCATAATTCAAAAGCAAGCAAAGATTCTGAAATTGGTACATACGTCTTTAATTCGTTTCCAACAAAAGATGAAGCAATGTACGATTTTTTTATGTATGATCGCGCTGATCCACGAGGAGGCTGGTGCAGAGGTGCTTTCTTAGATGATGGAAGACTAGCTTTATTTGGTAGTACATTATATATATATGATACTTTTCCAACTAGCAATTTAAGTGAGCCGAGTTTAACTATAAACGGATACGAATTCACATCTGGTGATTACCCAGGTATTGCTGCTGCTGGAGATAAGCTATACATATCAACTGGTAATGGCAATAAGATTGTTGGATACAATTCAATACCAACTCGTTCAAATCAAGATCCTGATTTTGCTATAGGTAGTCCTGACATAAACACCAACACATTAATCAAAAATTTTATTATAGGTAATCCTGTACCAGCATCTAATGGGACTAACTTATTAGTATCATCAGATTTTGATAAAAAATTATACTTATGGAATAAAAGACCTGACGAAAGTGGTGTTCACCCTGATGCAGTTTATACAATTCCTGAAGCGCCATGGGACAATTCTCTATGGGGTGACAACTTTGTACTTGGCGGTAAAAAAGGAATCTATATTTTTGAATCAATTCCTGATGGTTTAAATTTACCCGACAAAACATATACAGACAGTATTGGTAATGCAACATTCCAAGAAATTAGAGGAATTGCAATAGACGACAAATATCTATACGTAGGAGATAAAGATGCAAATAAGATCTATATTTGGGAAGGAATCCCTGATAAGACATCAAATCCTAAATTTATAATCAATTTTTCAAGTCCAACACGTATGTCGTCAGATGGAAAATACTTAGCTGTAACTTCAACAATAAATCATAGAGTAACACTGTTTAAAATAGACCAATTATCTTCAAATGCGACAGGCACAAATGTAGGTGGTATTGGTGTGTTTAATTTACCTGAAGGAGTAAATATTTCAAATAACATGCTTTTTGTTGCAGACACTGGAAATAATAAGGTTGCTATCTGGAATGATATTAATGCAGCGCTTTTAGGACAAAGCTTTAGTGCTGTAATCAGTTCTGAAAAGAGAGAAATTCCGGCAATTGGTAAAAATAGCTTGTTTTGGCCTGGTGCTACACACTATGACAATGACTATTTATGGGTTGGTGAATTTAAATTTTCAAATAGACTACTAAGATATAGTCCGTTATATTAATTATTATTATAAAAAATAAGCATGTAGATGATTCGTAAAACAATTTTTTTAATGACAATGTTGATAATTATAGGCTGCAGCAATGATCCCTCTGATTCAATTTTAACATCAACAGAATTAAATAAAACTAATGCAATTATTGTTGAAAGGGAAATTTCTAACCAATCAAATAAAACATTAATTGAAGAGGCAAATCATTTACACTATAGTTTTGAACCTTTAGACATATCATTTCTTTATCCAAGTAGTTGGCAAACTGTGCAGGAAAAAAATAGGCTTGTTTTTTATCCTCTTCCATTTTCACAACAAACAAAAAAAATGTTTTTGCATACTCAATTATTACCGATATCAAATCTTGATAACTTAATTGAATCTATAGCAGGAGAAGGATCAATTGAAATCAATAGTACCTATCCTCACATTTTCAAAAAAAAGGTAAATGATTTTATTACTGTGTATCATATTCGTGAAGTTCCTAAAAAGGGATTACTGTACATGTCTTTTTATTATCACGAGGAAGACGAAATTGAAATGAACAATATTTCAGAACAAGTATTAGATTCATTAATATATAATTACAGTTTTATGCAGTCACAATTAAAAAAATTGAACAATTAATTTATCATTTGTTCAATGGCTGATTCAATTTCCAAAGTTGGTAAATCACATACTTTATTATTGCATACATAAATAAACGTTTGGTTTTTAACAAACTTGTCTTGTAATAAATTAAGACTGCTATTTTGATTTGTTCCAATAGTTATTTTATTTGGGAAATATGTCTTGTTGAGTTCTGAACACAGCTGTTGGGCCTTATCACCAACAATGGCTACTTCATAAAAAGGTAAATTTATTTTTAATAAAAGAGACGCATAATTAGAAAAAGCACTAGTATATTTTTCCATTTGAATAATTGTATTACTAAGCATTTGTTTTGAGATTTGAATATAATTATCTTTATTTAATAAAGTTCCTAATAGAAATAGATTTTTAGCCATTATAGAATTAGAAGAAGGTATTACGTTATCATAAATTTCCATTTTTTTAACAATAAGTTCTTTGCTTTTCTTTGATGTAAAATAGAACATTCCAGATTGATTATCAAAAAAATTCTCAATCGCATAAATTGTTAGTTGCTCAGCTTGCCTCAGCCATTTCTCATTAAAAGTTGCTTCATAAAGCCTTATAAAAGCATCTGTAACCATAGCGTAGTCTTCTAAAAAACCTTCTATAGATTGCGTAAAAATTACAGTAGTATTATAAGAATGCAATAGCATGCCATTATCGTTCATGCAATTATTAACAATAAATTCAGCATTTTTAACAGCGCAATCTAAGAATTCTTGATTACCAAATGCTAAATATGCATCAATGTAAGCTCGACTCATTAGTCCGTTCCAAGAGATTAAATGCTTATTATCTAAGCTGGGTCTAATTCGATGTGAGCGTTCTTCCAGTAACGATGCTCTCCAAGAAATAGTTTTTTTTTCAAGAGATTGCTGATCAATCTCAAATTCCTTATAGATCTTTGATTCATTTTGTCTACGTAAAAGGATGTATTTACGAATTCCATCATCATTGTCTTCCCAGTATCCATATTCATTAATATTGTAGTAAGCTGCGAACAATTCATAATCAGAACCAATAATGCTCTCAAGTTCTTGTTGATCCCATATATAAAATTTCCCTTCTTCTCCTTCGCTGTCTGCATCTAGTCCTGCATAAAAAAGACCTTCTGAAGATGTCATCTCTCGTTGAATAAAATCTAACGTTTGCGTTACTACTGATTTGAAAAGAGTATCCTTGCTAAGAGTATAGGCATTACTGTAAAGACTGATAAGCTGTGCATTGTCATATAACATTTTTTCAAAATGAGGAACTTTCCATATTTTATCAGTTGAATATCGTGCAAATCCACCCCCTACATGATCGTAGATGCCACCAAGTGCAATATTATGTAAAGTAGTATTAACAAAAGCCTGCACTTGTTTATCATTATTCAAAAAGGAATACTCTAGTAAAAATGAAAGACTAGAAGGCATAGGAAATTTTGGTGCTCCCCCAAAACCGCCATCTTCTAAATCAAAATTATTTTTCCATAAGACAACCATTCGATCTAATGTATCCATTGAAAAATCAGATTCTATTTTTTGTTTTGGAATGATCTCAGCTTGTTTAATTCCTTCAGAAAGCTTTATTGCATACTCAATTACTTCGTCAATATTATCATTAAAAACTTTTGTTAATTGTATTAGACTTTTTTCCCATGCTGGTGCTGGAAAATATGTGCCTCCCCAAAAAGGTCGCCCATCTGGCAATAGCATGCAGTTTAAAGGCCATCCACCTTGACCAGTCATAATTTGTACTGCAGACATATAAATTTGATCTATATCAGGTCGTTCTTCTCTATCAACTTTAATGCAAATAAAATTATCATTCATTAACGCTGCAATTGATTCATTTTCAAAACTTTCATGTTCCATAACATGACACCAATGACAAGCAGAATAACCAATACTTAATATAATAGGCTTATTATCTTTTTGTGCCTTTTCAAGAATGTCATCAGTCCATGGGTGCCAATTAACTGGGTTGTGAGCATGCTGTAATAAGTAAGGACTAGTTTCATTAATAAGTGCGTTAGTATACTTATATTGTTTGTTATTCATGATTACTTTTAAAAAGAATATATAATTATTTCTATTAATTCATTTTAAAGCTTCTTTATCCAGAGAAATTGATCAAATATATAAATATTCACGAATTATTGGTATAAAGGTAACAACATGGACAAATACGTTCGAAGGGTACATGCTTTTTTGCAGGATAATAATTTTGATGGAGAAATAATAACTAGAGAACAAACAACAAAAACAGCTCGAGAGGCAGCCAAAGTGAGAGGGGTTAGTGTTGGGCAAATTGTTAAATCATTAATTTTTAAAGATGCTGCTACAAATCTACCAATACTACTTCTAATTTCTGGTAAAAATCAGGTAGATACATATTTATTTCAAGAACGTCAAAAAATTGAATTGCATAAAGCTAATGCAATATTTGTATATGAATCCACCGGATTTCATATTGGCGGCGTTTCACCTATTGGTCACATACAAAGCATTCAAACATTTATAGATAATGATTTATTTCTTTATGACGAAATTTGGGCGTCAGCAGGAACAGAATTTTCAGTATTCCAAACGAATCCCATTTTTTTACAAAAAATTTCCAATGCGACAAAAATTTCAGTCAGATAAAAACGAAAGCTAGAAAAAAATTTTATGCTAAACAAAAAAATTTTTTATGGGTGGTGGGTTGTTTTTTCAGCTTCAGGCATATCTATGATGTTTGCAGCATTACATATTCAAGCATTCGGTGCATATGCAGTATTTTTAAGAGATGACTATGGATGGAGCCTTGCGCTTTTATCTGGTGCTTTTGCTTTGACGCGGGTTGAATCTGGATTATTAGGCCCTATTCAAGGTTGGATGGTTGATAAATATGGTCCAAAAATGCTTTTACGAGTAGGAATGATATTATTTGCATTTGGATTTTTTTTATTTAGCAGATTAGATAGTCTCTTTGAATTCTATGCTTCATATTTCATTATTTCTATTGGTGCAAGTCTCGCAGGTCCCTTAACTCTTAATGCAACAATTGTTAATTGGTTTATTAAAAAGCGTTCTCGTGCTTTAGGAATAATGCAATTTGGTTTTTCACTTGGTGGATTAGTTATCCCATTAGTTGTTTTTTCTATGGATTCTATAGGATGGCGTAATAATGCTTTATTGTCATCTGGAATTATTTTACTTATAGGATTGCCTTTATCAACAATGATTCATCATCAACCCGAAGACAAAGGGTACATCGCAGATGGTGCACTCGAAGATGCTAAAGATACAGGGTTCCGAAATAAAAATATTCAAGATAGCAAGGTGCACTTTACCGCCAGGCAAGCAATGAAAACAAAAGCATTTTGGATGATAACGATTGGACATAGTTCTGCATTATTAATTGTCTCGACAGTAATCGCACATCTTATTTTACATCTTACTGAAGGAAGTGGGATGAGTGTTCAGAAGGCAGCTCTTGTTGTTTCGTTAATGACGATCATGCAAGCTGTTGGACAATTATTTGGTGCATCACTAGGTGATCTTTATAATAAAAAAATTATTATTATGTTATGCATGGCAATGCATTGTATTGCATTATTATTACTAGCAGTATTTGATTCAACAATTGCAATAGTATGCTTTGCTCTACTGCATGGTTTTGCCTGGGGCACCAGAGGCCCACTCATGATGGCAATTAGAGCTGACTTTTTTGGAACAAAACACTACGGCACAATTATGGGTTTTTCATCTTTAGGAATTACAATTGCTATTACTTCAGGTCCATTATTTGCAGGGTATCTAGCCGATACGACTGGTAGCTACAATATGGGATTTATTATTCTTGCTGTATTGGCAGCTTTAGGATCATTGGCATTTTTGTTCGCTAACAAACCAATACTTAAAGAAACTATTAACTAAAATCCTTGATAACAATTGCGTTACGACCATGCCATCCTTCAGCACGTATATATTTAGGAGTTGTTTTAATAACATAATGAAGGGTGGTGTCATCGTCATGATGGATCATGCCTACGCCTGTTTTATTTTTTCTACGTTCATAAAAATCATCTACGCGATCTTGATCAGTAATCACTTCAGCTAATCCATGCATCCAAACAACATAAGGATTCCATAATGCATTATCGCGTGTTTCTTTACCGACCCATAAATAACCAACGTTACTATCGTTCATAATATGATTTGTCTTAGGTTGCACATGTTGCGTTAATGTTTCCACAGTCCAATCAGTTACAAATGTACCCACAGGTCTCATAATTTCTTCACCATTTTTACGTCGAGACATCAAGTATGCCATGTGAGCATTCTTGTCAGAAATAAATTCTAGAATTTGTAATTTGTATTGTTCCGCAATATCATCACTTAACCCTTTTTCTTGGGACCAAGCTTCTTTACCAGTCGTTTCTTCTTCACTCATGAGTAAACCCTTATATTTATCTTTATTAAAAAACATACAAAATAATAAATTTTGATTACAATAACCTTATCATACACATAGGTCAACCATGAAAAATGTCGATACACTAATAACAAATGCAACAATATTAACGATGAATCAAAGGAATACCATTATTGGCAATGCTATGGAAAAGAGTGGATTTATTGCAATCGTAAATGGATTTATCGCTGATATTGGCAACATGGAAGACTGTCACTACAATTCAGAAAAAACAATTGATGCAAATAATAACATTGCCTTGCCTGGATTCATTAATACGCATTCACATCTTATTGCTGCATTAGGTAGAGGAATGGGCGGCGAGTCTTTTGTGAATGTTAGCGGTAAAGCGATGGACAGATTTCCAAATAGATTACGACAATTTATGAATGAAGAAACATGTTATCTGGCATCAAAATTAGCTTTATATGAAATGCAACTATCAGGAGTTACCACTACTATTGATAGTCAAATTGCATTAAAAGGAAAAGAAAAAAACTTTAATGGAACTATTGATGCCTTAAATGAATCTGGAATGCGTGCAGTATTGATGCGCTCATCAGTAAATAGGACTGATTTTTTTGAACATCAATACCATGACGATGCTATAACAGCACATAACGAAACTGAAAGATTGCTACAACTATTGCCATCACCTCTTATTGAATTAGGCATTGAAGCTATGGCATTGCATAGATTGGAACAACCATTACTAAAAGAATTAATACAAATTGCTCAAGACAACGATCTCATGTTTGGAATGCACCTTGCTTATAGTCAAGATGCCGCACGAGATCCAGTCAAACGTTTTGGAAAACCGCTATTAGAATTCCTAGATGCATTGGGTGCATTTAATACTAAGTTTATTGGATACCATCCAGTATGGCTTAGTGAAAAGGAAATAGAGATTGCAAAAAACAAAAATATTGGATTTGCATATTGTCCAGTTGATAATATGTTGATTGGAACTGGTACAGCAAATCTCCAGTTATTAAAAAACTCCAAAATAGGAATAGGACTTGACCAGCCAAATGACAGTCATAATTTTTTTGAATTAATGAAATACGCAATACTTGCACAGCGAACTATCCCAAATAATTCCGATTATGGCAACCCGCTACTTGCCCTTCAGCTTGGAACGATTAATGGTGCTGAAGCCATTCATAAAGAAAATATTATTGGCTCCTTAGAAAAAGGTAAGGCTGCTGATTTTATAATTCTTGATCAAAATTCTTCATTATTGCATCCAATTACTGGAATGATATCAAACATTGTATTAGCTGGTAGCCCATCACTGATTAAGGATGTCTTCATTAACGGAGAGCAAATTATTAAAGACAAAAAACATCTAAAATGGAATGAAGCTGATATCATTCAAGATATCAATAGAATTATGAAATACCATATTGAAGTAGATTTCAAAAAATCTTTTGAAATAAAAAAATAGTTTTGATTGGAGCCATCATGAGTAGTGCAGATATAACGCCAGATGAAATTATGCAATTTTTTAAAGAAGAATTTAATGAAGTCCCAGAACACATTCAATTCATGTATGATGTTGCCCCGACTTCTTTGCAAGGACATTACACGATGTGGAATCATTTATTTAAAGATCCATCAGAAGGCGGTGCAATTCCTAAACGATATAAAGCATTAGTAGCAATGAGTATTGCTAAAGCTGCAAGAAACAAACAATCAGCACTTTGGTGGACACATGCTGCAATGCATTGGGGACTTAAAGTAGAAGAGTTAACAGAAAATGTATGCTTTAATCTAACCGGACAAGGGCTAGGAACATTTATTGATATAGGTTCGGAATGCCTCAAGTATGCAATAAAATTACAATCAAATTTAAATATCGATTTTGAAGCACTTGAATCAATGCCAGAGCTGACTTCTTATCATCATCTTGGTGAGAAACTTATACCTCTTGATCATGAGATATTTCCAGTACTCATAGAAGACATTGTTAAGCCTACAAATGATGAAGAAAAGAAAATTCATGAGTATTTTCAAAAAAGTTTCAATGCACCAATGCCTGAATTTTGGGCATTGCTTGGCAAGGAAAGCTTAGAGATGCTTGAAGGGTATTTTTTACTTCGTAAAGAAACAATGAAACGAGAAGAAGAAGGTGGATTTACACCTAAGATTATCAAAGAACTAAATGCAGTTGCTATCGACACTTTACTTCATAATGACTGGGGTGGTACAGCTCATTTACGAGCAGCGTTAGTAAACGGTGCAACAATAGAACAAGTACGAGAGATTGAAGGCTTAGTCATTATGGAAGCAGGAATGGTAGCATACAAAATGTCAGGTGTAGGATTTGTAAAGTCAGCTGCTGCATACTTAGAAAAACTTCCTCTCATTAAGTAAGTCATGAATTTAGAAGAGATCATAATAGCTATAGTTCGAATCATTGGATCCCTTCCAGTTTTATTTTCTCCTTTTTTTGGTGGCCTCGCCGTTATTGCCATTGATTTATCAGATCTATTTTTAATGCAATCACTACAATTAGGAGGCGTATCTAATTATCAGCAGTTTGATAAAATCCTTGATTGCTTTTATCTTGTAACATTTTTTATTGTTTCAAGACGTTGGGACACAACAACAAAAAACATTTTGACTGGCTTATTTATTTATAGACTTATCGGCATGATTATGTTTGAAATATTTTCAGAACGACTGGTTTTATTCATTTTCCCTAATTTCTTTGAATTTGCATTTATTTTCTTCGCATACAAATTTCAATTTAATAGGTTTAATAATATCAGTATAAATAGCAAGCTAGCTATTATTGTCATAATTGGAAGTGCAAAAATAATGCATGAATATGTTTTGCATGTCTGGCAAGAACTTGATAACCATACAGCAATGGAATTATTAAGAAAAATTATTGAGTAAGAATAAATTAATTATCAAAACATTTCGCAATCAAATAAATAATCGATTATGTCAAGTATTCATTTGATTGCGGTGAGTTGACCACACAGTGGCATTTAAACCTAAATTATCCTTAGTATATATCCATGGATCAACGGATTTATGAATAGCCCATCCAGTTTGATTTTCAGCAATAAATACACATGGCGTAAAATCAATAATATCTTTTTGAATTTCCGCATACATTTGTGCTTTGTTAGAAAGTGAGGCATTTTTAATAGCAGTAATTTTTTCAACAAAATTATCGTTACGTATAAATAGGCCACCTAAAATACCCATCGGCGGATCAAAGTCGTGACAAAGATCATAAATTGGTTCAGTTAAAGCATGGCCGCAATCACTATGAAACCACATAGGAGGTCTTCCGTTTTTTAGCGGTTCAGGCCAGTTTAAGTTTGAAATAGTTAGCTCTATACCAATCTCTTTTAGAGAACTTTGAGCTATTTCAGCAAAGCGAATGGATTCATTAGTAGGATCAATAAATAATTCAGTCGAAATACCATCAGGATATTTACTATTAGCCATTAATAATTTTGCTTTCTCTATATTAGTTTCATATGGTGAATAAGCATCCGAGTAACCTGAAGAGACACTTAGGATAGGACTGATGCTTCGTTTAGCAAAGCCCATGTAAGCTTCTTCGATAATGCGTTCATAAGCGAGGGCATAGGCAACTGCTTGTCTTACATTAAGATCATCAAATGGAGCAGCCGTGTAATCAAATTCAAGCTTTGAATGATTAGAACGCACAAGATGAGTTTGAATATTTAATTGAGAAGAAAATTCTTGTAATTCTTCAGGGTACAAATTCATTAAACAATTTACTTCGCCATTCCGTAATAAGGAAAGACCCTCCTCTCTGCTTTGCACGCCAATTTGAATAATTTCTTTAATTGGTGATTGGCCAGCCCAATAAGTTTCATTAGATTGAAGTGTAATTTGATTCTTACCTTGTTCTGTTAATTTAAAAGCACCCCAACCAGCTGGATTTTTTTCTAACCATCCAACTGCCCATGGATCATTTTCAGTAATATGCTTGCGTGCTTCAATAGAATCAACAATCACATTAGTTGAAAATGACAGATATTGAGGGAAAAATTCATTTGGTCTGTTTAAGATAAAATCTATTGTATATTTATCTTTCTGAATAATATCACTGCTTTCAAAAACACCACCTACTCGTCGTGAACGCCATCTTCCAACTCGCCGCAGTTCATAGGTTCTAAGCCAACTCCAGACAACATCTTCAGCAGTTAATTCATGCCCATATTGATTAATTACATTCTTGCGCAAATGTATTCGCCACTTTTTTGCGTTATCAAGATTTTCCCAGCTAGCAGCTAAACGAGGCATTAAATCATTTGCAACAGGATAACGAACACCAGCATTATCAATTTTAACTCTTGGAAAAGTCAAAGGTTCGTATACCATATATACAGTATTATTAGCTGCAACATGAGAACTATCGCTATCCCAGGTATCATTTATCGAATTCATGGAATATGCAGTAATTAATTTATTTTTCATATTTTATATACTAACAAAAAAAAATATTGAATATCTAGTGTAAAATAAGCTAAAATAATAATCCAAACTTTTAAATAGTAAAGGAGCTAATAATGGCTGAAGTTAAACAATCAAACTATGTAAAAAGAGGTTTTATACAATCACCTCATGGAAACATTGAATATAGAGAATCTGGTCCTGCTGATGGCAAGCCATTAATTATGCTACATCCAACTCCTCGCTCGTCATCATTTTTCATCGGTGCGTTCCCGCACTTAAATGATGAGGTTCGTTGCATTGCCATGTCTTCTATTGGATATGGTGAGTCTGATAGGCCGCAAGATCCATATACAACTATTGAAGAATTTGCT
>QGNP01000007.1 GCA_003228125.1 Chloroflexota bacterium | reverse complement strand
TAGCAACAATAGTTTTTTTTGTACTACCGACAACTTTTTTTGCAACAGATGGTTTAGCAACAATAGTTTTTTTTGTACTACCGACAACTTTTTTTGCAACGTTTTTTTTATGGTTTAATATTATTTTTTTCATTCATATTCTTACGTTTATTTTAATCTACTATTGGCAATAAATTACAAATTTTAACAACTTTACCTTCTTTGGAAATTTCTTCCATAGCTAAATCAATTTTTTCTCTTTTTGCTTCATGGGTAGTTAGTATTAATTGAGCAGTTTTTAACTTTAAATCTGCTTCAGTTTGAATTACTGATGCTATGCTAATTGAATATTTTGACATAATACCAGAAATTGCAGCCAATACTCCTGACTCATCAGAAACATTTAATCGAATATAATACCTAGAATTAAAACTACTAATATCAGAAACCTCGATTTTATTTAGTAAATTATTAGTAGGCTCTGTTAACTCATATTTAATATTTTTTGCTATATCAATAACATCACCAAGGATTGCACTAGATGTTGGTGAAGCGCCTGCGCCAGGACCTTCAAAAACTACTTCTCCAACTAAGCTACCCTTTAATTGAATAGCATTCAATACCCCGTCTACTTTTGAAAGTGGTGCATTATTTGAAATTAAACTCGGACAAATAATACAAACAATCTTACCTTCTTTCAATTCAGCTCTTGCGAGCAATTTAATGGTAAAGCCAAGATTATTTGCATATTCTAAATCTTTTAAATCTAGCCCAGAAATTCCTTCGCAATAAATATTTGCAGGATTAACATCTGCATGAAAAGCTAATCCGCATAATATAGCTAGTTTATAAGAAACATCAATGCCCTCGACATCATTATATGGATTAGGTTCTGCATAACCTAAATTTTGTGCTCGTAAAAGAGCTTCATCATAACTAATTTTTTCTTTATTCATTACAGTCAACATATAATTTGTTGTGCCATTAATGATTGCAGAAATAGAATAAATTTCATTTGCAAGCAAATCTCTAGAAAGAGGTCCGATTATAGGAATACCTCCACCAACTGATGCTTCGTAACGAATAGAGACTTTATTCTGCTCTGCAAGAGTTATTAACTTACTCCCATACTTAGCCATGACATCTTTATTCGCAGTTACTACATGTTTACCTGATTTTAATAATTCTTCAATATAGATATATGCTGGATCTTCTCCTCCAAGCATCTCTACAACTATTTGTGTTTTGGAATCATTAAGAATATCAGAAAAATTATCAGTAAAGGAACTGTATTTAAAAATTTTCCTATATTTATTAAGATCCCTTACTAATACTTTTTGTAATTTTAAATTAGCACCAATCAAAACTTGAAATCGTTTAGAATCTTTCAATAAGGTATTCATAACTGAAGAGCCTACGTTTCCTGCACCTAATAAAGATATTCCTATATTATCTAACATTAGTCATTCCAATCTTGAATAGGGCTTTCTAAACCACTTGCAACAATTGCAAGACGAATTTTACCAGCTTTGACTATAATCTCATTTGTTAAATTACTATCTGGAGTATTTTCAACATAAGTCACATTGTCTACAAATGCTTTATTATAAAATTCCCTTAAGCGCACTTTTACGGCTACATTTTTTATATCAGGAGTAACAAGGGAATTATCTTTTTTTTCACTGATGTAATAAAAGATACTTTGTCTGCCTATTTGTAATGGTTCAGACAGTTTAAGTATATCTTCATTATTCATAGACATTGGTAAATCCAATCCTACTGTATTAGAAATTCGCCAACCAACATCTCGAATATCAATATCATTTTCATATTTCTTTAAAAGTGATTCCAATTTTTCCTCATTTTTATACTCATCAAAAAAAATAGAAGCTAGCGCTTCTCCTTCAATACTAATGCCTTTGATAAAAGAAAGTTCTGTTAAATTTGGAATTTCTTTTGAAAATATACTATACAATTTTTCTTGTATAATTAAAGATTTTGCTGTTTCAAAAATTATTTCACTGCTTATATCAGAAATTTTGAGAATTTCAAATAAAACACTGTCTAAAACAGATGGATCAGCTACATACTGATCTTGCTTAATCTTAAGGAGCTGAGATGCTTTTAACCTAACTTCATTATTAGAAGGATCGTCGACTAATTCTTGAGTTTGCGTATAAATAAATCTAGTCTGTAAAAGCTGAGGAATGAGTAGTAAGCTCTCTGACAAGGGAGTTCTACTCAAACCTTGAGTAGCAGCATAGAAACCCAGCTCCCTTGATATATCCTGTGCATTATAACTGTTCTCATTAATTGAAATAAGAGTTTCGCGCGGAGGCTTGAATGAATATATATAGAATCCTATGGCCAATATCAATCCAATAATTGCTATTAATGCATAAGTGACATATACAAAATTTTTTTCAGAAAAAATATCCCTCTTGTTTTTAACGTTTTCATTTAAAGCAGTTTTTTGCTGTCTAATACGCCTAGATGTAGCCAATGCTATTTCCTTAAATTATAAATTAATAATCAGGAATGATTTTTTGAACTGAATCCTGATAATCGAATATGTTCAATTGTATATGGCAAAAGCGCTAAATGTCTTGCTCGTTTAATTGCAGTAGCGATTTTTCTTTGACATTTAGCACAAGCCCCGGTTCTTTTTCTCACATCAATCTTGCCACGATCGTCGATATAACTACTCAAAATATTTAAATTTTTATAATCAATAATTTTTGGATCAGCTTTTTTATTTTTAACGCAAAATTCACAATACCTTCTTCTAGGCCTACGTTGAAAATAACTTTCTTTATCTGATTCATCATTAAAAGAACGCGAATCTGCACTCATAAATAAACTCTTTTCTATTTACTAAAACTAAAAAGGTAGATCGTCGGGATCTATCTCGCTTGGTGGACTAACTTTATTCTCTTGAACATCACTACTATCATCAGATAAACTTTGTTGCGAATTTTGTGGACTTAAAAATTTTACTTGATCTGCAACTAGCTCAGTTTTATATTTCTTTTGGCCGGTTGATTGATCATCCCATGATCTAGTAGACATTCTACCTTCGACATAGACCTTTGATCCTTTTGACAAATATTGACTGCATGTTTCAGCAGTTCGGTTCCATGTAACAATATTGAACCACTCAGTTTCTTCGATTCTTTCGCCATCAGAAGAACGCTTATATTGCCTTGATGTTGCTACAGAAAAAGTTGTCACTGGTGCTCCATTGGCCGTATATCTCATTTCTGGATCAGCGCCTAAATTACCTATAATCATACATTTATTTAACATTTTATTTACCTATCATCCGAATTTCTCGAATCTTTTACTTTAGTAGGACCAGCAATTTCTCCAATTAATTCATTCACTATTAAAAATCTTACAACATTTTCATTGATATTCAATTGTGCTTCAATGGACTGAATAAGAGCTGGATCTAATTTTACTCTAAGAATAAAATAAAATGCTTCTAAATTATCTTGAATTTCATATGCTAGTTTTCTTTTTCCCCAATCCATTTCAGTGATAAGCTCTCCAGTTTCTCCTAACACCATTTTTTTAGTTTCATTATATAGATTACTGGCTTCTGATTGCGATAATCTAGGGCTGACAACAACCACAATTTCATATTCTTTCATTACAATCCTTTTACTTAATTATTTTAAATTATCCTCTTGGCAAACCAAGGCCACGAGTTGCAATAACATTTCTTTGAATTTCTGAAGAACCAGCTGCAATAGTTCCAGGAATAGAACGAACATAATCTCTTGTAAACATAGTTTCCATCGGACTTCGCTTATCTTCATTGTCCCATAAGTTAGAGTAGAGACCAAAAACTTTTGTACCAGTTCTTGCAGTTCTTTGAGCTGCTTCAGAGCCAAACATTTTAGCAACAGATGCTTCGTGATTTGGAACTTGACCAGCATCTTGTATCGTAATAATCCTTAATGAAAAATTCATCATCACGGCAGATTCAATATATCTCTCTGCTACTTCTTGTCTGATGCTATCATAGCTATTAATTCTAGAATTATTTAATTGATTCGTTGAACAATAATCAATCATTTGAACTATCTGTCTTTGTAAATTAATAGCACCTGTAATATTAGAACGCTCATTATCAAGTAATGTCATGCCAACATACCATCCACGATTTTCTTCACCAACTATTTGATCGGCAGGGATTCTGACATCTTCCCAAAAATCTTCATTTAAATGATGGCTCCATCCCATATCAATTATAGGATTTACAGTGATACCTGGTGTATTTATGTCCATTAAGAGCATTGAAATGCCTCGGTGCTTTGGAGCTTCGGGATCTGTTCTAACAAGCATAAATACCATATCTGCATAATGCGCATGAGAAGTCCAAATTTTTTGACCATTTATAACAAATTCATCTCCGTCTCTAGTCGCACGAGTGCTCAATGCTGCTAAATCAGAACCAGCTCCAGGTTCAGAAAAACCTTGCGCCCATACAACGTCACCTTTCAAAATTGGAGGTAAGTAACGTTTTTTTTGTTCCTCAGTGCCATGTACAATTAATGCTGGTCCTAGCATCCCAATACCTACATTGCTTCCTACAGTAGGAACATTAGATTTAGCCATTTCAGCATTATAAATGTACTGCTCCATAGGACTAAAACCACCTCCGCCATATTCTTTTGGCCAATGAGGGGCAACCCATCCTTTTTCAGAAATAGCTTCAAACCAATCATTTGCATCGTTGATTTCATTATCTTTTTTTGAATTTCTATCTTTAGCCCACCTATAAGGAGTTTCTTTATAAAACTCTTTGGACATTTTTTTATACCTATCAGGTAATTTATTATTAATAACTGACTGGACTTTTAATCTAAAATCAGCCTGATTATCATTATCTTCCCAATTCAATTGAATACTCCAAGCTATATAATTATTTTTATTTATTTATAAAACACTATAACCATCTTATTACAGCATTAAATATCATACATTAGTCAGTATGTTTATTTCTAGGGAAAAATAAAACATCTGCATCATTAGCGTATTTTAATACCAGGTGCTGGATAAGTTGTACATAACTCCAATATAATTTTTTTTGCCTTTTTCTTTAATTCGCTATTAGCATCAGATTTAAATAAATCAACAATAATCCCACCTACAGTTTCCATTTCTTTTTCTCCAAAACCCCTCGAAGTTAAAGCTGGTGTTCCAATCCTAATGCCTGATGAAATAGATGGAGGTAGGCTATCATAAGGAATTGCATTTTTATTTACAATTATACCAACGCTAGATAAAATATCTTCGGCAGATTTTCCATTAATTCCAAGAGGAGTCACATCTACCAAAATTAAATGATTATCCGTACCACCAGAAACAAGTCTAAGTCCTCCGTCATTTAAAGTCTTTGCCAATGTTTTTGCATTTGATACAGTTTTTTTTTGTAACTCTGTAAAATTATCAGTCATTGCTTCTTTCAAGGCAACAGCTTTGCCAGCAATAACATGCATTAAAGGACCACCTTGACTACCAGGAAAAACAGCTTTGTCAATTTTCTTAGCAATTGTTTCATTGCATAAAATCATACCGCCCCTAGGTCCACGTAATGTTTTATGAGTGGACATAGTGATAACATCAGCGATACCCACCGGACTAGGATGTACATTGGCAGCAATTAATCCAGAAATATGGGCAACATCAGCTAATAAAAAGGCACCGACTTCATCCGCAATTTTTTTAGCTTTTGCAAAATCTAAATTTCTGGGATATGCAGTAGTTCCAATAACAATAACTTTCGGCCTATGTTCTTGGGCAATTTTCTCCATCTCTTCATAATTGATATACTCATCATCTCTGTTCACTCCATAGTGAGCAAAGTTGTACAGTTTTCCAGTCATATTCACTGCATGACCATGGGTTAAATGACCTCCCTGATCAAGGGCCAAACCTAATGCCTTATCACCAACCTTCATTAATGCAGAATATGCAGCTAAATTAGCCTGGGAGCCAGAATGCGGTTGAACATTAGCATGGTCTGCGCCAAACAATTTTTTAGCTCTATCAATGGCTAGTTGTTCTACGATATCAACATGTTCACATCCACCATAATATCTAGCATTTGGATAACCTTCAGCATATTTATTAGTTAACACGCTACCTACCGCATCGATAACAGCTGAACTTGTGTAATTTTCAGAAGCTATCATTTCAAGCATATTTACTTGACGATCTTCTTCATCTATAATTGCTTGAAACACTTCTGGATCTACAACACTTAGTCCATTTACTAAATCCATCTTTTTTCCTGACTCTTAACCATTTTTATATATCAATTGAATTGTTCAAGAATATTATAAGCAGTATCAATTACTTTAGAATATAATGAATAAATAAACTTTACTAATTAATTTAAAGAAAATTGATAAATGAAAATTAACATTCTATTTTTTTCCAATTTAAAACAATACTCTAAAAATTTTACCTTATGTCTTGAAAATACAAATGAATTGACTTTATTAGAACTACAAAACATATTAGTTCAAAAAATACCAGAATTAAAAAATATTTTAAATAATATTGCCTTTGCAATAAATCAAGAATATGTCGCAAATTCAAATGTAAAGATCGTGGATCATGATGAAGTCGCTTTGATCCCACCTGTTTCAGGAGGTTAATATGAAGTTAGAAATTAAAATTATAGAAAAACAATTAGATGTTAAATATGCTGGTGATTTTGTAAAAAATATTTCTAGTGGAGCAATTGTTCTTTTTGAAGGAGTAGTAAGAGAATACAACAATGGAGTTAAAATTAAAAATATTGAATACTCTGCGTATGAATTAATGGCAATAAAAGAAATAAAAAAAATAATAAACATTGCATTAAAAAAAATAATAAACGTTGAACAAGTTCATGCAATTTGCATACATCATAGAATCGGTAAACTTCAAATTGGTGATACTGCAGTAGTGATAGCAGTTGCCACTGAACATAGAAAAGAAGCATTTGAATTAGCATCTAATATTATGGATTTGATAAAAAAAACTGTACCCATATGGAAACAGGAGTCTTCTGAAGAAAGTGCTCATTAAATTGGGAGAAAAGAATTCTAAATAGAGCCAATTCTGTAATCAGGAGCTAAAATTTCAAAATTAGTTGCTAGCTTTAAATCAGCAAGTCTGGATTTAATTCTGACATCCAAGGAACTGCTCTGAGTATTCCTAGTAATAATAGTAGGTAATTTTTTTATATAACGATAATTGAATAATTGATACAATTTTTCATCTACCCATGGGCTAATTTGATGCGCTCCTAAATCATCTAAAGCTAAAATTTCTACGTTCATAATTTTTTTAAACAACTGATCAAAATTTCTATCATCTTTATTAGCATAGCTTGATCTTAATTCATCAAGTAAATCTGGAACGCTGGCAAAGCAAACTTCATCTCCTAATTGCATTCTTTGATTACATATAGAAGCAGCAAGGTGAGTTTTACCACAGCCTGGCATTCCTATTAATACTAGCCATCCTTCTGGTTTTTCAGTCCAATTCTTAGATAAGTTTAAAGCATCTTCTAAATTAGCTTTAATTTCTCCAATTAATCCATGTCCCTTAGATTCAAAATTATCAAAACTATAATTTTTTAAGACATTTTTAATCATTCCTCCCACAGCAAAAAAATTATCTACTGCTTTATCAATAAAAATTTTTTGACAATTTTTGTTATCATTCAATCGTGTTAATAATCTATCATCAATATCATCAGGTAAATTAATATAGTTAATGACAGTAGATAATTTTTTTTCATAACGATAAATCAAAATTTGAATAAATTTTTCCATTGCCCACGGAGAAACATGAGTTAAATTCAAATCATCAATAACTAACATCTCGATATTTTTTAACTTATCCACCAAATTTGAATATTTTTGGTTGCCTGCATTCATTGAAGAATAAAATTCCTCAAATAAATCATTAGATGAATAAAAAAGTGATGCTATTTGACTGTCAAGATAAACATTAAGAATTGCAGCAGACAAACTTGTTTTGCCAGATCCTGAATGGCCTTGAATAATCAACCATCCTTTTTTTTCTTGTGCAAAATCCATCGCTTTTTTTAAAGGCTGAGAAAAATTATTATTAAAATGATTATAATTTTTCTCAATAAAATCAAAAGTAACCATTATTAAAGAGTCAATTCTTGAAAAAATAAGTAATTTTTCTCTTTTGTGTTCAGGGAGTTCGTCATAAATGCATTCGCATGAAATCGGTTTTCCAAAATCAGGATCGTCGACTGGTAAATTCAATCTAACAAACTTAGCATCATTGCACTTTTTACATTTAACTACAATTTTATCTTCGCCAAGTTCTTTTGACGACAGATTGATATGGGTCTTGCTTTGATCTTGATGTGGAAAAAAATTCTGTAGATTCTGCATTCATTTCATCCTTTCTTTGATAATTTTTATTAGACTTAACTAATTTATTTTCTAAATAATTTTGTATAAATGTCCATGCTCTTATATCATGAGATTTTGCATAACTAATAGCCTCAAAAATCCACTCAATGGGATAAATTTCAACAATAATAGCTAGCCTATCAGTAATTGAACTAGTGAGAAATCCTATATTTTCTTCGTAAAAAGAAACAAGGTTAGTAAAATTTTTCTTAGTAATTGATAATTTTTTTTTATCATCCATAGTATTACTGCTCTCTTAAAATCAAATCGTGGAAAGTTGCTGTTTCAGCATTGAATCTTACTGTTACATTTCCTGTCGGTCCATTACGATGCTTAGCTAAAATAAGTTGGGCAAGATTTGAAGGAAATTGGTCATCAGGTTTCTCAATATTCTTTTCTTGCCAATCTTTAAATTTTGTATAAACATCTTCCCTATAAATAAATAGTACTAAATCTGCATCTTGTTCAATACTTCCAGATTCTCTTAAATCTGAAAGCATTGGAATATGAGGCGTTCTTTGCTCTACGGCTCTTGAAAGTTGTGCGGCAGCAATAACAGGAACGTTCAATTCTCTTGCTAACTCTTTTAAGGAACGAGTAATCTCACTAATTTCACTCGTTCTGCTCTCAGTACGTTTCGTTCCATGGAGTAATTGTAAGTAGTCAACAATCACTAAATCTAATCCATGATCAGACTGTAATCTTTTTAATTTTGCTCTTATTTCAGGTACACCCAGCATAGGAGAATCATCAATAAATATTAATGATTCTCCTAATGTTCCAATTGAGTGCATGATTCTTGCTTCTTCTGTTTCAGAATGTAAACCAAATTTAAGCTTAGATGCACCGACATTAGCTTCAGCAGACAATAATCTGGTTGCCAGTTGTTCACCTGACATCTCTAGTGAAAATATAGCAACAGTAGCTCCTTGTCCGATACCAGCATTTCTAGCAAAGTTTAATAACAAAGCTGATTTTCCTACACCAGTTCTTGCAGCTAATATAATTAAATCTCCTCTTTTAAAACCACCACATAACTGATCTAAATCCATAAAACCAGTTCTTACTGAATCATATAATTCACCTTCACTATCAGAATCCATATCTTCTAAAAATTTGTTAAGCAAACTTTTTATGACAGTAAAATCACCAGTAAAATCTGAAGACTTAATACTTAAAAGCAGTCCTTCGGCATAGGTTAAAACTTCTTTAGCATCGGGACCACCTTCATAGGCTCTTTGTGCAATTTCTGAAGATACTTGAATGATTTTTCTATAGACCGAATCTCTTGCAACTATTCTAGCGTGAGTTTCAATGCCAATGGCAGTAAAAAATTTATTAGAAATATCAACTAAAGTTCTTTCGCCTCCAACAGCATCGATTTTGCCAAGTCTTTCAAGTTCGTGTGAAACTGCTGGAATTGTTATCTTTTCATTTCTAGTGGCAACTGCAATAATCGATTCAAAAATCCATTTATTTTTTTCATCAAAAAAGTCACTAGATTCAATTATTGAAATAATTTTTATGTAAGATTCTTCATCAAGAAATAATGCAGCAATAATAGCTTGTTCAGCAGAAATATCATGAGGTGGCAACAACTTGTCTCTTAAAGACGTAACATTGGAATTATTAGATTGAATATTATTTACCATAAGTATCCTACATGTATTTTTTTTTATTATTAGTTAGATTAATAATATCGTTTTTTTTACACTTAAATGAAAAAGTTGTCAAAAAGGTACCGACATATAATAATAAACTTATCGACAATGGACAATTTTATCCATCAAAAAAAGAGTATCACAGAACGTATGTTCTGTCTAATGATTTTTTATAGACCGGAATTATAAGATTCCTTTATTTTGGAAAGTTTTAAATTAATCGGCCCAAAACTAATTGAAGGGTCTTCTGAATCATTTACAAATGTTCCTACGTCCTCATATGGAATGTTTGTACTTTTAGCAAATTCAATAATTTCCTGGACCTTTTCTTCAGGCACACTGATTAAAAACCTTGACTCAGTTTCTCCAAACAATAAAGAATCAATCCTTTGGGCATCACTAATATTATTACCACTAAAGCCTATTGAATAATTAATACACATTTCTGCAAGCGCAACCATTAATCCACCATCAGAAATATCTTGAGAATTTTTTATCATTTTTTTTGAAAAAGCATCAAGAATAAAATTTTGTAACTTTTTTTCAAAAACTAAGTCAATTTCCAAATTTCCAGCAATTGATTTAGTTTTATTATAATAATATTCACTGCCTGCAAGTGAATCAAATTTTTGATTCAATTGGCTGCCTACAATAAATAAATGTTGTTGTTGTTCAATTTTTCTATTTAAAATATCATCCAATCCTTCAATAATACCTATCATGCCAATAACAGGAGTTGGTGCTATAGATCCAGTAATAGTATCGTTATATAAGGAAGCATTCCCAGAAACTACTGGAATACCTAAGATTGTTGCAGCTGAAGAAATTCCTTGTACAGCATTTGATAATTGAAATGCCACAGTTGATTTATCAGGATTGCCAAAATTCAAGCAGTCTGAAAGTGCTAATGGCTTAGCTCCGACGGCAACAAGATTTCTAGCAGCCTCTGCAACAGCAATTTCGGATCCAGTATATGGATTCATAGTAACTTTTCTTGAATTGCAGTCTGTCGTAATAGCCAAAGCTTTATTGGAGTTTGGTATTCGTATGACTGCAGCTCCATACCCTGGTTTTATAATAGTATTATTGAGAACTTGATGATCATACTGCCTAAAAACAGATTTTTTATTACATATGTTGGGCAAAGACAGCATTTCTAATAACTCTTGGTTGGCATCTTTTATATCATTAATTTTTTCTAAATTTGGATTATAATAATCATACTCTTTTAAGTCATTATTAAAATTTAATTTATATGTTGGAGCATTAGTAATAAAATTAATATTTGTTCTAGCAACTATCTCATTTTCATGCCTCACTATTACTTCTTCGCCATCGATAACCTTGCCTATTATAGTTGCATCAAGTTCCCAGTGCTTAAAATGATTTATGACATCATTCTGATGTTCTTTCTTAGTAATAATCAACATTCTTTCCTGAGATTCGGACAACATTATCTCATATGGATTCATTTCAATTTCACGCTGAGGCACTGCAGAAGTATTAATTTCAACTCCACATCCTCCTCTTTCTGCAGCTTCTAAAATACTGGACGTTAAGCCTGCCGCTCCTAAATCTTGAATTCCAATAATCCAATCTTGGTGATTTTGAGCCAATTCAACGCAAGCTTCCATTAATAACTTTTCTAAAAATGGATTCCCTACTTGAACAGCAGGTCGATCGTTAACGCTATCTACACTAAGATCTACAGAAGCAAATGTTGCGCCATGAATACCATCTCTGCCAGTATCAGCTCCCACTAAAATTAATAGATTTCCTTTTCCTGATGCTGTTGCAGATACTAGATCTTTTTTCTTGCCAACTCCCACGCACATTACGTTTACTAAAGGATTGCCAGTATAAGAATTGTCGAAAAAAATTTCTCCACCGACAGTAGGAACTCCTATGCAATTGCCATACCCACTAATACCAGAAACTACACCATTGAAAAGATACTGCGTACGGGAATCTTTTAAATTTCCAAACCTTAAACTATCTAAGAGAGCAATTGGCCTCATGCCCATTGCAAAAATATCTCTTAATATTCCACCTACACCAGTAGCAGCTCCTTCGTAAGGCTCAACTGCAGATGGATGATTATGAGATTCGACCTTAAACACTGCTACATCATCATCTCCTAAATCGATTGCGCCAGCATTTTCTGCACCTGCTTTAGTTAAAACATGCTTGGCTTCAGTAGGAAAAAAACTAAATAAAGGCCTTGTATGTTTATATCCGCAATGCTCAGACCATAAGGCAGAAAACATACCTAGCTCAACATGAGTTGGTTCCCTGCCTAGTCTTTCTAATACCAGATCGTATTCTTCTTTAGACATAGCAATTTTATCTAATTCATTTTTATCAATCATTTATTTTTTACCATCATAGATTTCATAACAGAATTCCAAATTAAATTACCATCAGTACCTGATAATAAAACATCAGATGCTCTTTCAGGATGAGGCATCATTCCTAATACATTGCCAGACTCATTTAAAATACCTGCAATATTATCAACTGAACCATTAGGATTATAACCATCTTCGACAATTCCTTCACTATTGGAATATTGAAAAGCAATTCTATTTGTTTTTTTTAGTTTTTTTAATGTTAAATCATCTACAAAATAATTTCCTGATCCATGTGAAATTGGTATCTTAAGTGGCTTGTTTATAGAAATATTATTCAAAAAAGGAGAAGAAATAGCAGAATCATTTATTTTTAAAAATGTATCTTCGCATCTAAATTGCAATGAATCATTTTTTATTAGAACACCCGGTAACAATTCAGACTCGCACAAAATTTGAAACCCATTACAAATTCCTACAACTATACCACCTGAAATAGCAAAATTAACAACGTCTTTCATCACATTAGAAAATTGCGCAATTGCACCACATCTTAAATAGTCTCCATATGAAAAACCACCTGGAATAATCACCATATCAGGATTCCCGATTTTTTCTTGGGTATGCCAAACTTTATATGGATCAGCTCCGACTTGATGCATTGCATACATGCAATCGCCATCACTCCAAGTGCCCGGAAATACTATAATTGCAACTTTCATGTTTTCCTAATTTATTTAATTATAGTAACAAGCTAATTAATATCGTCACTTTTTTCAATTGAACCTAGAGATAATTGTGGGCCATCTTCTTTTTGATCCTCTTTAATATTTTCTAAATTTTCATCAAGATGTATACCTCTATCAATTAATTCCTGCTTAGAAGGACCTGGATAGTTCACTCTCGGATGAACGACTGCCGTCAATGCTGATGCAATAGAGTCACCAGCAATTCTTATTTGTTTTATGGATAAATCACATTCATCAAATTGATCTTCATCAAATCTTTCCTTAATGACTTCATTGACAATACTCAAAATAGCTTCTGTTGAATGATCTTTGCTTGCTCTAACGGCCGCTTCTGCGCTATCAGCCAACATAACCAAGGCAACTTCTTTAGATTGTGGCTTAGGACCAGGATATCTAAATAATTCTATATCAATTGATGGATTCTCTTCAGCAGCAATGCGATAGAAAAAACTTGCCAATCTTGTACCATGATGTTGTTGTATAAATTGAATAATAATGTCAGGTAAATTTGCCTTACGTGCAGTCTCAATACCAGCTGTAACATGTTGATGAATCACTCTTGTGCTTTGTATAGGATCAAGTGAATCATGCGGGCTCTTATCACTTGTATTTTCAACAAAAAAGGATGGAGAAATTAATTTTCCGATATCATGATAATAAGCCCCTACTCTAGCAAGCAATGAATCTGCATTGATTCTATCAGCAGCTCTTTCTACTAAAGTTCCAACCAATAATGAATGCTGAAATGTCCCAGGCGCCTCATCTTGTAATTTTCGAAGTAATGGGTTATCCAATTGTGCTAATTCCATCAATTTTACTCTAGTTACTATGCCAAAAAAAACACTTAAAATATTTACTAACCCTAAAGCTAGTATCGCTGAAAAAATACTACCGCTAATAGTGCTAATAACAATCAAAAGAAAATCAAAACTAGATAAAATTGACTGATTAATCCAAAAAATAAAAGAGCACAAAATAGATGCCGATGAACTTACTGCCGCTGCATAAATGTATTGTTGTTGACGATCTGCTCGTCTAAGGATAATGATTGCTGTTAAAGAACTCACAAAAAAAGTCATCCAGCTTTGCGATAACTCTACATTATTATTAAGAAACAAACTTGTATTCCAGGAATCTAAAGATATTGTGGCAATCACTATAGCAATTAGCGATGTAAGTAACATTGCCACGCTAAAATCAGTTAGGACTAAAGCAACCATAGGAAAAGCAATGATTGGAAGTAAATAAAAGAAATATATTGAATTATCATTAAAAAAATTTAAATAAAATATTTCTATTAAAAGAATTGGCAAAATTAAAAGCATTGAAAAAAGAAATATCTTTTTAAAAGAAGCTAGCGAATTAGGTTTTAAGAAATAAAGAAACAATGAAGTAACTAAAGTAAGTAAAAGAGATTTTGAAAAAATTGTAAGTGAAGCAACAAAATCTAAACTCTGATTCAATAAACCAATCTGATTTAACATTTCGTAATCTTGTGAAGTAATTAAAGATCCCTTACTTAAAATTACATCCCCTTTATTAACAGTAATCGATTCTAATGGTTGCATAGCTCTTGCTTGATCTTTTAATAGATTTGTACGATCTTGATCAACGATAAGATTAGGTTGAATAAGAAGAAAAATTAACTGACTAATAAGTTGATTTTCCATATTACTAAAAGCGGGATCTATATAATTATTAAGATTATTTTTTATTACTAAAGTTTCCTGTAGCGTTAAGGAAGAAGTTAGTATTCTTGTTAAGCTATTTTTTGCTGCCATAGCTATTGTTTGCCATTGTTCATCTTTCATATTTAATATTTGATTTACAGAATCAATGCTTAAATCAGTTAAAGTAAGTTCATTAATTTCTGATTCCTTTGCAGACAAAGCTGTTACTTTATTAATTCTAATTAAATTAATTTCAATCAATCTTTGATCCAATAAAGCAACTTGGATGTCTCTGATGTCAGGATTCAATACATAAATATCTTCTATGGCAGAAGCCGCAGAATCCTTACGATTATTTGTCAGAATCATTGAAATATATTGGACATTTTTTGGAGAAATAACTGTATTTTCAACAATTTCATTTATAACAATTTTATCTTGATTATTATTCCAAGGAAAAAAAATTATACAAAAAATCATTACAAGGAATATACTATAAATATATATAAATTTTCGAGAAAAAAAATTTGGCATTTATTAAATTTCTATCAAGAATGCAAGTAAAGTGTTACTCATTATTTTAGTTAGCTGTCTATGCTCTCTAATTCTTCATTATTTTTAACTGACACATTTTCATTTTGAATCAATTCGTTATTTTGAATCAATTCATCATTTACCAAAACATCGTCATTTAAAATAGCATCGGTATCATTCATTGAATTAACAACGGGATCTTTATCAAAATCTGCAAGCATGCTTTTTACTAAATCTTCAATTTGCTCAGATTCTTGATCAACAACAACAACTTTTACTAGTGCAGTTATATTTTTTGAAAGACGAATACTTACTTCGTGAACACCAACTTGTCTAATAATTTCTGGCAATAATATAGACCTTCTATCTACGTCTTTACCTACAATTACAGATATTTTTGATGCTATATCAGCTTGATTAACTGATCCATATAATTTTCCTTGTTGACCTACAGGTACTTCAAAAATTACAGCATCTTCTAATTTATCAAAAATTGCATTCGCCCATTCATCTTTGTCTTTTTGCATTACTAATTCTTTAGCTTGTAAAACTTCAACGTCTTTTAAATTATTTACTGTTGCAGGGACTGCATAGCCTTTTGGTAAAAGATAATTTCTAGCATACCCATTTGTAACATCTTTAACTTCTCCCATAGATGCAGATCCTTCTATGGTTTCTAAAAATAACACTTTCATTATTTACTCCGTAATCATTAAATATAGACTTTTAGGACAAAAAATCTTTTAATAAACTGCTTACTCTATTGCCGTCTGCATTGCCATCAATTTTATTCATTAAAGGTTTCATAATTTTACCAAATTCAGACATATTTTTTTCAAAACCTTCATCTAAGACTTCTAATATATGCTGTTTTATAACCTCATCGGTCAATTCTTTTGGTAAAAAAGAATTGATAATTTTTAATTCATCTTTTTCTTTATTAGCTAACTCAACGCGTCCAGCCTTATCAAACTCAATAATAGCTTCTTTCCTTTTTCTTGATTCTTTTTTAAAAACCTTAAGAATTTCTTCATCTGATAATTCATGACCAATATTAATTTTAGTATTGTTAACCTCGGAAATAAGCATTCTATACGTATCCCTGGAAACAGAATCCCCAGATTTCATTGCCGCTTTCAAATTATCTTTAATATTCTCAAGAATAGTCAATCTTCACCTGCATATCATTTGCGAAAATCAAAATTAGTTTTACTATTTACTTTTCGTAATTTTCTTTTTCTCGCAGCTTCTTTTTTCTTTCTTTTTTCAGATGGCTTTTCATAATACTCGTTTTGTCGAGAATCTGTTAAAATTCCATCTGATTGAACTTTTCTATTAAATCTTTTTAAAGCTGAGTCAAGAGACTCAGAATCATTGACTCTAATTTCAACCAATCAAATCACCAACTTTCTAACACAGTGTCTAAGGTTATTAGAATTTTCATCATAGATCAAGCCCAGATAACATTTAAGAACCATCTAACAAGAATAAACTAACTTTCCTGATATAACGCTTGCAATCACTTCACATTTTTCTGGGTTTGATAAAATTTCTCCTTTTACTATAATAATGTCTGCAATAAATCCTTTTTTTATATAGCCGTAGTAATTCATTTCATTAGCTAGCGCACCATTTATTGTCCATGCTTTAATAGCATCTACAATACTTATTCTTTGCTCATAATTAAGATTTTTAGGTCTCAAATTAGAAGCAGCAGCAATAGATTGCAATGGCGAAGATAGGGTTACTGGAGAATCTGAAGAAAATGCTAAAAATCCATTTAATTCTAAGACTGTTTTCCATGGATGAAAATTATTTAATTCATTTTGGTTTATAGCTCTTTCATATTTTTTATTTGCTTCTATCATCATTGCAGGCTGTGCAACAATATAGACTCCAGCTGAAGCGATTTTTTTAATGATACCTGGCTCAATAACAGGCGCGTGTTCTATTCTTCTAATAATTTTTTGATCAATTGTATTAATAAAATCCAATACAATTTTTAATGTATTCTGCGTTGTAATGTGTATTGCAACTTTTCTATCTTCTAAAATACATTTATGAAATAACTCATTCAATTCTTTTAAATTGTCTTCAATAATTGATTCGAACTCTTTAACCATTATTTTAGTATGGCCTCTTTTAATTCTCGATCCAACATCATGTTTTGGAAATCGTTCCCCTTCAATTGATTTAACTGATTCCATCATAATAATATTTGGAATACTGTCATTTTCTTTTACTAATTTAAATAAATAATGCCAGTCTTTAAGTTCTGAATTAAAATCTGCATGAACAATTGAAGTGATTCCATTTGCAACTTGTGAATGAAACCATTCAAGCAAATTATTTTTATCTATTGGATTAGAATAATTTATTAAAAAATTATCAATTTCATCATTCATTCCAATAATATAACCATCTAGAGAACCAGTGTCTAAATTTCGATTAAAAAAAACACCTTTAGGTTCATAAACAAAATCATTTATATGGCAAAGCTCTAGGGCTTTTGAATTTAAAATACAAGCGTGACCAGTTCTATGGATAATTTGTAATGGATTATCTGGAGCAATTATGTCTAAGACATGCCTTGATGGATACCAATTATTGTCATTTAATAGCTCATCAAATCCTGTAATTCTTAATAAGCCTTTATTTTTAATTTTCTTATTTTCATTTCTTAGAAATTTGAGAAAATCGCTTTTATTTGGAGAATTTAATTTTATTCTAAAATCTAAAGATTTCATGACTTTAGCTGAAGCAAAAGAATGAGAATGAGAGTCTATAAATCCAGGTAAAACATAAGAATCTGATCTATCTATAAGTAAAAATTCATCATGAAAAAATTCTTTTGCTTCAGCAGGTTTACCAACAAAAGCAATTGTATCATTTATACATGCAATACCAATAATACTTAAGGTACCTACAGGGCTTTTTTTAGAAGTTAATTCAAAGGTTTCTGGCACGCCTTTAGCTATGATTAAAATATTTTTAGTAGGAGTAGCCATAATAAAAATTGATTATTTTGATTAATCAGCTGATGGAAGAACTTTAGGTTGAAGTTCTTCCATAGGACGACCATCTATATTTAAATCACATGCACCTGGTTTAATGCATAAAACTTCAACTTCTGTTTGTTCATCTTTGTATCTTTTACCTAATTGAACTACCATATTTAATTCCTATCTTATATTTGTTCTAACTCATGATCTCCGCATCGTAATGATGCATCATCAGAACCTCTTGTAACTATAAACTCAGCTTCACATTCTAAGCATTTATATCTTTTACCAGTTTCTGCAGACATTCATTATTCCTTTCATTACATTTTCCATAATAATCATTTTAATAAATCAACATACAAAAAAAAAGAGCAATCTCATTAAAATCAATAATTAAGGTTGAGTATATTTAATAAAGTTTACTAAATTCCACATTTCATCATCAGATAAACCTTGAGCTCTCCATGATGGCATTACTGTTCCTGCCCGACCATTAACAAGCGTTTCGAAATAAAAATTATCTTCTTTAGTTAAATAGCTTGGAAGAAGAGGGAGGCTCCCAATAGCTTCGACTCCTTTTCTATCTACGCCGTGGCAAACTGCACATGCCGCTGCATAAAATTGCTCAACAGGTAATCCTTTTACCATGGGGCCCATTTCAACTGAAGTAACAACTTCATTTTCTTCATTTTTATTTTCATTGCCATCTACAACATTCAATCTAGGGTCTGATCTTGTTCTGTATTTTAAAGCTTGAACTGCATTATATTGGCCACAATTTTCACTAATAATGGCCATTCCAGATGGATCTTTTAAAATAACTTCGTCTGGATTTGTATTATTCTCTTCATCATGTTCTATAATTTCTTGTGCAACTAAATCCCATCTACCTGTTGTAATAAGTGTCACAACTTGATCGATTTGAGTATCTGAAAGGGTTCCACCATATTCTTCTGACCAAGCAGGCATATATGTTCCTGCACGACCGCATCTCAATGTATTCCTTACAAAGTTCCTTATATCTTGATAACCTGGAGTACCTCCAGAACCAAACTTTGAAGTTGCTTCAGCGCCATATTCATTGTCTTCTTCTAAAATTAAAAAAGCAGAAGAGTTAATTTTTGCTCCAATGGCTCCTTCTTCAGAACCAAATCCTTGATGGCCGTGACAAGATCGACAATTGTTAACATAAATCCTAGCACCTCGTTCTGCATTTCTTTCAGTAAGATGTTCTGCTTCTTTTTTTTGACGAGAAGATTCTGCCATTGAATAGCCAAAACAAGTTCCAATTACTGATAATAGTAAAATTAATATAATCGTTATTTGTTTAGTTGTGTTCATCTAATCTCCATAAAAATCAACTACGCTTCTGAATTACTGATATCGTCAATTGTTTTTGCTCTAACAGGATTATCTTCGTCTCCTGGGATAACTTTATCTGTATGTACTGTCAAATTTCCTTGAGCATCAACTGAAAGTTCGAAAGTATCCATCGATCTAGGAGCAGGACCAAAAACTCTTACACCAGCTTTCGTATATGTAGATCCATGACACGGGCACCTAAACCAACCATCATCACCATTAAAGTTAAATCCACCTCTCCAAGGAACAGCGCATCCAAGATGTGGGCATTTTTGCCAAAGCGCTAACAAACCAGATCCTCCTTTTCCACCCACTTCACTGGTGTCATTTGGATCTAAGTTTACTATCCACGTTTGAGCTGCTTTAAATCTAACTGGAGGAGCTCCTGGTTTAAAATCATTAATATTACCAACAGGATAAGGCCCAGCAAATTTTTCAACTCCTCTAGGCCAGAAAAAATCTAAAAATATACCGACAAAACCAAGAATAGTCACCCCAAAGCCAGTCCAAAACGTTCCTTTAACAAATGTTCTTCTTGTAACAGTTGGTTTAACGCTATGCGCTTGCGTGCTAGGGACAATAATATTCTTTGGAACAGCTGTGCTGCGCGAAGACAAAGCATCTTTCCAAGCATCAATGCTTTCACCTGCTGCTGGTGAAGAACCAATTTCTTTATCAAGCAGCTCATCGTTAGCTTGAATTTCTATTTCTTTATCTTTATTATCATTAACCATTTTCTACCTATCAATATAATATTATGTAACTGGCGGTTTAACATTCCACGGCCACATTAATTCCATGCCTGCGCCTCTTAAAGCAGTTCCACTAATAGTTAACATGAGCCATGTTGCCATAAAAGCTGAAAAAATCAATATAGCATAATCTCTTTTTGTTTGTGCAATATTCATTTTACCAGCAACTACAGCAAGAATTATAGGCAAGCCAATCATAGTTGTCATAGGAATAATTTGTTCAACTAAAAGCTTAGGTATATCTAAAACTAAATTAATGGGAGGTAATCCTAATAATTCTGTTTTAAATAATTTCTCACCTATAGAAATCGATCTTATCGATTCAGGCCAAGGAATTTCTGTTTGTATCGCTCTTGTATTTTTTAACCAGTTCAACGCTGAAGGCCATTGAAGAGTTGTTGCTTTTTCAAACAACCAAACATGTTTTGATTCATTAAATAAAATTAACAGCAAAGTACCAAAAAAACCTACAAATGCGCCAACTTTAGCATTAATTTTTGCTCTAGGTGATGCCCACCATTTTCCTTCACCTTCTCTAGTATTGTCTAAATAAGGTATAGCCATTAATGCTCCAACAGCAATAGTAGGAACTAGAACTCCTGCAATTGCAGGATGCATATGAAGCAATAATTCTTGTAGATTTAAAAAATACCATGGAGCTTTTGATGGATTTGGTGTATGACTAGGGTTGGCTCTATCCTGCAATGGAGCATTTATCAAAATAGAAAGTATCGTCAGTGTTAACATAAATAAAAGTGCAGATATAAATTCAATAAAAACTAAATCAGGCCAAACTAACAATTCTTCTTCTCGACGCCTTGCTTGTCGACCTTGAACAGCTTTAGAAATAGGCTTTTGCAATGATTCTGAACCTGAAGCCATAAATTAAATACCTTAACTAAATCAATGAAACTTTTATATCTACAAAGGTTTTGCTAGTCCGCCATCTCTTCTAATTCTCCAAAAATGAACAGCCATAAACACAGTAGTGATAAGAGGTAAGCCAATTACATGCAAAGTATAGAATCTAATTAGAGCATTTGCTCCCACTTCATATCCACCGATTAAAATAAATCTATTAGCTTCACCAAACAATGGAGCAGAACCTACCATTTGAGTACCGACTGTAATTGCCCAAAAAGCTAATTCGTCCCACGGCAAAAGATATCCAGTAAACGACAGAAGTAAGGTAAGAACTAATAATAACACTCCAACTACCCAATTAAACTCTCTTGGTGGCTTATAAGAACCTGTGTAAAATACTCTCATCATATGCATAAAAACTAACAAAACCATGCTATGAGCCATCCATCTATGTAGATTTCTCATTAAAAAGCCAAATCTAACAGTTGATTGAATAGCTTGCATGTCTTCATACGCTCGTTCTACTGATGGAACATAATAAAACATTAACAATACTCCAGTAATTGTTAATCCTAAAAACATAAAAAAAGAAAGGCCTCCTAAGCAAAATGTATGGGTAATTTTTACATGAGTTCTATTAATTCTAGTTGGATGCAAATGTAAAAAAACATTTGTAGCAACCATTAACATTTGATTTCTAGGAGTATTAGGATAACCTGAACGAATAATAGACTTGACAACTCTGCCATTCATTACATAATTATAAATTCTTTCTTCTAACGAAGGTTTGGCTGGTTTTTCAATTGTCATTCATCTGCCTTAATTATTTAGCAAGTTATATATAACGATATTTTCATCGTTATATATAATAATTGATCTATGAGTTACTTTCATTAGTTCATGATTAGAATTTAGAAAAAATTATTACTAAATCTTCCACCAATTACCCAATAGCACTAATATTCCTAGCGAACCAAAAATAGTAACAAGGACTCCGAATAGTTCAAGAGTCTCTCCAACTTCACCTAACATATTTATCTCTTTTCAATGCCAATCAAATGCTAATAAAACTACTGATTATAATCAATAACTTTAAAATAATTATAACCGAGGTTTTAAATATGTGAAGAATTTTTTAATCTAATTAAATTTTTAATATAATTCATCATTGTTTTAATAATGTCTACACTAGAATTAATATCTTCATTCCATTTTATAGGAATTTCTAATATCTTATAATTTCTTTTTTCTGAAAGCCAAATTAATTCAGTATCAAAAAACCATTGGTTATCAATGATTTCAGGTAAAATATTTTTAACTACCTGTCTATTTACTGCTTTAAATCCACATTGCAGATCACTAACTTTTGAATTTAATATAAGTTTGTATAATGCTATATAGCTTCTTGATATAACCTCTCGAAAAACACTCCTTGAAACCTCTGAATCAGTGTGTCTCCTTGAACCAATTACTAGATCATAGATTCCTAACGAAATTGGTTTAATTAATGCCAACAAATTATTTAAATCAGTTGATAGATCGGCATCCATATAAACATAGATATCTGCGTTATAATTGAACCAACTTACTTTTAATGCAAAGCCTCTGCCTTTAAAAAAAATTTTAATAACTTCTAATTCAGTACCCAATTTCGTAACTAGCGAATTAGCTAATTCGCTAGTTCTGTCTGTTGAGCCATTGTCTGCAACAATTATTTTCCATTGAAAATCATGATTTATTAAACACCAACTATTAATTGCTTTTAAAGAATCTTGTATAATTTTTTCTTCATTATATACAGGAATAACGATAACTACTTTTTTCATAAATAATTCCGATAAATTCTATCTTGAGGATAGTTTATTAATGACGAAAATGCCTGATACCTGTATGAAAGAGTGTCATTTTAAATTTCTTCACTGTGGTTATTGTATCATTATCTCTTATAGAACCGCCAGGTTGAATAATAATGTCAATGCCTGCTTGACCAGCAACTTCTATTGAATCAGGAAAAGGGAAAAAAGCATCAGAAGCTAAAACTGCACCAACTGCACGCCCTCCAGCAGCATTAATAGCCAGCTTAGTACTTTCTACTCTATTTGGCTGGCCAGCACCCATTCCTAATAAAATTCCATTTTTAACAATAGCTATGGCATTTGATTTAATATGTTTCACTACTTTCCATGCGATATTTATATCATTTTCTTCTATAACAGATATATTTTTGCCAGTTATATGTTCGAATTTTACTGCTGAATGATCTACGGTCTGAGTAAGGAATCCTCCATGAACAGTGACATAGTCATTGAGATTATTTTCAAAAAAATATGGATTCATAGTTACTATTCTAAGATCTTTAGATTTTTTCTTTAAGTGCTCTAATGCATCATCATCGATTCCTGGAGAAATAATTATTTCAAAAAACATTTTATTCCCATTTATTGGACTTACTTTTTTCCTTAATGCATCAGCAAAATCTTTATCTATGCGCCGATTTACAGCTACAATGCCTCCGAAAGCTGATAATGCATCGCCGTTATCTAGAGCATCGTCATACAACAATGATAAACTTTTATCTGAACTTGCAAAACAACATGGATTAGTATGTTTAATAATTGCTAAAGCAGGCTCATTTAAATCACATACTAATTTGTAAGCAGCATCAGCATCTAAAACATTGACATATGACATGTCTTTACCATGATGTTGGATAGGACCAGTGTTAGCTCTTGTGTTACTATCGACAGAATTTAATTTATATAAAGCCCCTTCTTGATGTGGATTTTCTCCATATCTTAATTCTTTAATTTTTGATATAGAAAATACTTTTTCATTAGGAAAGACATTTAGCCCATCATTAAAATACTCAGCTATTAATGCATCGTATTTTGCTGTATGTAAAAAAGTATCTTCTGCCAATTTTTGCTTAAAATTTAAAGGGATATCTCTAATATTATTATTAAACTTTTTTAAATATTGGACTACTTCTTGATAAGAATTTGGATTAGAAACAGAAAGCACATCATTGAAATTTTTTGCAGATGCTCTTAGCATTGTAGGGCCGCCGATATCAATTTGTTCTACTGCTTGTTCAATTAATATATTATTGTTATCAGTCACAGTTTCAAAGAATGGATATAAATTACAAGCGACTAAATCAATTGCTTCGAAATTTACTTTTTGCATTTCAGCTATATCAGAAGAATTATTTCTTCTATATAAAATACCAGCATATATTTTAGGATGAAGAGTTTTTACTCTGCCTTCTAATAATTCATCTTGATTCGTAAAATCAGCCACAGAAGTTACAGGTATACCAGCGCTTTTAATCTTTTTAAAAGTACCTCCAGTAGCTAAAATCTCCCATCCTAATTCATATAAACTACGAGCAAAAAAATCTAAATTATCTTTATTATAAACTGCTATTAAAGCCTTCATATTTCATTACTCCAAAATAACTTCTACCTTGTCGTTCTTATTTATATTTTTTTCAATAAATCCAATTTCTATAAAATTATCAATTATACCTCGAAAAAGAGGTAACGATTCTTTATTAATGACTAAAATCATACCTATTCCCATGTTAAATATTTCAAACATTTCCTTATCAGATAATGAAGATTGATCATGAATAATTTTATATATTGCTGGTATTTCATATCTTGATAAATCGACAACTGCTTTTACTTGTGCGGGAATAATCCTTTCTAAATTTAAAGCAATGCCCCCTCCAGTAATATGTGCAATGCCTGAAATACCGTCATGGTTTCTATAAATCAATTCATCGATAACATTCTTAAATGATAAGTGTGGCTGCATTAGTGAGTCTCCTAAATTCATATCTAATCCATCGATTTTCTGAGATAAAATTTTTGAATCATGTTCAATTTCACCATTAAGATTCCATATCTTTCTTATCATAGAGAAGCCATTTGTCTGCAATCCTTTGGAAGGTATTGCATACAAAATATCTCCTGCACTTATTTTTGAACCATCGACTATTTTATTTTTTTCTGATGCACCTAACATAAACCCAACTATATCAAAGGCATTCTTGAGATATAAATCAGGCAAATCAGCTGTCTCTCCACCTACTAAAGCAACATCATTTTCTAAACAAGCTTTTGTCATTCCCTTTACAAGTTCAATGCGATCTTCTTGTGATAAATTAGGTCCTGCTCCTATATAATCTAAAAAGAATAATGGAGTCGCACCAGCACACATTACATCATTGACGCAATGATTAACTAGATCTTCTCCCATCATAGATAATCGATCTGTAGATTTAGCTAAAAGTAATTTTGTACCCACTCCATCTGTTGAAGAAACAAGTACAGGTTCTTTATAATTAGATAATTTAAAAACTGAACCAAATGGACCAATGTCAGCTAATACATTTTCATTCATAGTTTTTTTTGCAAGCTCAGCATATGCTTTAAGAGTTTCATTAGCAGTGTGAATATCTACACCAGCTGATTCATAAGATTGATTTTCATTAGTACTCATACATTGATTCCTTTAAAGTATTAAAAATTTAATTCGTGTCTGTCTGAAGTTGCAGACTCCATTTGCATCTTATCAAATTGTAAAGGCACACTGGTAGGATAGTTTCCAGTAAAACATGCATCACATAGTGTATTTTTTTCAGTCTTAGTAGCTAAAATTGTGTTTTCAATCGAAAGATACCCTAATGAATCAGCTCCAATATGTTTTTCAATTTCCTGAATTGATTTGTGATTTGCTATCAATTCAGCCTTGTTTGCCATATCTACTCCATAAAAGCAAGGGTTGACAATAGGAGGAGATGTAATTCTCATATGAACTTCAGTTGCTCCCGCACTACGAAGCATATTAATAACTCGTGGAGTAGTCGTTCCTCTTACAATTGAATCATCTACAAGAATAATTCTTTTTCCTTTAATTATTTCTGACATAGGATTAAATTTTAACTGCACATTTCTTTCACGAAGAGACTGATTTGGCTGTATAAATGTCCTTCCTACGTATCTATTCTTCATTAAAGCTTCTCCATAAGGAATATTTGACTCTTGAGAGTAACCAAGCGCTGCCGCAATTGCAGAATCAGGAACTCCGATGACCATATCAGCATCTACTGGATATTCCCTTGCAAGTAATTTACCCATTTGCTGTCGAACAGGATGTATAAGATTGTTATTGAATTTTGAATCTGGACGAGCAAAATAAATATATTCAAGTAAACAAAAGGCTTGTTGTTTACTTTTAATTGCTTGCAATGAAAAATTACCTGAATTACTAATTTCTAAAATTTCACCTGCTTCAATATCTCTAACATATTCTGCCCCTAGGTGATCAAAGGCACACGTTTCAGAAGCAAAAATCCATCCATCGTTAATCTTTCCTAAAGATAAAGGTCGTATCCCAAAAGGATCTCTTACTGCATAAATTTTATCTTTTACTAAAACAGCTAGAGAATATGCCCCCTCAACTTTCTGCATCATATACTTAATCTTTTCTTGCCAATTCTTGCCTGGAGCAACACAAATTAACTGTGCTAATACTTCTGTGTCACTGGATGTTATAAATTGAACACCTTGTTTTTCTAAATCATATCTAAGAATATCAGCATTAACAATATTGCCATTATGTGAAACGGCTATAGAGCCAAGCTCACAATCAAATAGTAAAGGCTGAGCATTAATAGAACTACTAGAACCTGTTGTTGAGTATCGAGTATGACCGATAGAAAAATTACCCTTTAATTGATCAAGGATGCCTTGATTAAAAACTTGATTAACCAGCCCCATTGATGCATGTACAGAAATTTTATTTTTATTAAAAGTTGCAATTCCTGCGCACTCTTGACCTCGGTGTTGCAATGCATATAAACTAAGAAAAGTTAGACGAGAAACATTTTCATTTGGAATAAAAATTCCTACTACGCCACATTTTTCCCTTAAGTTAGGAGTCACGAGAAATCTTTCAGATTATAATTAAATATACAGTTTTTTCTTCATCACCAATCTACTAAATATAGTCTACTTTAACAATCCACTTAGAAAATGAATGCACTTAAGTTTTTGACAATATTAATTCACATCCAATTAAATTAACTATTTCCTCAGCAATTTCATTAATTTGCATACTTAAAATATCTAAGTATGCCCTTTGCCCAAATTCAGAAACTAAATTTGTTTTAATATCATCATTACTAATAGCATTAATTTCAATTAGAACAAAATTATGCGCATAATTTTGTTCATTAACATCTATGCAAATTTCAACATTTTTTATTTTTTTAAAACTTATAGCTTTTTCAGTACCAATTCCTAAGCCAAAAAGTCCCTGTTGCCATACAATTTTTTTGATTGCCCCATTAATTATTGATTTGCTTCCCCATATTGAATATATCAATCCTAAAATTGAAAGTATAGATAAAAACATTGCTACAAAAAACATTGCAATTAAAATAAAGAAGTGCATATAACTAGCAAAATTATAAAAAATTATAAAAATTATCCCAGATAAAATTCCTTGTAACATTGCGACATATAGTGATCTTTTTTCAGGTCTTATAATAATAAGATTATTATCTATTAAAATTTTTGAATGATTTAATTCATACAATTTCATTATTTCACTTTCATCTCATGTAAGATTTCTAAAGAATAGACATTTATCTTAAAACTTACTATGTTAGAAAAAATTACAAAAATTATTGCGTGCCCTCTATGCAAGAGTGAATTAAAATTATCTATTGATGAACAAAATAATGAAGAAATAATAATAGGCAATTTACTATGCATCAACAAATCCTGTAATAAGAAATTTTATATTAAAGATGGCATTCCTAATTTCATAACTTAATAATAATTTAATAATTTAATAATTTAATTGAATGTCTTTCATTATCTTGATTCCCATAAGTTCTCTCGCTGTTAAATTATTTAAAATATTTTTTATAGATAACTTATCCTTAGGATTAATATAATTAAATGCTATTTCATTCAATGGTACTAATACAAATCCTCTCAAATGAAACCTAGGATGAGGAATCTCAATGTCAATTTCTTTCATTATAATTGAATTATAAAATAATATATCAATGTCAATTTCTCTAGGAAAATTCTTTGCATTTTCTAAATTACGACCTATTTTTTTTTCAATGCTTTTAATTGTTTCCAGTAATTTAATAGGTTCTAAATTTGTTCGTGCTTTACAGCTAACATTATAATAATCTGGATAAGGAACAGATGATATTTCATTGGACCAATGTGAAGTTTGATAAATTGAAGAAACTTGTAAAATCTCTATTCCATTTTGATTCATCATTGCAAATGCTTGATTTAAATTGACCAATCGATCGCCCACATTTGTACCTAATGAAAAATATACTGTATTTATATATCCGCTTTTATCAATGAATTTATCTTTCATAAACTACTGACTTATGATTTCAATTAAACAAAACATCTATTTCTTTAACTATTGGTCCCTTTTCAATTTTAAAAAATCTAACATCAGCTTCAGTATGTTCAAGAGAGATTAATATATAGTATATGCTATCAAACATTGGATCTGTTTTAAAATTACCTGGAGGGAAAAAAGCCATCCGCACATCAGTTGGTGAAGGCTCTGCCTTTGTTGCTACATGTGAATGATAAATAGCAAACAAATCTTCTCCATTTTTTTCTCGCTTCTTTTCTAAATTTAATTGCTCAATTCCATCCATTTCATATCTATATGGACTATGCGCAATATTAGTAACCTCATAAATGCTTGTAGGCACAGCATTAATCGAATGAATTATCCCACATGCTTCATTTGGCATAGTTTTTTTTGCATGATTAATAATAAAATCTTTAAATTTTTTTTCTATCTTTAAAAGCATACTTCAGTCCTAAGAAATTTAGTTTTTACCACCACAAAGTATCCTTGACATCTTCTTCTATTTCTGAATAGTCTTTTGTCCACAAATTTGTAGATAAGTATTTCCAGCCACCATCTGCTAAAACAAGCACTATGTTTCCTTCATCAATTCTCTCTGCAAGCATCTCGGCAGCTCGAACTACAGCACCGCATGAAATTCCTGAAAAAATACCAAATAAAGACATCAATTTTTTCGTTGTTGCAAATGATGTTTTAGAATCAACAACAATTTGACCGTCAAGAACTGAAGGATCAAAAACTGGTGGTACATAGCCATCCTCAAGACTTCTTAAGCCTTGCACTAAATCATCTGGATGAGGTGCCGCCGCAATAATTTTTATATCTTTATTCTGTTCTTTCAAAAATTTACCAACTCCAGTCAATGTTCCACCAGTACCTAGTCCAGATACAAAATGTGTAATGTCTGGCATTTGAGCAATGATTTCTGGTCCTGTTGTTTCATAATGCGCTAATGGATTCGCTGCATTTTCATACTGGCAGGGATAAAACCACTCAGGATGCTCTTTGCTAATTTCTTTTGACAAAGCAACTGCACCATTGCTTCCTAAATGCCCAGGAGAAACTATAATTTCAGCACCATAAGTTTTTAATAACTGAAATCTTTCCTCACTTACAGAAGCAGGCATTACAACTTTTACAGGATATCCTCTAATTTTTCCTTGAAGGGCTAATGCAATTCCCGTATTTCCTGAGGTAGGTTCTAATATTGTTTGACCAGGTTTTATGTCACCGTTAGATTCGGCTTTATCTAACATATATTGAGCAATTCTATCTTTAATAGACCCAGTTGGATTTGTTCCTTCAATTTTAGCAAAAATTCTTACTCCCTCTTTTTTTGTTAATTGAGAAATTTCAACTAAGGGAGTGTTTCCTATTAAATCTAAGAGATTGTTAACTACCTGCATATTGCATCCTAAAAAGAACCACCAGCAAGAGCCGGTAGAAAAGAAATAACGTCTCCGTCTTTAATTGCTGTCTCTAAATTTGAAAGAAATCTAATATCTTCATCATTAACATAAATATTTAAAAATTGATGTACTTCATTCGAATCTGTCAAAATATGATTCTTAAATCCTGGAAATTCTTTCTCTATATTTTGAATTAAATCTTTTATATTACTGCCTTCAGAAACAAATTCTTTTTGATTATTAGTTATTTTCTGTATTACTGCAGCCATTCTTACATTTATTGTCAATTTTTACTCCTTATAATGCATGTATACTCTAACTGTTTTTCTCAAAATCAATAAATTTTTTATGATTACGAATGCACCTCTTTTAAAGGAGCCGTCCCACAAAATTGATCATAGTCTATTAATTCATTTATTGTTGGATTATCCCCACATAAAGGACAATTAGGATCCTGTTTTATCTTCATAATTCGAAAATCCATTGATAAAGAATCTATCAAAACCAATCTTCCTATCAAGCTATCACCGATACCTAAAATTTCTTTGAAAGTTTCTGTGGCTTGAATTGAGCCTACTAAGCCAGTCATAGCACCTAAAACTCCTGCTTCAGCACACGATGGAACTAACCCTGGGGGTGGAGGTGCTGGATATAAGCAACGATAGCAGCCACTGCCTGGTTTATATACGGTCGCTTGCCCGTCAAAAAGAAGAACTGAACCGTCAATAACAGTTTTCTTTTTTAAATATGCTGCATCGCACACAAGATACCTGGTGGCAAAATTATCAGCACCGTTAACTATTATATCAAAATCATTTATAATTTTAAAAGCATTGTCAGCTACTAAAGGTTCTTCAAAGGTAACGACCTCTATATTAGGATTATACGCAAGTAAAGATTCTTTAGCAGATTCAATTTTAGGTTTTCCAACATCATTTGTTGAATGAAGAATCTGTCTTTGTAAATTAGATAAATCCACAACATCAAAATCAACTATCCCTATTTTGCCAACACCGCCTAATGCTAAATAAGTTGCTACAGGTGAACCTAGTCCTCCAGCACCTACAACCAATACTCTTGCCTGCTTTATAGATCGCTGGCCAGATGGACCAACTTGATCCATGATCATATGCCTGGAATACCTCATGACTTCATCAGGCGTAAATGAAGAAGACGAATTATTCTCATTATTATTAACCATTATCAACCTCCTATTAATGCTGGAATGATGGCAATTTGATCACCATCATTCAACAATGTTTTTGTACCATTCAAACTACTTATTTCAGTATTATTAAGATAAATATTAATATGATGAGGTATCTGCCCATCTATGTCAAATATTAATTCTTTTAATTGTTTATGTCGATTAATAAGAAATTCCAAAGCATCTTGAATATTCTTTTCATTAACAATCACATTACTGTGCCCATTTGTAAATTTAATAAATGGAGTCGGTATATATACGTTTACATCCATATTAATTTCCCATCGATAGATATCGTTCACCAGTATCACATAATATAGTCACTATTTGCACATGTCTCTTTACAGATTTAGCATATTTAATCGCTGCAAAAACGTTAGCTCCTGAAGAAATACCTACTAATAACCCATCTTCACTCGCTAGCCTATTGGACATATTCAATGCTTCTTGATCTCTAACTGTAATAATTTCATCATATATTTTTGTATCGAGTACTGATGGAAGGAATGAAGCACCAATGCCTTGTATTAAATGTTGCCCAGGCTTTGAACCACTTAACACTGCTGAATTTTCTGGTTCTACAGCAATGATTTTAATATTTGTATTTTGTTTCTTTAAAAAATTACCAACCCCAGTAATAGTCCCACCAGTTCCTACGCCACACACAAAAGCATCAAAATTTACAGTAAGGCTATTCGCGATTTCTGGGCCAGTTGTATTTTGGTGAATATCTGGATTAGCATTATTTTCAAATTGTTGCGGCATAAAATAATCGTTCTCTTTACTAATTTTTTTTGCTAAATATACTGCTCCCGTCATTCCCTCAATAGCAGGAGTAAGAATAATCTTTGCATTGAATTTATTAAGAATTTTTCTACGTTCAACACTCATATCATCAGGCATTGTCAAAATTAATTTATAGCCTTTCACTGCACAAATCATTGCTAATCCTATGCCTGTATTGCCTGCTGTTGGTTCAATAACAGTATCTCCTTTTTTTAATTTTCCAGATTTTTCTGCTTCATTAATCATTGCCAAAGCAATTCTGTCTTTTATTGATCCGCCAGGATTAAAAATTTCAAACTTAGCAAAGATGTCAAAATGACCGTTAGTTAATGAATCTGAAAGTTTCACTATAGGGGTATTGCCAATTAACTCAGTAACATCTTGAGCAATCAAATTATTATTCAAAATAAACTCCTTAAATTGAGTAACTTGTCACGCTCGTTTGTTGTTCTACGGTTTCTTTTTCTATTAAGTCAGATAAAAAAATTGAATTTAACTTTGTAACAATTAATTCATCTAAATCTTGCCATACCCATTTATGACAGCAATTTTCATCAGACTCGAGCGAAGAAATTCCTCCTTCAATACTAAGAATTACCTCTTTAAGAGTAATTTCTTCAGGATTTTTTGATAATAAATGTCCTCCCTTAGGACCTCTAAAACTTTTTATCAGTCCTGATCTACGTAAATCAGAAAGAATATGATCTAAGAAAGGCCCAGGAATACCTCGAGAATCTGCTATAGCTTTTTTCTGAATTGGAATTTCATTTTTATGCACACCTAATTCCATAAGGGCTCGGAGCGCATAATCACATTTGATGCTTATTAACATAATGTACTTTATAATATTTACGACTAATTTTATCAAGAATATCATAATAAAGTTATTCAATCAACAATAGATACCAATTTATGATACTGATTATTGATTGAATAACTGAGCAAGGGCAGCGTAGTCTATTGGAGCAAAAAATATACTACCATTAATATAAACCACTGGAATGAAGTCACTATACTGTTTCTCTAATTTTTTATCAGTGCTTATATCAACTATCGACAGTTTATAATTACTATTTTGTTGTTCAATGTACACGATCAGCTCATCACAGAGATGGCATCCTTCTCGACTATATACAATGATATTCATTGTTCTAATCTTGTAAATAATCTCGGGAATAATCTTTTTTTCTTTAAAGAATATAAAATTAACGTTAAACTAATCACCAATATCATGGCTGATAAACTAACCATCTGGGGTATCCTAAGCCCAGTGTCATTAAAAAAAGCTGAATCAACTCTCAAGTTCGTGACAAAAAATCTCATTGCTGAATAAAGTAGAATATAGATTACAAAAAAAGAACCATTAAAATATCGTTTACATCTAAATAAAATCAAAAGCATGAAAAGGAGTATCCACATATCTGCAATAAACTCATAGGAAGTAGCTGGATGGTGAGCTCCATTTGCTAAAGAATGTAAAAAAGCTGGAGAACCTTGATTGGTATATATAACACCCCAAGGCAATTGAGTTGAAGTGCCAAAATGCTCCCCATTAATCATGTCTCCAATTCTTCCAATTGCTTGACCAAAAATTAATCCAAACGCTGCTAAATCAAGCCCTTTTAATAATGGGTATTTAGAAAAAAATGCGAATAAAAAACCACCAATAATGCCACCAATAATGCCGCCCCAAATAGAGATACCTCCATTTTGTAAAGCAAAGATTTTAATTGGATTAGCTGCATAAAATGTCCAATATTCAAATACAAAAAGCAACCTTGCGCCAATAATACCAGAAGGAATTGCTGCTAAGGCAGTATTAAAAACCATATCTTCGTTATAGTTGAATTTTTCTTTTATTTGAAGACATAAATAAACTGCTAGAATCATTCCAGCTGACATAAAAAAACCATGCCAAGATATTATAATTGGACCTAATTGAATAATAATTGGATCAAATGGTATTTTTATAATTAGCATTATTCATTTTAATATTTCAAGCAGCAAAATAATTTTTTTACTGCGGCGCGAAAAAATTAGAATACAATTCATACATCGAATCTAATTGTTTGCCTTCACCTAAATATTTACTTCCTTTTCTAATCTCAAAATGTAAGTGGTTTTCTGTACCTGGATCAGTAACAGATTCAGGAGTACCTGATTCTCCTACATATCCAATTACTGTACCTTTTTTTAATTGTGTTCCAAGCTTAACATCATTGGCAATAGCAGACAAATGGGCATATCTTGTAATTATTCCTAATTTATGCTCGATCCAAATTTGTCTGCCACGATATATATCTAGTTTTTGTGCTTCATTAAATTGAAAAGATGTTTCATTGCTCAATAAATCTAAAAGATCTTGAGTCATTGCTGAATATTCTAAATCTACTCTAATAACAATGCCTTCGTCAACAGAAACAACCTCTGTCCCAGCAGCTATTTTGACACATGCAATATTATTATAAAAATCTATTCCTTCATGCGTTCCATTCCGATATGGCCTTGGAGATCCAGGTAATAAACCTGTATTTTTAGTTATGCAAGCACCTTGGATTGGAATCATAAAATTACTTGGATAATCTGCAACCAAATTGGAGTTTTTCGTTTCTAAATCATCTTTAATAATATTTTGATTTATATTTTCTTTAACATCAGTTATATTTTTTTCAATATTAATTATAATTTCATTATTTTGAGTAAAAAAACTACATGACTGAAGAAAAAGACCTAAAAAACAAAATAGGAAAAAAAAATTTTTCATAAAGGATTCTCTGTATATTTACTTAGACAATATATAATTAACTCCGTAATTATAGGCATTGTCGACTATTACATCATTCTCACTCGGCAATTCTACAAACGAGCCAAATTTTCTTTTTATCGCACAATTTAATAAAAAATATGTTAATTTTATATTTCTAGGTAAAATTGGTCCATGCAAATAAGTACCGATCGCATTATGGAATATTGCTCCTTCTGTGCTATCAACGCCGTTGTTGCCAAATCCTTTTACAATATGACCAAATGGCTCTACTTGTGCACCAAGATACGTACGAGCAGAATGATTTTCAAAGCCAATAATACTACCTAAATTATTTTGAGCATTTATTAATATTTCACCAATAAACCTTTCATGATTTAAATTAGGCTCGGCAATGGAAACACAATCAAAAATTCCAATGCCTTCTAAAATTTTCTTTTTAGATAATTGATAACTTTTTCCAAATAATTGATATCCCCCACAAACTGCTAAGACAGGTAAATTTTCTAAAACTAAACTTTTAATCTTGCTACCATGTCTTATAAGATCAAGGCTAACATGTTCTTGATCTTGATCTTGTCCGCCTCCTATTAGGATCAAATCAATATCTGCAGGAAATTCATCACCTATAAATAAATATTTTATATTAATTGACACGTCAATTTTTTGTGCACAATATTGCAATGCTAAAATATTTCCTCGATCAGCATACAAATTTAAAATATCAGGATACAGATGCAGAATATTAAGTGAGTACATTTAATTTTAATTAGCCCAAAAAGGCTTTCCTCCAGAAATTTTAACTAAATATTTTCTATATTTCATCATAGCTGAATAAGTTAATAAAAGATATATTTCTGAATCCTCCGCGGATAAATCAATGATGAAATCAATGGAATTTTTAAGATTTTTTTCAACAATAAATTCTTTTCTTCCACCTAAAGTAAATCTCAAAGCTAGATCATCAGCTCGATCGCCAGAAATAACTAAATTTTTTAATCCGCTTACTATCATTTCAATATCGGCATCGTATATCCAAGATACATCAATGCCATCTTCAATTTGATTATTGAGTGCAAATAAAATATTAAGCTTCTTCTTTTTTAAAGTATTTAAAGTTTGAATAACTTGATTAAGGCCAATAGGGTTTTTAACTAAAAATAACTTGATTGTTTTATTCTTAACCAAAAATGTCTCTTGCCTTCCAAAAATTTGCTTTTCTTGAGACAAAGCATGTGCAATTTGCTTAAAATGGATATTTAAGAACAAAGACGCAGTGATGGCAGCAAGGTAGTTGTAAACAGAAAAAACTCCAAGGTTTAAAAGTTTTAATTCTTGGTCCTGACGATCGTTAATATCAAATTTTAAATTTAAATTATCTTGTTGGATATTTGAAGCATAGATTTGCGGCTTTGTTCTTTGATTGTCACAAACAATACATTTCCACTTACCTAAATGTCCATAATATCTTGCAAATTTATCTATCTTAATCCCACAATTGCAATAACAAGTCTCAATGGTGTGATCGACTTTATTATTTTCTAATGAACTATCTTCTATGCCGTAATAAGTAACTTCGCCTGAAAAACTTTTGCTTATTTCAGAGAGCAAGTAATCATCGGTATTAACTATTAGATGAGTATTTTGATAATAACTTAAAGAAAATTCTTTAAGCCAATTCTTTCTAATTGTATCAATTTCTCCATATCTATCTAATTGATCGCGAAATAAATTTAACAACATAATTATGCTTGGTTTAAGTTTTTTACAGGTTGAAGCAAGAATTGCCTCATCAACTTCTAAGATCATCATGCTGTCATTCTTTACAAACTTACCAAAATTGTTTAATGCGTCTAAATAAGCACTAATTATCCCTCTATGTAAATTTGAACCAGCATTATTACTAATAACTGGAATGCCGTTGGAGGAAACAATATTAACTAATGTATTTGTTACGGTAGTTTTGCCGTTCGTACCTGAAATAACAATAATTTTACCTTGAAAATTATTCGCTATATCATTCAATATATGAGGAACAAATTTTTCAACAAATAAACCAGGCAGTGCTGTTCCCCCACCTAAAACAAAAAACCTTAATAGCTGTTTAAGAAAAATAGCCTTAGAAAGTATTATATATTTTATTAAATTCAATGAATATTTCTCTATTTTCTATGAATGGACAAAGTATCTATGCAAGTTGCCAATTAACTTCTTTGTGTCCTCCATTTATTTTAACCAAGGCATTATCAGTAACCAGATATTCTAAATGTGCAACTGTTTCACCTATAGCAGACCTTTTCATCATTAAATTAAAATCATCGAACGATCCGGTATTCCAACTTATTTTTTTTGCTACTTCAGCAGCTGTTAAAGATCCATCATTAAAAATAGCAAGATGTTCTGACAATCTATTTTTATGATGTAAAAGTAATTCATTCACTCTCTCTTGTAAATCAGTAAAAGCATACTCATGTGCTGGTAAAACAATATCAGTATCAAAAGAAAGCATTTTTTTTAATGAATTTATATAATTAACCAATGCATTTAAGTGTTTGCCTTGAAAATCAACTGATACATTAGGTGATATATGTGGCAAGACATGATCTCCAGTCAACATTAACTTATAATTTTTTTCGTATAAGCAAATATGACCCTTTGTATGTCCTGGGGTAGAAATAAATTGAAAGGACCATTTTCCAATAAGCAGCTCGTCTCCATCCACAACTAGTAAATCAGGACTTAAGTCTGGCCACTCTATATTTTTCCATATGGAATCTTCTTTGGAAGCATTAATTTCTTCAATACTCAAGCCATGTTGTTCCATCCAATTATTGCCAATTTTCTGCCAATCACGATCTTTTCGAGAATTGATCCACTCATATTCATCTTTAGACATAATCAATTTAAAATCACTATTATCTTGTCTAATCTTTCCTACCATACCTATGTGATCTGGATGGGCATGAGAAATAATAACGCGGCTTAAATCACTGATTTGATAGCCTAATTTCTGTAAAGAAATTTTTAATTCGTTGTATGCTTGATCAGTACCAAAACCAGTATCAAATAAAGTTAGTCCCTCCTTTTGATCTTCAAAAAGATATGACATCACATAAGGTAATTGTGGACGAATCATTGAAGTCTTGAATTGATGCAGATCGTCTATTATTTGCATAATTACAACTCGCTATTATATATTTATATTTTTGATAAAAAAATTAGAAATTATTTGCTAGTATCTTCTTTATTCTTTTCATCATCATCTTCCTGATTTGCAATAACAATATCGTCTTTCGCTGTAGATTCTTTTCTAAATTCACGGATGCCTTTTCCAAGCGCGCCCCCGAGACTCGATACTCTTCCGGCTCCAAAAAGAAGCGCCAATATTACAAGGACTATTAGCAATTCTTGCCAACCTAAACTACCAATCATTTTTTTGCCTTTCTATAAAATTTAATTATTATTAAGGAACTAGTTTCTCTATCATAACGTCCATAACTCCACCACAAACTTTGTCTTCACCATCTACTGGTTCGGTCAAATCTACTGATACATAGGATAATTGATTAGATTTAAAAACTTCCATCGCTTTTTGCCAAACTTCTGCCTCTCCGCAGCCTCCGCCTATAGTACCAGTAAACGAACCATCAGGGCGAATTAGCATTTTTGCTCCTGCTTTGCGAGGAGTAGAACCACGAGTGTTCACTACCGTTGCCATGACTGCAGATTTATTTTTTTTCAAACAAATCAGAATTTCATCAATAAAATTATTATCAGTATTTATTTGCATAAATCGATCATACACGAATTAATCAATAAATAGCACAGTTTTATGATAAAGAATTGTTTTTATAATATGATTTTCTTTAAAGAATTTAAGTGTTTGCCTGAACCTTTATGAATTATTATAATAATTTCTGAAAGAATTGACAAAGCAATCTCAGCTGGGCTTTGTCCTCCTAGATCTATTCCAATTGGAGTATAAATATTTTGGATTTTTTCTAAATTAACTCCTTCTTGTACAAGATTATTAATGACGATTGAAGTTCTTCTTTTACTACCAATCATACCAATGTAAGCTGGATTTTTCTGCACGCTCATTCTTAAAGCAGCTTCATCCAATTTATGTCCTCTTGAGACTAAAACAACATAACTTAGTGCATTTAATTCAAGAGAATCTATCGAGCTTTCAATGTCTCCAGTTAGAATTTTAATAGCCATAGGAAATCTTTCAAGATTCGCATAATCTTTACGATCGTCTACAACAGTGATTTCAAAGCCAACAACATCTCCTAATTGAGCCAATGCATGGCCAACATGACCTCCGCCCACAATAATAAGTTGCATTTTAGGATACATAAATTCAATAAAAAGAACAGATCCATTATTTTTATCAAAATTATCAGAGATATTTATTTTATTGCTCTCGGTTATTTTATATGTATCATAATTTAAAGAAACGATACTAATAACAGAAAAAACGTTCTGATTCATTTTTTTTATTACATATTCTAATAATAAATCATTAACTCGTGAATCATTATTAATGTCTCCAACAACCTCTTTATTTTTATTAATGAAAAATTTCCTACCTAGATTGTTTTGTTCAGAATTCATAGCCGTAATTAATGCCACTGGAATGCCATTTTTTAATGATTCTTGAATTTTTTGATAAATCAAAATAGAGTTTTTCAATAAATGCTCTTCTCAATTATTAAATAAAAAATGAAAAATATCAGCTTCTATAACAATATAATCTTTACCTTCTTGGCGCATTTTACCAGCATTTTTTGCAGCATTTTCACTTCCTGTAGATATGTAATCGTCATAGGAAATTGTCTCTGCTCTAATAAAACCTTTTTCAAAATCAGTATGTATCCTTCCAGCAGCCTGCGGAGCAGTCGAATTAGACCGAACAGTCCATGCCCTTGTTTCTTTTGGTCCAGTAGTAAAAAAAGTTATAAGATCTAACATGTTATACCCAGTAGATATAACTTTTGCTAGAGCTGTTTGTTTTAATCCTAATGATTCTAAAAACTCTAATTGTTCTTTAGTAGATTCAAGATTTGCAATTTCAGATTCAATATTAGCTGAAACAAGAATAATTTGGTTGTTTTTATTTTGATCTTGTATTTTTATATATAACTCTCTAGTAAAGTCATTGCCTAATGCAACATCTTGTTCTGAAACATTGCATATATAAAAAGCTGGCTTTAAACATAATAAGTTTAAATCACTAACTAATGCAGTTTCATCTTCTGAAATATTTTCTATTTTAGAAATTTCATTATTATTTATATATTCAATTAGTTTATCAATGATGTTCATTATTTCTTCATGATTGTCCATTTTACTTTTATTTTTTTTTATCATGTTTTCACGCTTTTTGAAAAGAATATCTAGATCTGACAAAAACAACTCAGTTTGTATGACTTCTAAATCATTAACTGGATTAATTCTTTCTGAAACATGTGTAATGTTTGTATCTTCAAAGCACCTAATCACATGTACAATTGCATCTACTTCTCTAATATGAGAAAGAAATTTATTACCTAACCCTTCTCCTCTTGAAGCTCCCTTTACTAGTCCAGCAATATCTACAAAATCCATAAAAACAGGAATAGTCTTTTCAGAGTTATTAATTTTTGACAATACATCTAATCTTATGTCCGGAACAGCAACTCTTCCTACATTGGGCTCAATTGTTGCAAATGGATAATTTGCTGCTAAGGCATTATTAGACTGACTGAGCGCATTAAAAATGGTTGATTTCCCAACATTAGGCAAGCCAACAATTCCACATTTAAATCCCATATTATTATATCTTTCTACTAGTAATCAATTAAGAATAAGTCCACTTAGGCATTGTTGCATTCTCAATTGAATCATAAAAGGGCAAATACGGTTTTACATCAAGAATTGGTGTCTCATTCAGTAAATCTAATTTATCAACAATAATTGTAACATTATTGATAGAAAGTAATTTACAAACAGTGAAGGAAATTAAATTAGGTCGTCTCCCACGTAAAGCAAAGAGTCCTTGTTTAGGCAAGCTAGTGTCTCCATTAGGGTGAGTAATCAATTTTTTACTAGGCTTTTCATTTATTTTATGAAGGTATCCAATAATAATAATATGGGAATAACCTTCTAACCCATGCAGGGCTTGTAAATATTTGCTCTGAATGGATACCTCACTTTTTACACCAAGGATTGGCATTTTTGCTATATCATTAATTTCATTTTTTACTTTTGCAATATAATCAAAATTACTTGAATCCATCTTAAAAACCATTTCCAAATATGTATAATTTTCTAGCTATGTAATAAATAAATCTGATTGAGCAGTTTAAATTCTAATGCTATAGTATCTATAATATCTAAAAATATCTTTTAGGACATGATGTCAGAAAAAAAACAGACAAAAAAAAAGCAAGAATACACTTCAGCGAATATCCAAGTTCTAGAAGGTTTAGAAGCAGTAAGAAAAAGACCAGGGATGTACATTGGATCGACTGATGAGCGCGGACTGCATCATTTAATATATGAAATTGTTGACAACTCAATTGATGAAGCAATGGCTGGTCATTGTGACAGAATTCAAATTATTATCAATGAAGATTCTTCCGTAACAGTAACAGATAATGGCAGAGGTATTCCAATAGATAAGCATATCAAGACAGGCTTATCAGGGGTCGAAACAGTTTTAACTGTTCTGCATGCAGGTGGTAAATTTGGTGAAGGAGGAGGCTATAAAGTTTCAGGAGGCCTTCACGGTGTTGGTGCATCAGTAGTGAACGCACTATCCGAATCATTAGATGTCGTTGTATCTAATAAACAAAAACTGTACAAACAAAATTACAAAAAAGGAAAAGCAACTACAAAACTACAGGCAATTAAAAATGCAAAATCAGAACGTAATGGTACGCAAATAACTTTTTATCCGGATAGAGAAATTTTTGAACACGTTAACTATGATTTTCATACTCTTGAAGAAAGATTTAGAGAAATGGCTTATTTGACCAAGGGAATTTGGATTGATTTTACTGATAAAAGAAATGCTAATTTGCCAGGTGGAGAGCGAAAAGTGTTTTTCTTTGATAGTGGGGTAGAAGCATTCGTCAGGCAATTAAATCGTGGTAGAGTAGCTGTACATAATGAACCAATCTATTTTCAACAAGAAAAAAGCGATATTTTAATTGAAGTTGCTTTGCAATATAATACTTCATTTACAGAAAATATCCTGACCTTTGCAAATTGCATTAAAACTATTGATGGCGGTAGTCATCTGACTGGATTTAGAACCGCACTCACAAGAATCCTTAATGATTATGCAAGAAAAAACAAGATTCTAAAATCAGATGACCCAAATTTAACAGGAGAAGATGTAAGAGAAGGTCTTTCTGCAATTATCAGTGTTAAATTAGCTAATCCACAGTTTGAAGGTCAGACAAAAACTAGATTAGGTAATCCAGAAGTAAAAGGGGTGGTAGAATCCACTGTTTCAGCAGCATTATCAAGATCGTTAGAAGAGAATCCTCAAATAGCAAAAAAAATATTAGAAAAAGGTATGATGGCAGCAAGAGCAAGAGAAGCAGCTAAAAAAGCCAGAGATCTTGTACAACGTAAAGGTTTTTTAGAAAACAGTGCTCTGCCTGGAAAACTAGCTGATTGTTCAGAAAAAGATCCTAGTGCTTGTGAAATATATCTTGTTGAAGGAGACTCAGCAGGAGGATCAGCAAAAAGTGCTAGAGACAGAAGGAATCAAGCAATATTACCACTAAAAGGTAAAATTTTAAATGTTGAAAAATCTCGTCTAGATAAGATGCTTTCTCATGAAGAAATAAGAGTACTAATCACTGCTATTGGTACAGGTTTTGCTGATGATTATAATGGAGAAAACTTAAGATATGGGAAAGTCATTATTATGACTGACGCTGATGTTGATGGCGCACATATCAGAACTTTATTACTTACATTCTTTTTTAGATTTATGCCAAAACTAATTGAAGATGGTCACTTATATATAGCCCAACCTCCTTTATATAGCATTTCACAAGGCAAAAAAATGAAATGGCTATTTACAGAAAAAGAAAGAGACTCGTTTATAAAAAACCAACCTACTGATAAAAAGATGAATTTTCAAAGATATAAGGGATTAGGTGAGATGAATCCTGATCAACTATGGACAACAACAATGGATCCATTAAATAGAATGCTTCAAAAAGTAGTATTAGAAGATACACAAGCTTCCAGTGAGCTTTTTACGATGCTCATGGGAGAGGAAGTTGCTCCAAGGAAAAATTTTATTATAAGTCACGCAACAGAAGCGAAAATAGACAGTTAAAAACGACTTTTTTGATTTAATGATTAAAATATTTTTTTCAATTATTTTTTTTTATCATAAAAAATTGAAACAGAATTTGCAATTAATTATCTAACCCAGTAAATTAAATAAGGTTTGTTTATAACAAAAATCGTAAATAAAAAAATATAATTTTCATAAGGAAATAATAAATGCCAGCAGTTGTAATTATTGGAGCTCAATGGGGAGATGAAGGTAAAGGAAGAGTAGTAGATTATCACGCAAAAAATTGCAGTATCATTGCTCGTTATTCAGCGGGCACGAATGCTGGACATACAATAGTAAATGATCAAGGTAAATTTTCATTACATCTTATACCAGCTGGCATTTTTTATAGCGATAAAAAATGCCTCATAACTCATGGAGTAGTTATTGACCCAGATGAATTAATTATAGAAATCAATATGTTAAAAGATAGATCCGTAGATGTTTCTAATTTAATTATTAGTAATAGGGCGCATGTTATTATGCCTTGGCACAAAGTAATAGACGAATTAGAAGAATTAAAAAGAGGGAAAAATGCAATTGGCACTACTAAAACTGGTACTAGTCCTGCATTTATAGATAAGGTATCACGAAATGGTATAAGGATTGCCGATTTACTTGATAAAACGATCTTTGAAAAAAAATTAAAATTATTGCTTGAAGATAAAAATAATTTAATTACAAAATATTATGGTGGGAAACCTCTCGAATACACTAAAATTCTAAATGATTATAATAAAGCTGCTGACCAAATTAGGCCATTTGTCGGAGACACAATGGCCATAGTTCAAAAAGCGGATGACAACGGCGAAGCTATTCTACTAGAAGGTGCGCAAGGATCTTTGTTAGACATAGATTCAGGCACATATCCGTATGTAACCTCAGCTGTTCCATCTTCAATTGCAGCTGGTGCTTGTATAGGAGTTGGCATTGGACCAAAATCAATACAAAAGGTTGTTGGGGTTTTTAAAGCATATCAAACTCGAGTTGGTGAGGGCCCAATGCCAACTGAACTAAAGGATGCTATTGGTGATAAATTACGTAATCAAGGTATTGAAGATGGAACAGCTGAGTATGGCACTACTACTGGTAGGCCACGACGATGTGGGTGGTTTGATGGTGTTCTAGCAAAATATACTGCCAGACTGAATGGAATGGAATCTATTGCATTGACTAGATTAGATACTTTATCTGGATTTAAAGAAATAAAAATATGCACTTCATATAATATTAATGGTTTTAAAACAAAAGTTCCTCCTGCGTCATTGGAAGAATTGAATAGTGCAGTACCCAATTATGAAGTTTTTCAAGGTTGGGACGAAGATGTTTCAAATGCTAGAAAACTATCCGATTTACCAAAACAAGCAAGAACTTTTATAAATAGAATTGAGGCCATCACTTCTGTACCTATAGACATGATTTCAGTAGGACCCAAGCGTGAACAAGCAATTATCCTAAAGCAAATATTTGAAGAAAATGAATAGACCTACTTGTCCTCTATTTAGCAAAGAGCTTGAATTACATATTTTAGAAGTTAAAAAAGGCAACAGGCCTAATATTGGAACATTTTGCAAGCACTGCTTTCATCCTTTTAAAATTAAAAATAATACTCAAGTAACAAATTGTAAACAATGCAAAAAAGAAATAAAATCCAACGAAATAACTACGGAAGTTCCAAGAGAAATTTGTTTGATGTTATTAGAAGTTAGAAAAATTGAAAGAACATACGTAATTTCATTTGCTTTTTTAGGTATATTTCTCAGCTTATTGACAGGTTTTTCATTCCTTGGTTTAAATTTTCAGTTTTTTGAAAAAAATGAAATTATTGGCATAATTATATTATTTGCTTACATTCTTGTTACTGGAAGGCTTCTGGCAAATTTTTTTGGAGGCATTGGGGACAAAATAGGATACTTAAAAGCTCGAAATAAACTAAATGAGCAATGGCAACAATGGATCAAAAAAAAATAACGATAACATAAATCAACTAAGTAAATTAATTTTTTTTATAAAATTTTATATCAAATTTATTCAATTCAGAAACAAGTATTTTTTTAGTATTTTGACTTGGATCCATTAAAGGCATTCTTGGTTTCCCAGCCTGAAAACCAAGATGATTTAAGGCCCATTTAGTCGGGATAGGATTACTTTCTTGAAATAAAGCATCATATAAAGTAATTAATTGACCATTAATATGATTTGCAGATTTAAGGTCGCTTTTTAATAAAAAATCAATCATCTCTTTAATTTGCTTGCTAACAAAATGAGATGCGACAGAAATTACACCATATCCACCTAAGGCTACTACTGATAAAGTATCAGCGTCATTACCAGACCAAACTTTAAAATTATCCTCGGTCTTATTTATAATTCTAGCAATCTGATCTAAATTTCCAGAAGCTTCTTTAATGCCAACAATGTTAGACACCTCAGATAATTGTATTGTTGTTTCAGCTGTCATATTTAAACTTGTTCTTGAAGGAACATTATACAGAATACATGGTAAAGGAACTGCGGAAGCAATGGCTTTAAAATGTTCATATAAACCAGCCTGTGTTGGCTTATTATAATAAGGCACAGTAAGTAAAATAGCATCTGCGCCTGCTGATAAAGCTGCTTCTGCACCTGCAATTGATTCTTTTGTAGAATAATTCGTAGCTCCGGCAATTATTGCTACTTCTGGACCTACGGCAGATTTAACAGATTTCCATATTGATTGTTTTTCTTCATTTGAAAGAGTTGGTGATTCTCCAGTGGTTCCTGTTACCACAAGTCCTTCTGAGCCCTGCTGAACAAGTATTCTTGCTAATTCAGCACAAGCTCCTAAATCTACCTCTCCTGATAACAGCATAGGCGTAACCATTGCTGTTATCATACGCCTATCAATGTTCATTAATTAAATCCTAGCCTGTATTTTCTTTCTCAATATCACTGTCTCAGCAATTTGAACAGCATTCGTCGCGGCTCCTTTTAAAAGATTATCTGCAACTATCCAAAACAATAATCCTTTTTTGGTTGCTAAATCTTCTCTAATTCTGCCAATATACACATTGTGATCATTTTCAGTGTTCAACGGAGTTGGATATTTTAAAATATCATCTAAGTCTGAAATGATTAAACCAGATTGATGTGATAATAGATCAATGATTTTACTTAAGTCAATATCTTCATCAAATTCAACACTAACTGATTCGCAATGCCCTATTGCTGTTGGAATTCTGACACATGTAGCAGAGATAGGCAACATGTCTTCGTGCAATATTTTTCTACTTTCATTGACAATTTTCATCTCTTCTTTTGTATAATTATTTTTTTCAAAAATATCAACTTGTGGAATTGCATTCAAAGCTATTTGATGTGTAAAAACACTAATTGTAGGTTTCTTATTTTGTACAATTTCTTCCAATTGTTTATTTAATTCATTTATAGCTGCAGAACCTGCACCTGATACAGCTTGGTATGTTGAAACATTAACTTTGACAATTTTTGCAAATTCTTTAAGAGCATTCAGCACCATAACTAATGGAGTAGTCGTGCAATTAGGAATAGACATTATTCCAGTATGCCCATCTATATCTTCTGGATTAATTTCTGGAACAATCAACGGGACATCATCATCCATTCTAAACACACTGCTGTCATCTATTAAGATGCTTTTTGCATTACGAACCATAGGTCCTATTTTTTTAGAAATTTCATTTGTCGCCGAACAAAAAACAATGTCAATATCTTGAAAAGAGCTCTCTTTAATTGTTTCCACTACAATATTTTTATTTTGAAAATTAATAGTTTTACCTTCAGATCTTGAAGAAGCAAAAAAATGAATATTACGAATTGGAAAATTTCTTTCATTTAATACTTGCAGCAATTTTTTTCCTACTGCACCCGTTGCTCCGACAATAGCTAAATTATACATATTTTCCATGTCACCAATTTTTTAATTTATTTTCAATATTTTATCAAGGCCAAAGACATAATCATCATGACTGAACACATGTTTTATTGCTAAAATAATACCAGGCATAAATGATTTACGTCCAATAGAATTATGAGAAATGGTTAGTTCCTCTTCCTCTCCACTTAAAATCACCTGTTGTCCTGCAATAACTCCAGGCAATCTTATTGAATGTAATCGTATCCCATTTACTTCACCTCCTCGAGCATTAGCTACTTTTTCATGTTTTGAAACATTTGATTTAAATGGCTTCGGATTATTCTTAATCATTCGTTCTGCGGTTTCCATTGCGGTTCCAGAAGGAGAATCTATCTTTTCATCATGGTGTTTTTCAATAATTTCAGCTACTTCATAAAAGGCTGCTGCTTTCTCACTAAAATGCATCATTAACACGGCACCTAGAGCAAAATTAGGAGCAATCACGCAACCAAGTTGGTGCTTTTTACTAGCAGTTTGTATTAATGCAATGGTTTTTTGAGATAGATTAGAAGTTCCTACTACAAATCTCATTTTTGCTTTAAAAACCAAAGGTGCCAACATTGCAGTAAAAACTGAGTTTGAAAAATCTACAACAACATCTGCTTGGTGATCCTTAAAAGCATTCTCTGCTTTTTTAAAAACTGGATATTGTTTTAAATTAGTTTTATAAAAAGGAATCTCTTGAATGGGCTCTATAATAGCAACAACTCTCATGCCTTCTTGTTGCTCAATAGTTTTAATTAATTGAGCACCCATTTTACCTAAACCTGAAACAATCACCTTCTTCAAAAAAAACTCCAAAAACTAATATGTAACATCTTTTATATTAGCTTATACGTTTACCAGCTTCTTTCTCCACCTTTATCATTATTTTCTTTTTGATTGTTTTCCTTTTCAGTTGTTTTTTTAAAATTTCTAGAACGACCATTTTTGTTTCGATCGTTCCCAGAATCGTTCTTTTTAAAATTACTATTTTTTTTATTATCCTTTTTTATGACTTCCACTGGAACACCATTAATAATTCTAGTTAAATTTATTCTTCCTAAATTATCAACTTCAACAATCTTTACATCCATTTCATCACCCTCATTAGTGATATCTGTCACTTTTTCAACTCTTTCGGTATCTAACGCTGAAATATGAACTAAGCCATCTTTTCCTGGAAGAATATTAACAAAAGCACCAAAATCTGTAACTCTAACCACTTTACCTTTATATTCATTACCGACCTCTGGATCAGTAACAAGTTCTAAAATAAATTCTTTGGCTTTAAATGCATTTTCTTTCAATCCTGAAATATGAATGACTCCTTCATCTTCAATGTTAACTGTACATTCAAAATCTTCTTCAATGGATCTAATAACTTTTCCTCCTTGTCCAATAACTGCGCCTATCTTTTCTTTGGGTACAGTAATAATTTCTATTGATGGAGCAAATTCAGAAACTTCAGACCTAGGCTTATTTATTGCTACTTCCATAATGCTAAGAATTTTTTCTCTTGCATTTTTAGCTCTACTAAAAACATCAACCATAAAACCCTCAGGAAGTTTTTTCAATTTTATATCAAGCTGAATTGCAGTAATGCCTTTATTAGATCCAGCTATTTTAAAGTCCATGTCTCCAAAAGCATCTTCAAGGCCTGCTATATCAGTTAAAATTTCATATTTATCACTATCAGAATCAGTAAATAGACCCATCGCTATACCTGCAACTGGAGAAGTAATAGGTACTCCAGCATCCATTAATGATAACGATGACCCGCATATTGAAGCCTGAGATGTGGACCCATTTGATGACAACACATCAGATACAACACGAATTGCATATGGAAAATCTTCTTCAGATGGCAAAACTGGCAATAGTGCTTTTTCTGATAACATGCCATGTCCAATTTCACGTCTTCCTGGTCCCCTCATAAATCCAGCCTCACCGACAGAAAAAGGAGGAAAATTATAATGATGCATATATCTTTTATGCTCTCCCGGTGAAATGTTATCTAGCCGTTGTTTTTCAGCAATATTACCTAATGTTACAACCGATAAAACTTGCGTTTCACCTCTATCAAACAACCCTGAACCATGAACTCTGGGTAAAAAACCTACCTCTGCACTCAACTGACGGATTTCATCGACTTTTCTTCCATCAATTCTTATCCCTTCATTAATCACCTTGCTTCTAAATAACAATTTGAGTTCTTTCTCAACTATTGCCTTAGTGTCATTGAATTCAGTATCTTCAAATCCTGCCTCTTCTTTAATTTGATTATATATTGATAAACATAGAGCATTGACTCCACTAAACCCTTCTTGATTCAACGAACCTGACAAGTCGCTGGGCAAAGCCTTAACTTTATTTTTTATATTTTGAATTAATTCACTATTAATTTCTTTAATTTCAAATTTGTCTTTTTCTATTTTATATTCTTTAAAAATACTCTCTTGAAAATCATTAAGAGCAGCAATAATATCTTCTGCAAAACTAATAGCTTCTATTAATGCGTCTTCAGAAACTTCTTTTGCCCCAGCTTCAATCATTAAAATAGAGTCTTTGTTTCCAGAAACAATAAGCTCTAAATCTGATTCTTCAATTTCGGCATATGTAGGAAAAGCAATTAACTCTCCATCGATTTTTCCAACACGGACTGAAGAAACCGGTCCTTCAAAAGGCAGTGTTGAAAGACCTAGAGCAATCGATGCTCCAATCGTACCCAAAACATCTGCTTGATTTTCTCTATCTGACGACATTACAGTGCAAACAATGTGGACGTCTCTAATATATCCTTTAGGAAACATTGGACGAATTGGCCTGTCAGTCATTCTTGCTGCTAAAATAGCATCGTTACCAGCTCTTCCTTCACGTTTAAAAAAGGACCCTGGTATTTTACCTATTGCATACATTCTCTCTTCAAAATCAACTGTCAATGGGAAAAAATCTGTACCTGGTCTTGGATCTCCATCAGCTGCAGTAACTAAAAGCAACGTATCTTGTAATTGTATAGTGCAAGAACCATTTGCTTGTTGAGCAATTTTTCCTAATTCTACTTTTAAAACTCGTTGTCCTAATTTCAATTCAAATGTTTTTGTTTCGTTCATTTCTGTTCCTTTTCATTTATTATGTTTCTAAGCAAAAAATACTAGCTTCCCCCATGCACAAATTAAATTATGCAAAGAAAAATAAAATAGATCTGAGTTAATTGATTAACTTCTTAAAGAATTGATTATCTTCTTAAAGACAAGCTAGATAAGATTTCATTATATTTAGAAACATTTTTTTTACTCAAATATTTCAATAGTTTTCTTCTTTTTCCTACGACTTTTAACAACCCACGCCTTGTAGAATAATCATGAGCATGACTTTTCAAATGCCCAGTAAGCATCTGTATTCTTTTTGTTAACAACGCAATCTGAAATTCAGGCGATCCAGTGTCTTTTTCATGTCTACTGAATTCATCAATTTTTATTTCTTTACCTAATAAGTCAACCATTATATTGTTTTCTTTACTTAGTTCTCTATTTTAATTAGTTCTCTACTTTCACTAATTGAGGCTAGCATAGTAAGATTTTTCAAGCAATGGCAAAATTAATGTTAAAGTTGTTTTATTTATTTATAGAATATCGTATCTTACAAAAAACAATACAGGGGTCATACATGAATTTAATTTATAAAAAAAATAAACTTATCCAAGAAAAAGCAGATGCTTACGTTATATCAATATTTAATAATCAAAAAACTTTTAGCAGTGATTTAAAATCTATTGATATCAAATTAAAGAAAAAATTAACAGCGCTTTTGAAATCTGGCGACATAAAGACTGAAATTGGAAAAATAACAACCATAAACCTCTTAGGTGAATTCAATGCAAAGCAATTATTTATAGTAGGTTTGGGTGATGAAAAAAAAATCACTATAGATAATTTAAGAACTCAAATTGCTTCTGTATGTCGAACTATAAATAATTTTAAATTAACAAGTGCAGCTTTTGATATTAGCAACTTACTCATAAATTCACAAAAAAAGAATGATGCAATTCATGCTATTGCTGAGGCTATTGGATTGAGTCAATATCAATTCACAAAACATAAAACACACGCAAAAGACAAGCCTATAACAATTAACGATGTCACTTTTCATGGCATTAGTCACATTAACTTAAAAACTATAGATAAATTGATAAAGCAAGGATTAATTTTTGCACAAGCTGCAAACTTAACTAAAGACCTTGCTAATGAACCAGCAAATTATATGACTCCATCCAAACTAGCTGAAATTGCTTTAGATATTGCAGATAAACACAGTCTGCAATGTGAAATTATAAATAAAAATGCTGCAAAAGAACTTAAAATGGGCTCTTATCTCTCTGTTGCTTCAGGATCCAACGAAGAGCCAAAATTTATTATATTAAAATATCAACATAAAGAAGCGACTAATAAACCTGTTGCAATTGTAGGCAAAGGCATTACTTTCGACACCGGAGGTATTTCACTAAAACCAAGTGCGGGAATGGATGAAATGAAAGGTGACATGTCTGGGGCTGCTACAGTTTTAGGCGTCATGCAAGCCATTGGAGAATTAAAGCCCAAATTAAATATTATTGGTATTGCTCCTTGTACTGAGAATATGCCTGGGGGCAAAGCAACAAAGCCTGGTGACGTCGTATACGCTATGGACGGACAATCAATTGAAGTGCTCAATACTGATGCTGAAGGCAGACTTGTCCTAGCAGATGCACTTTCATATGCAGTAAAAGAAAAAAGTTCAGCAATTATTGATATAGCCACCTTAACTGGAGCAATGACAGTTTCACTAGGATCTGTTCGCACCGGCGTTTTTTCAAATAATGATAAATTATTTGAAAAACTAGTATCTGCAAGTACTAAAGCAAATGAACCAATATGGCGCTTTCCTTTAGATGAAGCTTACGGAAAAATGATCGTTTCCAATGTAGCTGATATAAAAAATGTTGGTGAACGAGAAGCTGGATCTATTACAGCAGCTAAATTTCTTGAAAAATTTATTGGTAATACACCTTGGATTCATATGGACATTGCTGGAGTAATGACCGTGAAGCAATCAAAAGGAGAATGGTCAAAAGGAATGTCTGGTAACCCAGTAAGAACATTAGTGCACTTATTGCTTTCTTATTAATTATTTAAAATAGTTAATAAGCCGATCAAGTATCTCATGACCTACATCTATTTTAGATAACAGGGGCAATTTATCTATATTGCCATTTTTTTGTATAATAGTTACTTGATTATTATCAGAATTAAAACCAGATTCTTTGCTTCCAACATCATTTGCAACTACAAAATCAACTTTTTTGTTTTGTAATTTTTCTGTTGCGTGTTCAATAATATTTTCTAACTCTGCAGCAAAAGCAACCTTCACTATTCCGTCTCCCACACTTGCGATAATATCTGGATTAGGCATCAAGTGAATATTAATGTCTTTGTGTTTGCTTTTTATCTTAGTGCTTTGAACTCTATTAAATTTAAAATCACTAACTGCAGCTGCCATAATAATAGCATCGGCAGAATTAACTTGTTTATGAACCTCATCCATCATGTCTTGAGTTGTTTCTACATTAACTAATTGAACACCATTAATAGCGCCTCTTTCTACAGAACTAATTAAAACAACATCAGCTCCTCTGTCTCTTGCTGCTTCTGCAACAGCATAACCCATCTTTCCGCTCGATCGATTACCTAAATATCGAACTGGATCCATAGGTTCTCTGGTTCCTCCAGCAGTTACTATAATACGACAACCAACAAGATCTCCGCTTATTTTTCCTAATTTATGTTTTGCGGCACCAATAATATTCATAGTGCTCGCTAACCTACCTAAGCCAAGCTCTCCCGATGCTAGCCTTCCATATTCTGGACCAATAATATCAATATTTTTTTCTATCATTTTATTAACATTTGATTCAGTTGTTGAGTGAGACCACATTTGATGATCCATTGCTGGAGCAATTAACAGAGGAGCCTTGCTTGCCAAAGCACAAAGGGCCACACTGTCATCAGCTAGCCCATATGCAATAGAAGCAATAGTTGAAGCAGTAGCTGGGGCAACTATCATAAGATCTGCTTTATGAGATAACTCAATATGCATTTCTCTAGAAGGGGCATTAATGTCCCACATGTCATAAAAAGGTACATTGCCAGTAATAGTTTTAAAAGTAAAAGGAGTAATAAATTTAGTCGCTGCCTCCGTTATGGCCACTGTAACATTTGCACCTTCTTTAACTAATTGGCTAGCAATATCAACAGCTTTATATGAAGCAATAGATCCAGTTACCCCGAGCAAGATTGTTTTATTGTGCAATAAAGATTCTCTCATTTTATTCCTTATTTATTCATAAAATACAATAAAGCCAACCCTTTTAAATTAAGATCAATATCAACATGATCAAAAATAATTTGATCGTCAATAAAAATATTAATGTCTCCGCCTGTTCCTATAACTTTAACATCTTCTTCTAATTCTTTTTTCATTATTGCTACAAGGCCTTTTATCAACTCTAAATAACCATAATAAATTCCAGAACGCAACGCGGCCTGTGTATTTGTCCCAATAACATTTTCTGGTTTTTCAATTTGAATGGTATTTAACATTGATCCTCTGTCAAACAGAGCATTGGCTGCAACAGAAAGCCCTGGTGCAATGGCGCCTCCTGCATACTCTCCTTTGTTATTGATAATATCAAAAACTAAGCCAGTGCCTAGATCGACAATAATTAAAGGAGCAGAAAAAACATCCAGCCCAGCAACTGCATGTAAAATTCTATCTGGACCTATTTCCTTAGGGTTGTCATATTTAATTTTTAATCCCGTTTTGATACCCGGACCAACAATTAATGGTTTAAAATTAAATATATTCTCTACAACTTGTGTAAATGTAGAAATTAATGATGGAACCGTTGATGATAATATTGCACCTTCAAAATCATTTTCCATTATTTTTTTTTGTTTAAAACTTGCCTGGATCATCAACTGATACTCAGTAGAAAGAAAATCTTTATTTGTAGCAAACCTCATCGATTGATACAAAGATTTATTTTCAAAAATACCTATAGATATAGTTGAATTACCAATATCAATTACGAAAATTTTTTTAGTCATTATTCCCTTTTTTGCATAGTTGAGGTTACTACATAAAAAAAAAATAGGTTAGATTATCAAATTAATTCTTTTTAAAAAAAATTAATTAAATTACTTACAAAAAGTTATTGTAATCAATTCAAACAAGTTATAAAGTTTGATTCGGTGGGGAGATTTCAAACAAACAAATTATTTTCTTTGTTTACTTTCTCAAGGCATAGAACGCATTAATAATATACATAGTTATCCACATGTTGTTGTTAGTTTGTGGATAACTATGTCTTACTTTAAACATATAGTCCGTCCTAAAAATTATCTGGAGAAACCGTGAAAATTGATGCATCTCAGCTTTGGGAAGACTCTCTAAAGTCTTTATCTGAAGCAATTTCTAGTCCCAACTATGATACCTGGCTTAAGGGAACTATCG
>QGNP01000006.1 GCA_003228125.1 Chloroflexota bacterium | reverse complement strand
GTCGTTGAATTTCTTTTAAAACATCACCTACTTTTTCTCTCGCTTTCTCTGGTAAAGAATCAGCAGATAAATGACATCTAGATACAAAGGCTCTCAAATTGGATTCTTTAATTGCTTGTAAAGTGCCGTCAATATTAGTATTCGGAAAATTTGTGAAATGCTGATCATGCACAGCAGTAATACCACTTAACATCATCTCCATTAAATGCAACCTAACAATTTTATAACAAAGCTCAGGCGTAGCATTGCTCCAGATATCAACCATTTTCTGCATAAAGCCAGTAATATTTGGTTCGTACTCTGAAGAATCATCAATAGAAGACTTCAGTAGTATCTGATTAATATGATTATGTGCATTAATTAATCCTGGCAAGACAGCCTTGCCTTTTCCATTAACAATCTTTTTACTAGTGTACTCGCATTCATTATCGGGGCCTATGCCAATGATTTTGTCATTTAAAATTGCAATATATCCATTTGTAAAAACTTTCCTGTCAGGATCCATCGTTACTATATAAGCATTTCTAATTAAATGATCTACCTGGATATTTGTCACATTTTCCTTCTTTCTAAGTTAAGCTAAATAAGCAAAATAATTTATGACTATAATAACACGTATGAGGAGTCATCATGGCAACAACATCCTATCAAAATACTACAAGAGGCTTCGTTAAAACGCCACATGGTAATATCGAATATAGAGAATCGGGAAATCGAAAATTGCCCAAATTGGTATTACTACATTCATCTCCTAGAAGTTCAATGGATTATCAAAATTTATTAGCTTATGTAGATAATAAATTCCATGTAATAGCTCCGACTACAACTGGATATGGTGATTCAGACAGGCCCCCATATCCTTATGAAACAGTAGATGAATTCACTCAATCATTAGAATGGGTTCTTGAGGGATTAAATATAGAACAATGCAGTTTGTATGGCGCAAGGACTGGTGCTCAAATCGCTATTAATTTTCAAACACGCAATAATGATATGGTCAAAAAATTAATTTTAGAAGAACCATTTGATTATTCAAATGATGAAGGTCGTGCATTGCATAAGAAGATACATACTTACTATCCAGAAAAAGCCGACGGAAGTCATTTGCTTGACATGTGGAAGCGAGCTGGAGGAGAGAAGCTGTCAGAAAATTTTAAAGAAGTAACAGAAAATTTTATGCATTATTTAAATATTAATTCTGACTGGAAAGACGTAAAAGAGCTTTATTGGGAAATGGGATGGGAAGGTGCTGGACCATATGCTATTTGTAACTTTAATGTATTTAAATCAGCACAAAAAATAACTTGTGATACATTGATTATTCATGGTAGCGAAAGCAGATTAAAAACATTACATCAAAAATATCTGAACACAATAAAAAATAGTTCTGGTATAATTGTCGATACATCTCAATATAAAGATAAACTTGGTAATCCTTCGAATATATCAGGTCAATTTTCTCCTCATATTGAACCAGAAAAATGGGCAACAATGATCACAAAATTTATTAATCCATAATAATTTATAAACAGGAGGTAATTATGAACAGTGTAAAAGATATGCCAATTATTGATGCAGTTTGTGGCTTGTTTACTCACGATGCACAGCCATATCGACCGGAGTGGCGTGATAAATTTCTAGTAGAAAAAATTGGGGCTGATAAAGAAAGAGTTTCTGGTCATAGCCTTGATGAATTAGTTGGAAAACTAGATAATGCTGGTATTGAAAAAGCAATTATTCATGCGGTTCGAGCTGGACAAGAGCATCATCCTTCTAGTGTTCGAATTCCATATGAATTAGTACACGATGCAATAAAAAAATATCCAGGCAAACTATATGGTATTGCTGGCATTGATCCAACAGAAGGCATGGAAGGAGTAAGAAAATTTGAATGGGCCATCAAGGAACTTGGTTTTATTGGAGCCCATTTTTATCCACATTGGTTTGAAATACCCCCAAATCATGCAAAAGTATATCCATTTTATGCAAAATGCGTTGAGCTAGGCGTGCCGATTCAAATGCAAGTTGGGCAATCATTGCTCTATGACACCAATTTTCCACGGCGCTCTGTTGGACAACCTATTACCTTAGATGAAGTAGCATGCGATTTTCCAGAATTAGTCTTAATTGGTATACATGTAGGTATCCCCTGGACAAATGAAATGATAGCGATGGCATGGAAGCATCCTAATATCTATATAGGAAGCGATGCGCATTCGCCAAAATATTGGCCAAAAGAATTTGTACACTACATAAATACCTACGGTCAAGAAAAAGTAATTTTTGGTACAGATTTTCCTGTACTTGATTTCGATCGAACAATTAAAGAAATTGAAGACTTAAATATTAATGAAGTTGCATTAAAAAAATTAATGTATCAAAATACTGAGAAAATATATAAACTAAAATAAATATTAAGAAAGGAAAAGTTATGACTATTGAAGTAGGAAAACAAGCTCCTGATTTTACGGCAGTAAATGAAGCGAATGAAAAAATCACACTTTCAAATTTTAAAGGAAAGAAAATTGTATTAATTTTCTATCCTTTTGATTTCTCTGGCCTATGCCAAGGTGAATTATGCGAAGTCAGAGATAATTATAATGAATGGATAGATAAGGGTGCAATAGTATTTGGAATAAGCAGAGATAGCAGGCATGCACATGCAGCTTTTAAAAAACAGGAAAATTTTCCTTTCTCATTGCTTGCAGATACAAAAGGAGAGATAGCAAAACTGTATGGAGCATGGAATGAAGCCTTTGCTGCTGCTGAAAGAATGACTTTAGTCATTAATGAAAATGGACAAATAGTATTTAAAATACATAATGGAATACCTGATGCAAGAGACCATTCTGGCGTGTTAGCAGCTATTAATAACTAAATAAAGGATAAGAAAATTAAAAAATATGATGTAATAGTTATTGGCGGAGGATCATCAGGAAAATGGGTTGCAGAAAATGTCGCTTATGGTGGTAAAACATCTTTAATAATTGAAGAAAAGATGGTTGGTGGAGAATGTCCTTATTTTGCCTGCATGCCAGCAAAAGCAATGCTTCACTCTGCTGAAATAAGACATAACGCTAAGCAACATAAGCAATATGGACATGCCTCAAAAGCATTAATACTTGATAATGAACTAGAAGCATATGCTGCTGCTGTTTCTATACGTCATCGAGTTGCAGAGCACTTAGATGATAAAGGTGCTGCAGAAGGTTTATTAAAATCAGGTGCTGAATTAATTCGTGGAAAAGGTGTCATATCAAGTCTTAATACTGTTTCTGTGAATGATAAAGAATTTCAGTATAAAGATTTGGTACTAGCAACTGGAACAGAATTTAATATTCCTCCAATTAAAGGGTTAGATAAAATAGATTACTGGACCAGCGAAAATTTTTACACATCTAACATTTTGCCCAGTTCAATAATTATTATCGGTGGCGGTCCTGTAGGATTAGAAATAGCACAAATTGCAAATCGTTTTGGATCAGAAGTTCATATTCTTGAATTAGCCCCGAATATTTTACCGACTGAAGACAGTGAAATATCATTAGAATTACAAAAAATTCTTTCTGAAGAAGGAATTAATATACATACAAATATAAAAATTAATGAAATAACACAAAAAGAAAATATTATTGTATCTCTTGAAAATAAAGAAATTCATGGTAGTAAATTATTAATTGCAGCAGGTAAAAAAAATAATTTAGATAACATTAATATAGCAAATCTAAACTTAGAAATTAATTCAAGTAAACCATTACCAGTTGATGAATATCTTAAAGTTAAAGGTACTCAAAATGTATGGGCAGGAGGAGATATCACTGGGATTGCTCCTTACACACATACTGCAAATTATCATGGGAGAATCATAACGAGCAACTTATTAGGTAAAAAAATAATTGCAGATCATTCTGCAATTCCTCGTGGAGTATATACAGATCCTGAAGTAGCTTCTGTAGGATTTTCTGAAGAAAATGCTAAAATAGCAGGAATAAAATATGAAGTTGCTTCTCACCCATTTAGTGATACCTCAAGAGGTTTTGCAACAAGAAATGGTCCTGGTTTATTAAAATTATTAGGAGATATAGAGAATAATAAATTAATTGGAGCATCAATTATCGGTCCCAATGCAGGAGAAATTATTGGTGAAGCAGTTTTTGCAATGCAATCTCAAATACCAATAACAAAATTTGCAGAAGTTATACACCCATTTCCTACATACAGTGAAGCTTACGAGCCCCCATTAAGAGAGCTCGTTGCAAAAATAAATAAAAAATAACTTATTTTTCTTCTAAAGCTTTTTCAATATCATTTAAATGATCCATGAAATGTCTTGGTCCGCCAAAATACATGATATCAACAGCATGCATTTCTCCATCACCAAATTTTACTTTTTGCAGCAAGTCTTCATCAGATATATTTGGAATATCCGCTTGCGCAGCTGCAAAACCTTCTTCACATTCTTTAATTAATTCTTCAATAGAAGCTCCTGAACGATCTTCTACTTGAAGGTGATTAGCCTCATCAGTGCTTAAAGGCTCTGAATCAGAATTCATCTCACTAATTCTTTTATGTAAAGTTGGAATAGGATTAGCTCTTGCAGCCAAATGACTTAACGCATCACGCACTTTCCAATCACCATCAGGAAGAGCAGCATCAGGATTAGCCAAAATCTTATCACGTAATTTATCAATTATCTCAGCACAAGTACCAATTCTTTCTACAACTTTAGGTCCGTTTGATCTTGGACCATCACCATCAGCCATTATGTATTCCTTTCAAAATATTTAACAACAATACTTAACGTTAATTCTTGAAAAGCAAAAAAACAACTTAATATACAAAAAATATATGTCAATTTTTTTTCTTTTTTAGAAGAGTGGGAATTTGAAATTTACAATTAGGGAATTGGGAACATTGTAATAGTTTTTTAATATAAATATTTTTTTTAGGCGATGGCACTTCATGTAATTCACTTTGACAATTTGGACACTGTTGCATTGAGATAAATGTTAGCTGTTCTAATAATAGATTCCTATTACTGACATAGTCAGTAAATGCCTTTTGATTTGAATGAATCCTATTTTCTAAACTTTCAATGCCGAATCTTAATGCAACATGTTGTTTTCCAAAATTGCATCTATGTAAATAGGGGCAATAGTCTTTGCACAAGCCGCCGGGTGATGCTGGCGCATCTATTTCTTGATCAACAGATTGCTTAACAAATTCTATTTTATTAATTACATTAGAAAAAGAACCTACAATTGCTGGCAAATCTTTATAATATAAAATAGATCGGATTGAAAAATCAGATGATTTTTTTGCACCTAGATTAACTGCTTCAAGAATGACATAACTATCATTAATGTCAAGATCACGATTTATTACAAACCAATTGGCTAAAGGGTTATTTAATTCTATTAGTGACCAAATGCCCCTCATTAATAATCCGGGATCAGTTCTAGGATCCGTAATGCTTTTACCAGTCTTATAATCACGTACTAACACATAAGGTTTATTATCATTTTTATCATTATAAATTCCAATAACATCCGCTCGCGTCTTACTTCTTATAGAATCATCAAGATACACACCTTCTTTTTTATCATTATGATCCAGCCATTGTTCCTCCCAAACAAGAATCTCTTTAGAAGTTGGATCGACGGCCCAAAATTTTATATCAGTCAAAATTAATTTTACGCATTGTTCAATGCCAGATCTAATAGAAACAATTCTTTCCTCAACATCAGTATTTTTCATTGATAGACTAAAGGTTTCTAGTTGCAAGTCTAACTGAGTATAAAAAAAATTTATAAAAAATACATAATCTATATCATCGCCAATATAAAACTTCTTTTTTGCATATTTTTGCAATTCCAATAAAGACTCATGTATAGCATTTCCAATATCAGCATAGAATTTGTCAACAAATAACTCGCCTTTTTCATCCTCATGGAAGCTGTACCAAGAGGATGCATTACAATCAATATATTTAGAAATTGTTGAAGGTGAAAAACTTATGAGTTTTGTTTTTTTTGTCATTTGTAATTATGTATAATAATAAACTTTTTTTATATATTTAAGTAATTTTTTTTTTAATTTATGAAATATTTAACAAAAATTTAATTATTTAACAAATTAATAATAAAGAAATACTTTAATCTTAATGCTTACTAAAATTTAAGAAGTGATTTGGAAATACATGAAAAAAATTCTATTAAGTTTTTTAGCATCCTCAATACTACTAATATCATGTAGTTATTTTAATAATTCAGATGAACTCTCTAAAGAAGAACTACTAAGAATTGAATATGCGAAAATTATTAAAGATATTGATCAAATATTAGAAACAAAATTAGACGAGGTCGTGCTATCAACAAGCAATGCCCTTGAATCTGCATTGACAGCAAAAAATAGCGCATTTGAAGCCAGTAAGATAGTAATAGAATCAAAATCATTAAATGAATCTACTGGAAAAAATATTAATGACTTAGAAGAAAAAATTAAATTAATTAATAAATCAATAGCTGAGATAAAGCAAATTTCAGATGAAGTTTCAAACAAAAATGAACTTGTAAAAGATGCAGAAGAAAGAGTAACAGCTGCTTCAAAGATTGCTGTTGAAAATGCAACTTCTGCAGCAGTAAGTGGCCAAGAGGCACAAAAAATATTAAATGCAGTATCTAAAAGCAACACATTAAAATGTGACTTTGCTTCTTCTGCGCAAAACATTTTAAATGGAATTGTTAAAATAACAAATGGTACTAACATAGGTACGGGATTTCATATTGGTAATGGTTACATTGTCTCCGCAGAACATGTTGTAAAAGGTGCAAGTGGCATTATAGTGCAATATCAAGATGGCAGTATAATTGGTTCTAATGTTGTAAAGGTATGGGAAAAAGCCGATCTTGCATTAATTCAATCTATAAAGAATATTGATAAAAAATTATTACTCGCTAATAATTTAGATAAAAATATTCCTGGAACAACTATTGGAGCTGCAGGTTTTCCAACATCCGTAGATACAGAAGGCTCTATAACTAAGGGTTCTTTATCAAGAATTTTCACTGATAATCAAATTCAAACAATTCAAACTGATGTGGCATTAAATCCTGGCAATAGCGGAGGGCCCCTCTTCGACAATTGTGGCACTATTATTGGGGTTATCACAAAAAAGAAGGTAGGTTCATTGATTGAAGGAATGGGTTACGGAACAGGCATTGAAGCATTAAAAACTTTTATAGAAGGTTTTAACATTGAAGAATAAAAGACTTATTTTAATAAATTAAAAAAATTGAATTTGCTAAACCAATTATTATTTTTTTCGTTGCTATGATGCGGAGTTCCAACTTTTTCTATTGTATAATAAACATCAGAAGTTGACTCTTTTACAAGCTGAATAAAACCCTTAATCTCTTTTCTTGATAAAATTGCTATTATCACTTCTACTTTATTAGAATATCCTTGAGCATCCATTTGAGTAACATTATATCCATGATTTCTAAGTAGCGGAGCTAACGAAACGTCATCAGAATGATTCATGATTCGTATTGCACGAAATCCCAAAGCAATTTTTTCTTCAATCCATATCCCAAGTATAGTACCTACAGAAAAACCAGATGCGAATAAAAAAATTCTTACATAGTCATTAAGATCGTTCACTAATCCAGCGACTGCAAATACCCAAACTAGCATTTGAAAAAAACCAGCTAATGCTGCAAGCAATTTTAGGCCAGCATTGACATAAAGAGTCCGTAAAGTTCCTAAAGAAACATCTGCTACTCTTGCGAAAAAAATTAAGAAAGTAACATATTGCTCAAGAGTGCCAAAGTCAATAAACATAATAATATCCTTTAGATATTATACTCTCTATCTTATACATAGAGATTATAATATCTTAAATAATATTATGTATGATTACAAAAATAAAATCTTAAATCAAAAGCCTAGTTTTTCTCATAGTGCTTTATTTGATGCCACATCAGATGTTATAAATGATTTTTATTTCAGTGATGGCATAATAAAAAAATTAAAATTACCTTTGACACCAATACAACTATTAAAAAATGAACCTCTGAATGAAAATTCATTAACAACCATGAAAATATGGATGGGTCCGTTTCCTATAATTTGGGAGGCACAACATGTCGAAGTTAGTAAAGAAAATGGATTTACAGATATTCAATTAAAAGGACCGATGAAATTATGGATACACAGGCATAATATAATCAAAATAAATGATAAGCAATGTTTAATTGAAGACAAGATCTGGTTAGAGCATCACCAAGGATTCAAAGGGATTTTCTCAAAATTATTTTTTTCAAAAATTTCACTTCTAATATTATTTAAATATAGAACATGGATCACTAAAAAAGAAATTAAGATCTAGGTAAACCTAGGCCACGTGTAGCAATAATATTTCGTTGAATTTCACTAGTGCCACCCGCAATAGTTCTAGAAACTGTATACATATAACTATTCGGTATCTCTCCATTTAATATCGAATACTTTGAATTTTTTAATAGTTGCCCATAAAGACCTACTGCATTAATTGCCCTACGGGCATGGAATTGTCCTAATTCAGATCCAAGGCATTTAGCCATTGATGATTCGTAATTAGGAACTATACCTGCAGATTGCATAGATGTTATCCGATAGCTTAATAATCTAGCAACTTCTAACTCGACTGTTGTTTCTGATAAGCGTCGATAAATTTTTTTTAGTCGTGCTGAATCAATGCCTATTTCATTAGACTTAGAACTAGCAAGAAAATTTAATAGTTTTTCATAAACACCTTGAATTCCAATTATTAAATGAATGCCTGATCTTTCAAAATCTAATGAAGTAACGGCTATGTACCATCCTCTGTTTTCTTCACCAATTCTATTTGATAAAGGTACTCTAACATCTTCAAAAAAGACCTCATTAAATCTACCTAGGCCATTCATATGCCAAAGCGGATTAATTGAAACACCTTTAGCAGCTAAATCAATCATCATGTAACTAATGCCTCTATGTTTTGGTGCATCAGGATCAGTTCTAACTAAAGTATGTATCATGTCGCCTCTATGTGCTCCATTCCAAACTTTCTGACCATTAATAATATATCCATCTCCGTCTTTTACAGCTCTAGTTTGTAGCGAAGCAAGGTCAGAGCCAGCTCCTGGTTCTGAATAACCCTGAGACCATAAAACTTCTCCTGTAGTCATAGGAACTAAATATTCTTTTTTTTGTTCTTCTGTTCCATTTAACATGATTGCAGGTGCTAATATCTGTTCTCCTCCTCCTCCTACAGGAGCATCGACTATTGCGCCTTCTTCTCTAAAAATCATTTGTTGCACGTATGAAGCACCTTGGCCACCATATTCTTCAGGCCAAGACATAGTAAGCCAACCTTTTTCAGCTAGTTTACGTTTAAAATTTCTTACATAATTTTTAGCAGCATCATTGTCAACATTAGGCCCTTCAGGAAGCATGCCTGCATCCCAGTGCTCGTCTAAAAATTCTCGAACTTCTAATCTAAAATTTTCTTCTTCATTAGACCAACTAAATTCCATAATAACTCCTAAATATTATTGCCATTTTGGTTCATCCATTCAGTAACAAATGGGTTGAATTTTTTTTCGAATTTTATAGATGTTTCTTCCATGTGACCAGGTAAAACAACTGTTTCTTCAGGCAATTGTAATAATTTATTACAAATGCTATTCATTTCTAAATTAAAATTGCCTCCTGGAAAATCTGTTCTACCAATTGAACCTTTAAAAAGAGTATCTCCACTAAACAACACGCCTGCTTCTTCACAAAAATAGCTCACGCTACCTGGTGTGTGTCCTGGAGTTTCTATAACTTGTAATTTTAACCCACTAACTTCAACATTGTCTCCTTCAGATACATAATTTGTTGGATCTGGTGGTGCTTGTTCAAAATCTATACCTAACCTTTTTGCAGAATCTTTCCATCCATTTTGTAATAAATCCAAATCATTTTTATTTAATAAAAAATCTGCCCCAGTTTTTTCATGAATGCCAGAAACACCCATAATATGATCTACGTGCGCATGAGAATTAGCAATGAATTTTATCTTTACGCCCATATCTTTTGCCAAATCTAGAATCTTATTAGGTTCATCTCCTGGATCTATGCAAATTGCTTCTCCTGTTTTTTTATTACCAACTATCCAACAGTTTTCTTGGAAAACTCCAACTATTAAACCTTTGACCATGAGTTCATTTGCAAAATCCATGATTTCCTCTTTTCATAATAAATCTGTCTAATTTAAATAATTTTATTATATTGATCAACATGGACAATTTTTGGAGAAAAATTATCGATCTCATTATTTTGCAAATATTCATAAGTAAGAATAATTACTATATCATTTGGTTTAATTAAATGTGCAGCAGCACCATTAATACATATCTCACCATTATCTTTAATTGAAGAAATTGCATATGTTTCTATTCGAGATCCATTTGTTACATCATAAATAGCGACTTGCTCCCATTCAGCAATCCCGGCGGCTACCATTAATGTTGAATCTATGGTTACTGAACCATCATAATCCATATTTGCTTCAGTAACAGTCACACGATGTATCTTGCTTTTTAAAAAAGCTCTCATTTTCAAACCTTATCTACATTGATAAAAAAAGCTAACTTTTAATAAATATTAATGATATTTCCATTATAGCATTGTCTTCAATGGATAATACGCTTTTGCTGCTTGGCTTAGCAATATCATAATCAATAAATTGAATTGGTAAGCTTCCAATAATAAATAATTGGTTAGAAGATAACTTGCCTGATAAAGCTATCTCAACATAATTGCTGACACCATGTAATAATAAAGTTCCTCTTGCATTTACTGCCACAATTTGATCTTCAGATAGTGAGTCTTTGATAAGAATTGGATCAGATAATGTAAATTCTGCATAAGGAAATTTTGACGTTTCAATTGCTTGTTTAGATAAAGCATTATCACGATATTGATTATCACTTTTTAAGCCTCTTAAATCTGCTTTAATAATAACACCTTGGATAACTTCGCCATTAAAATCCAAACTGCCTTGTACAAGATTAGATCTACCAACAGCAGTAAACGTTCCAATTCGAACTAACTCCTCTTTAACCCGATAACCAACAAAGGATTCAGCATCATTATCAATAATCCATGTACCAATTAAAGAATCACTTGAATCTGTATTTATTTGTGGTGCTATCGATTTTGTTGCATTGATACTGTTAGATTGATCGCGATCTTGGTTTTTCTTTTCTGTATCAGGTGAAACGGATTTCTTTACAACAACATTCTTCGCTATATCTTTTGATTGTTGTTGTAAAGCATTGTCAATGCTAACTGGTGCTGGCGTGTCAGAACGTAAAACAAAAAAATAAGTTATGAGGCCTGCAAGTATTGCAAAAACAGGAACGATGATAACGAGCAATATGATGCTTTTCTTTTTATTCATTAATTCTCCTTTTAATTCATGCAAAAGGATACCATAGATATTTATTAGAAAAGAGAAATCAAAAAAAATTTCGCATAAATACTATACATCTAAAGCAGACTTATGCCAATTTTTTAATCTGATCGTAGCGCAACGATTGGATCTAACATACTTGCTCTGTGAGCAGGATAACTACCGCTGATCAGTCCTACAATTGATGAAACGCCAAAAGCCACTAATACGCTCCATAATTCAATAACTGTTATCATCTGTTGCCCGGCGATGACTCTGCCATTAATGACAATAGCTATAGTTAATCCAACAATTACGCCTATTATGCCTGCTCCAATAGTAACCACAAGAGCTTCTGAAATAAATTGAAGTCTAATATCTTTACTCAGCGCACCAACTGCTCTTCGAATACCAATTTCTCGTGTTCTTTCTGTCACGCTCACTAGCATAATATTCATAACGCCAATGCCTCCAACAATCAGAGAAATACCAGCAATGCTTCCTAATAAAATAGATAACGTCTTGCTTACAGCACTCGCAGCACTCACTAAATCATTTTGACTATTAATAATAAAATCTGGTTCTAAAACAGCATGCTCCATCATCAACACATCTTCCAATTCAGATTTAATAACTACTTCGTCTACATTTTCATCAATCTTAATACTAATTTGCTGGATAGTCGTACCTCCAGTCGGATTCTTTAAAAATCTAAGTCGATTCATAAGCGATGGTATAGGAATGTATACAGAAGCATCCTGAACATTTTGACCACCTGATTCAGAGAGCACTCCTATAACTCGAAAATTAAAGCCGAATCTACTTCCAAGGTTAATACGTACATTTTCACCAATTGGATCTCCAGTAGGAAATAAAGAATCAGCTATTGCATGTCCAAGAACAATATTCATAGCTTTTCTAGTAACATCATTGTCTGAAATAAATGATCCATATTCCATATTTAAATCACGCACATATGCATATTCTGCATCTACTGCTACAACATCTACGCGGTCATTATTTCCACCACCAATAGCCTGTGCTGGAAAGTTAATCTGACCAGACGCACCATACAAACCATCAATTTCTGCATCCATAATAGCATCGACATCGCTCAATACTAAAGTTGTTGATGAACCTCTGCCTCCTTTACTGCCTGTGGATTGATCTGTAGAAGAGCCTGGTTGTATAAAAATAAGGTTAGAGCCTAATCCCATAATTTCTTGCTTAACTCCCTGTTGCGTGCCCTGGCCAATCGCAATTAATGCAATCACAGAAGCAACGCCAATAATCATACCTAGCGCAGTCAAAAGACTTCTTAATCTATTTGCATAAATAGATCGAAAAGCTATCTTGATTGCATCAATAATAGTCATAGTGAATTTCTCCCGTGCAGGCTATCAAATACTAGCTGTCCGTCACTCATTTCTAAAATCCGACTAGATTGATCTGCAATATGTTGTTCATGCGTAATTAATACAATCGTAATTCCTTCATCCGATAATTCAGAAAATATTTTCATAATGTCTTTCCCACTTTGAGTATCCAAAGCACCAGTAGGTTCATCTGCAAAAACAACTTGTGGCTGAACAACTAATGAGCGTGCAATTGCAACTCGTTGTTGTTGGCCACCAGATAATTGTTGAGGGAAATGATGAGCTCTATCATCTAAGTTCAAGCGAGCTAATGCCTCAAGTGCAATTTCTCTCTTATTACTAGCACCTTGATAAATTAATGGTAGTTCGACTTGTTCCACAGCTGTTAATCTAGGAACGAGGTTATAAGATTGAAAGACAAAACCAAATTTCTCTCTACGTAAAATAGACCGATATGTATCATTCTTATCTCCTACATTAATGCCATCCAAAGAATACTGACCTGTAGTTGGTTGATCTAGGCAACCCAATATATTTAACATTGTTGATTTTCCTGAACCAGACTGACCCATAATAGCAACGAATTCTCCAGATTGTATTTTCACATCAATATTTCTTAGAGCATGGACAGTCCCAGCTTCAGTATAATAATCTTTGGAAATTTTACTTAATTCAATCATCTAGGACCTCCGCCAAATCCACTCGGAGGGCCTGGCGACCTGCTATCAGTAGGCTTAGTTGATTGATCTTTATTTATAATAGCTTTTTTTGATTCAATCATAATAATATCATCTTTTTCTAAGCCACTAATAATTGCGGTATTTGAATCATCAGCATTGCCTATTTGGACAACTCTTTGTTCAGTAGTTCCATCAATATTTTGTAATATAACAGTATTATCTCTACCAACTCGCGCGATTGCATTAGTTGGAATAAGTAAGACATCTTCCTTAATATTAGTAACTAAGGTCAATGTACCAGACATGCCATCTAAAGGTAATTTTGGATTTGCAAATTGCATCATGAGAGAGCCCATGTCAGCCATTGACCCACCTTGAGTTCTTGTCGTGGGCCCACTTGCACTTGGTGGTCCAGATGGCCTACTCATAGCACTGCCTTCTGGCCTAGCGGCATTGCCTCCAGTAAAACCACTTGGTGGGCCAGATGGCCTACTCATAGCACTGCCTTCTGGCCTAGCGGCATTGCCTCCAGTAAAACCACTTGGTGGGCCAGATGGCCTACTCATAGCACTGCCTTCTAGCCCAATTGCTTTAGATAAATAATCTTGCAATGCAACTAAATTTCTACGTTCTTGAAATAGTTTTTCACCAACAAGAATTTCAGCCTCTGCAGGATAGGTAATAACACCTTGAGAAATATTTGGGATGACGCTGATTGCATTCAATTTAACAATATAAAATTGACCGGGCATACCATCGAATGCTGCAAAGCCAAGGTTATTAACTCGCATTTGGCTTAAATCTGATTCAGATGCAGGAATTTCAATGTAAATTGAACTTGGATCACTTAATGTAGTAACAGCAGTACTGGAGCCAATGCGTTGTCCAAGAGTCACATTAATCGATCCAATAATTCCATCAAAAGGGGCGGTTAGTGTATGATTTGCTAAATTAGTCTGTGCATCAGTTAGATTTAATTGAGCAATTTGAACATCTTGTTTTTTTCTATTAATTGCATTAGCAAGTGCGCCAGCAGTTAATTCTGCTTCTCTTGCCAAAGCATACTCAAGATTAGCCTTGGCACTATCTAAAGATGCATCCAATTTATCAACTTCAAGTTGTTCAGGAGATGCAAGATATTCGTTTAAGCGAACTTGGGCAGCTGTAACTGCTTCAGTAAGTTTTTTAACTTCTAAGACAGAAGGGCTTTTCAATTTTTTATTTGCTTCTTTTACAGACAAATAGGCCGCTTCATTAGAAATGACAGAATTGACAGAATCAGCATAATTTGCATTAGCAGTTAATAATGCTTCTGTCTTTGTTCTTTGAGTACCCTGTGGCACTAATGCCAAAGTTAATGAATCAAGTAATCCTTTAATTCTTGCATCACTTAAAGGTATGTCGCCCAAGTTACAAACAGCCACCCAATCCTGAAACATCCTACAATAATCTTCTTGTGTTTTAATTAACTTAGGCCACAGTTCATCAACATCATTCTGAGAACGTTCTAAGGAAGTTTGAGCATTTTTAATTGAAGAATTTGAATTTGCAATTGTAGCTGTAGATGGATTAATTAAATTTTCTAAATTAAATTCTGCGGTTGTTAGAGTTTGCCTCTGAGATTGTACGGTTGATGCGAGACTACCTTCTTTTAAATTTTTTAAATTAAATTCTGCATTTGCTACAGATGACTGAGCATTTGCAGTGGTCTGTTTCGCTGAAGCAATTTCTGAAGCAATAGGATCAGCGAGTAAATCTTCAAGATTAGCTTCTTGTTGTGACAGTAATATCTCTTTGACTTGAACTTGTCGTGATGCAGTTGATGATTCAAGGATTGCAAGTACTTCCCCTTTCTTAACAATATCACCTGTGCCAACAGCAATCTGATTAATTTCACCACTAAGACCAAAGGATAGATCAACTTTATTCCGTGAAGCAGCATTCACGCTACTTATTAATGAATCAGCCATTCTTCCTGTAGTAACTTGATGTTCGTAAGTTTTTATAATTGCAATATCATCTTTGGTTCCATTAATATAAAAATATATAAATATCAAAAAGAAAATCAATAATATACTCATTGCTTTTCTTTTTGTAACTTTATTTAAGATAAACATAGGTGACTTAGCCTTTCAGATATATGCGTTAATAATGACATTAAAATATAAACTTGAAAATACATTAATAAAAAAATAAGAAAACTCTAATTTTTTTTATTTTAAATCACGCTACTCATTATGTTAATTAAATAAATTTTTTGTTGCAAAAACAATTAAACAATTATAAAATATTGATATTATTGTTTAATTGTATATTCATTATAACAATAATAATAACAAGAGTTCGTAGCTCTTAATAGTTAGTTAAGTGGAGGTTTATATATGCCAGATCCAAGTATGTCTTTCGAGACAGTTATTTTAATTATGCTAGCCGGTCTAGTACTTGAGGCAATTACTAATTTATTAATGGACATTGTCGGTGGTTTTCTGCCAGGCAAGTTGATTGGTTCGCTAACAGGTCATACTGTAGCAAGTTGGATAATTGGTCTTGCCTTTGGTTTTTATCTAGTAGATGTAGCAGGAGCAGATCTTATAGGTACTTTGACAGGTGGAGCATTAGCAGGTAAAACATTAGCGAACGTTCTTATTGTTAAGATATCCGCTGACGTGATGGCTGGAGTTCGAAAGCGATACATGTAAGGCTAGTAACCTAATTCAAAATCTATTTTGAATAAAAAAAAGAGCTTGTTCAACACAAGCTCTTTTTTTTATATATACTATAAATATTATAATGAAAGAAAAGTTTATTGTATAAAATTGGCATCATTGGAACATCATGGGCTGCAAAAAGTCCTATTCCTACATTTAAAACATATAAAGGTATTGAGATAACTGCAATTTGTAGTGGCAATATAAAAAATGCTGACTCATGTGCTAAAGAATTTAATATTCCATACGTTGAAAAAAACTATAAAACATTATGTGCTAGAGATGATTTAGATATTATCTATATAGGTAGCCCTGTACACTTACACAGTAAAATGGTTTTAGAAGCAGCGCAATCTAAAAAACACATTATCTGTGAAAAACCATTGGCACTAAATGTTGATGAGGGGGAGAAAATGCTATCTGCAGTAAAGAAATATAAAGTAGCTAATATAACTGCCTTCACAATGCGGCATTTTAACAGTCATCAATTAGTTAAAAAATTAATTGCAAATGGGAAAATTGGCGATCCAATACACGTATCTATTAATGATTTCAGAGGCATTCCTCATTCAAACGTAATTCCTGAATATAGATGGTGGTTTAATAAAAATCAAGGCGGTGGCATCTTAGGAGCTATGGGAAGTCATTTCATTGATCTAACAAGGTATATGCTAGATGACTTTAGTTCTGTTTTTGGTCAATTAAAATCAATTAACAAGTATGCAGCTCATAAAAATACTAGGAAAAAAATTACTTCTGATGATTTATTTACAATTAATGGCACACTTGTTAATAACGCCACAATTTCTATTAATTGTAGTGTCTCTACTAACACACGATTAGGTTCAAACAGACAAATACAAATTTTTGGCACAAAAGGCTCATTACTGATAGATGGAGACGAGCTTTCACCTGCTGGAGCTAAAGTATTATTTTCATCATCTTCTAGTCCCATTATGAAAGAAATAAATATTCCTCAGATCAAAATGTCTCGAGCAGCAAAAAATAGTACAGTGCCACGCTTTGGATTAATGATTGATAAATTGATTGAAGGAATCAAAGGAAAAGAACTCTCTCCTAACATAAATGATGGTCTTGTATGTCAAAAAGTTATTGATGCTGTTCAGCTAGCTAATATTTCTGGAAAAATAATTAAAATAAAATAACAATACTATCCAAATAATCCATGAGCTGCTAAATCTGATACTTCATTAGAATCAAATCCATATTCGCCAAGGACTTCAAATGTATTTTGACCAGCTTTAGGTGCTGGGCCTTGTGGTTTAATGTCACTATTTCTAATGTGAAATGGAACTGTTAACGTTTTAAATATACCTAATTCAGGATGAATTATATCTGTGAATGCACCAATAGCATCAAGTTGTTCACTGTTAATAAGATCAATTAATTCAACAACAGGCGCCCAAGTCATATCAAACTCATCTAATAACTTTTCCCATATATGAAAATCCCTCTTGTAAAAAATATCGGTAATTTCTTCAGTTAATTTACTAGTATTATCAATTAATTTCTCAATAGTATCATATTCTTCTTTCCATTCAGATTTTTGCAACATGTCGCAAAATCTAGGCCAATATCTATCCGTTTGAGCCATTGCAAACATGATCCATTTTCCATCTTTTGTTTCATAAGAATTAAAGATAGGGTTTTTAGGTTTCTTACGCGTATGTCTTGCAGGTTGGGTTTTACTAAAAATTGTTCTCTGCACATCACCTGCAATAGTCCACATGCCAGTTCTCTGTAATGTAACTTCGGCTCTTTGTGGGTTTCCTGAAATATCACGTAATCTTAAAGCTGCCAGCGTTGCTGCCAATAAATTCATTGCTGAAATATGATCTCCTTGAGAACCTCTATTAGGAGGAGGAGGAGAGCCTGGTTCTCCTAATAGTGCCTGTATTCCTGAATGTGCCCAAAATGAAGTAAAGTCAAATCCTCTTCTAAAAGATTCAGGACCTATGGTTCCATAGCCACTAATAACCGAATAAACAATGTCTGATTTCACTTTCTTGAGATCCTCAAAAGATAATAAATATTTTTTAGCCCGTTCGTCAGTCAAATTAGTTATAAAAATATCTACTTGGCTCACTAATTTATGTACAACTGCAGAAGCACCTGGTTTAGTAAAATCAATTGTTACTGATTTCTTGCCACGATTGTCCAATTCAAAAGTAAGGTTGCCAGGAACATTTGGAATTGGTGGGTATTCTAAAATGCCACGTAATGCATCGCCTCCAGGTGCTTCAACCTTAATAACTTCAGCACCCATATCAGCTAACATCATTGCACAGCTTGGGGCTGCTACCCAATTCGCTACTTCTAAAACTTTGATTCCTTGCATTGGAGCATTTGTCATTACTCGTCCGTTTCATAATCAATATGCATGTTATTATTATATCTCTTAATTTCTATATTTAGATATTGAGTATGAAACAATCTAGATATAGCATTCATTTCTAGTAAGAAAAATGGTGAAAAATGAAACTGCATGAATATCAGGCAAAAAACTTATTAAAAAAATTTAACGTTCCAGTTCCTGATAGTAATCTAATATCAAATTTAGAAGAAATAACAACAATTCAAAATAATCTTATATTTCCAATTGTTGTTAAATCTCAAGTACATTCTGGTGCAAGAGGCAAAGCTGGTGGTATTAAGATAGCAAATAACATTAATGAAATGACTAAATATGCTACAGATCTTCTAGGAAAGCAATTAATCACGCATCAAACTGGTGAAAAAGGATTGCCAATAAATTCAGTTTTACTTGAAGAAGGCATTAACATCGAAAAAGAATACTACTTGGCACTCACTATTGATGGAAGTGTCAGTAAGCCAATTATTATTTCTTCTCCTCAAGGTGGCATGGACATAGAGGCTGTAGCTGAAAAAAATCCTGAGGAAATACTAAAAACTGAAATTCATCCAGTGGCTGGATTACTCCCTTTTCAATCTAGAAATATTGGTTTTCAATTAAATCTTGACAAAGCTCTTTTTGCACAATTACACGAAATTCTAACTGGCATTTATGAAGCATTTGTTGATTCTGATGCGACATTAATAGAAATAAATCCATTAGTTTTAACAAAAGAAAATCAATTAATTGCCGCAGATACTAAATTTTCGATTGATGATAGTGCAATGTTTAGGCAAAAAGATTTATTTAATATTCGTGATAAATCACAAGAAGATAGCTTGGAACTTGAGGCAGAAGATCAGGGAATACAAAATTACATTAAGCTAGATGGCAATATTGGTTGTTTGGTCAATGGTGCAGGATTAGCAATGGCAACTATGGATGCAATCAAGTTTGCAGGAGGTTCCCCAGCAAACTTTCTAGATATAGGCACAGCTAATAATCCTGAATCTGTTGTATCTGCTCTTCAAATTATTGGATCTGATCCAGATGTAAAAGCAATTTTTATAAATATTTTTGGTGGCTTAGCAAAAACAGATATAATTGCTGAAGGTTTTGTAAAAGCAAAAGAACAAGGACTTATTCAGCAACCAACTGTTATAAGACTCGCAGGTACAAACGTAGAAGATGGTAAAAGAATATTAGAAGAATCAGGGATTGATTTCCAATTGGCTGATGGTTTTGCTCAAGGTGCAAACTTAGCCGTTACAGCATCAATCAAATAATAATTAAGGAAACATAATGGCAGTCTTACTTGATCAAAATAGCAGAATTATAATTCAGGGTATGGGAGCAGCTGGTTCTAGAGAAGCAGAAATAAGTATTGCTTATGGAACAAGAATTGTTGCAGGAGTATCTCCTGGAAAAGGTGGTACTGAAAAATCAGGGATACCTTTATGTAACACAGTGAACGAAGCAGTAAAAAAATTTGAAGCAAATGTATCTCTTATTTTTGTTCCTGCTCCTTTTTGTAAAGATGCAATCATTGAGGCAATCAATGCAAAAATACCATTGATCATATGCATCACTGAAGGAGTCCCTGTGATAGATATGATGGTCATTAAAACAGTTTTAGAAAATAACAAAGAAACTATTTTAATAGGTCCAAATTGTCCAGGAATTCTATCTCCTGGTGAACAAGCAAGAGCTGGCATTATGCCAATTGATGTATATATGCCTGGAAATATTGGTGTTATTTCAAGATCAGGGACCTTAGTATACGAAACCGTTGATCAACTAACTCGATTAGGCATTGGGCAATCTACATCCATTGGAGTTGGCGGGGATCCAATTATAGGAACCTCTCAAAAGAAAGCATTAGAACTGTTTGAAGTAGATAGCGAAACCGCAGGAGTAGTTTTAATTGGTGAAATTGGAGGAAGTGCTGAACAAGAAGCTGCAGAATTCATAAAACTAATGACTAAGCCAGTCATTAGTTTTATCGCTGGCACAACAGCACCTCCAGGCAGAAGAATGGGACATGCAGGTGCAATTATTTCAGGTGCTTCGGGTACTGCTGCTGCTAAACAAGATGCTTTAAAAAATGCAGGATCACATGTAGTTTCATCTCCATCTGATATAGGTAAAACTGTTCAAGAAGTTCTAAAAAATCTTGGTCTGCTTTAAAATTAATTTACCACTATAAAAAAAAATTACAACTATCTCTTAATAAATCCATCTATGTTATCCTTTGCTTCATTAACTTAGGTTAAAAAAAAATGGAGGGGTCGCATAGTGGCCTAGTGCGGGCGTTTGCTAAACGCCTATCTCAATTATTTGGGATCGAGGGTTCGAATCCCTCCTCCTCCGCCAGTAAAGAAAATAAGATAAAATATGACCAGTTTTTATATTTCAACTATAGGCTGCCAGATGAATGAAGCAGACTCTTTAAAGTTATCTGCTGGACTTACTAAATTTGGACTTGAAGAATTAAATTCTGAAGAAAATGCTGATTTAGTTGTTGTTAATACATGCGCTGTAAGACAGCATGCTGAAGAAAGAGCATATGGACAATTAGGGAATTTGACAAAAAGAAAAAAAGATGGAGATGATTTTAAATTGGCAGTCATGGGTTGTATGGTTAGTAATAATAACAAAGAACTACAACGTAGGTTTCCAATGGTTGATATTTGGGCTAAACCACAAGAATTTGATCCAATTATAGATTTAGTTGTCGACAATACTGATGTTTCAAATGGAGAATTTTGGCCAAATACATTTGGTAAACCAAATGGCATGACAGCATTTGTTCCAGTAATACATGGGTGTAATAAAATTTGCACGTATTGCATTGTTCCTCTTAGAAGAGGTAGAGAAATATCTAGAGATCCATCTGAAATTATAAATGAAATTAAATTCTTGGCAAAAACAGGTATTAAAGAAATAACATTAGTGGGTCAAACAGTTGAAGCATATGGCAATGATCTTATTGATATAAAAGTAGATCTAGGCGATATTTTTGAAAAAATTGAAAATATTAATGGTATTGATCGTGTAAGATTTCTCACGTCATATCCTGTCGACATGACTAAAAAAATAATTAGTGCAGTTTCTGATTTTCCTAAAGTATGCGAACATTTTTTAATTCCAGTACAATCAGGATCTGAAAGTATGCTAAAACGCATGAGGAGAGGATATAAAATATCAGAATTTAAAGAAAAAGTTTATAATATTCGTGAAGTTATGCCAAAAGCTGCCATCTCTACAGACCTTATTGTTGGATTTCCAGGAGAAACTAATAAAGAATTTTCAGACACACTGAAATTAGTAGAAGAATTTAAATTTGATAAAATTCATACAGCTGCATATTCACCCAGACCTGGTACGTTTGCATATCGTAAATTAGAAGATGATATTTCTATAGAAATAAAAAAAGAAAGACTTCAGATAATAGAATTAGCACAGAAAAAAATATCTACTGAAAAAAATATAGCATTAATTAAATCAGTGCAAGAAGTCTTGGTAGAAAAAGAACAAGCAGGCAAATGCACTGGAAGAACAAAGCATAATAAGCTTGTTCACTTTAATGGAAAAAATATTCTAGGGCAAATTATCAATGTAAGTATTCATGAAGTAAGTCCTTGGTCATTAAAGGGAACTTTAGCTGAAACCAATGAAATTCCAATTATATAACTAAATAGGAGAATGAGATCAATAACCATCTAACTACAGAAGTTTCTACGGTTCTTGTAATTTTTGGAATTATTGAAAAAAAATTAAATATACTTCTTGTAAAAAGATCAGTAGAGCCAGAAAATAACAAATGGGCATTACCAGGTGGGCTTTGGTCTGGTAAAAAAAAATTACTTGAAACAGCCAATGATAAACTATTTTTAGAAACTGGTGCTAAAAATGTATACCTTGAACAATTATTCAGTATTTCTGGCCTTAATGCTTCAAATAAAAAAAGTATCGCTATATGTTATTTTGCATTAGTTAACATACAAGATGTCATATTAAGAGAAGAAGATCACTGGCAACCAAAATGGTTCCCAGTAAATAAAACTCCAATATTGGCCTTCCAAAATATTCTCGTTTTAAAAAAAGCTATTGCAAGAATAGAGTCTAAACTTGCATATTCTAATGTTGCTTATAGCTTACTTCCAAATGAATTCACTCTAAGAGAACTACAAGAAACTTATGAAGCAATAACTGGTCAAATTCTTGATAGAAGAAATTTCAGAAAAGGAATGATCGGTAATAATATTATTAAACCAATTGGTGAATCAAGAAAAAGTGGTGCTCATAGGCCAGCAGCTTTATATAAATTTTATTCTAAAAATCCAGCTTTGCATTGATTTAATTCATAAAAAGTATGTATCCTGTATATAGTTTCCTTTGCGTACGATGTACACAAACTATATAAGATGTAAGTAATATGAACCAAAAACTTATACTAGATTTTGAAAATAAAATTGACTGCGAAGTGCCAATGACAATGGATACAATACCATTGTCAAAAGAGTCTTCGTTTTCACAATGGCAACAAGAAATTCCTAAAGAATATTTTAACTTAACTAGTGAAGAAATTAATTATAAAATTAATACTGCGAAAAAAAAACTTGGTGATAATGTAATTATTCTTGGACATCATTATCAAAGAGAAGATGTTATTAAATTTGCAGATCAAATTGGGGATTCCTATGCATTGTCTTTATATGCTGCTCGTAATCATAAAACTCCTTTTATAATTTTCTGTGGTGTCCATTTTATGGCAGAGGCAGCAGATATATTGTCCAGTAATTCTCAGCATATACTACTGCCAAATCTGGAAGCTGGTTGCTCTTTAGCAGACATGGCAAATAAACCTGATGTAGGTAGTGCTTGGAATCAATTAACTAAGCAATTTAAAGAAAAATATAAAATCATTCCTATAACATACATAAACTCACCAGCAACTCTAAAAGCTTTCTGTGGAGAAAATGATGGAATCGTATGCACTTCTTCAAATGCAGACAAGGTAATTAAATGGGCTTTTGAAAAAGGAGACAAAGTATTCTTTTTCCCTGATCAACATTTAGGAAGAAATACAAGCCATAAACTAGGAATTAAAGATGAATCCATAGCTCTTTGGGATTGGCGAAAAAAAGAAAATAAATTAGGCGGCAACACTATTACTCAAATAGAAAAATCTAAAGTTATTTTATGGGATGGATTTTGTTCAGTTCATCAGCGATTTACAATTTCTCAAATTAATCAAGCAAGAATTCAATACCCAAAGATACAGATAGTAGTGCATCCTGAATGTAGCTCTGAAGTTGCAAATGCTTCTGATGCAGTTGGTTCTACTGCATTTATAGCAGATTATGTAAGCAATGCACCTAATAATTCAATTATCGGTATTGGTACAGAAATTAACCTAGTTTCAAGATTAGCTAAAGAAAATCCAAATAAAAAAGTTTTTTGTCTTGATTCTGTTGTATGCCCATGCAGCACCATGTACAGAGTGCATCCAGCATATTTATTATGGATATTAGAATCACTATTAGATAAGAAGATTGTAAATAAAATAAGTGTCGATGATGATACAAAAAAATTTGCTAAAATTGCTTTAGAAAGAATGATTGAAGTTAGTTAAACTAATGCATTTTAATTTATGAAATATCAATACATCGATAAAAATTATATAAAAAAAATTATAAAGAATGCCCTTGAAGAAGACTGTGTTCAGCAAGACATTACATCAAGTTACTTAATTCCAATCAATTTAAATGGTAATTTTCAATTGATTGCAAAAGAAAATGGTATTTTATGTGGCACAGAAATATTTAAAGAAACCTTTTACCAAATGTCAAAAAAAATTATCGTAGAATTCAAAAAAGTAGATGGGGATAAAATAAACAAAAATGAACAAATTGCACAAATAAAAGGTCCTGTGAGTAAGATACTTAGTGGAGAACGAGTTGCGCTTAATTTCTTACAAATGCTATCAGGAGTATCCACTATAACTAACGAATTTGTTAAAAGATTAGGTAAAGAAAAAAACATACAAATTAGAGATACAAGAAAAACAATACCAACGATGAGAGCCTTACAAAAATATGCAGTATTGCAAGGCAAAGGACACAATCACAGAGATTCGCTTAAAGAATTTATTTTAATTAAAGACAACCATTTAAACTCGTCTGAAAAAAATATAAATGAAATAATTAATAATTATAGAAAAAAATTAAAAAATAAATATCTGATTGAATTAGAAGTAGAGAATTTATTACAAGCTCAAAAAGCTCTTAAAAATGATATAGATGTACTCTTGTTAGACAACATGTCTATTCAAGAAATAAAAAAAGTTTGTAATATCAATAGGCCATCAAACATAAAAATTGAGATCTCTGGTGGTATAAATTTGCAAAATATAAATCAATATAAAAATTTACCAATCGACTATATAGCAATTGGCGCTATAACTCATTCAGCAAAATATCTTGACATGAGTATTGAAATAGAATAACTATTTTTCCTTATGTTCTGATTTTGTTTTTTGTTTTTTTTCTGTTCCATGCAAAGTGTCATTTTTGTCTGGCCATTCCTTTGGTGGATCGTCTTTTCGTGCAGATGAATTGGGAAGTTCCTCAGGTTTTCTAAAATCTTTTCTTGAATCAGTAGTATAAAATCCCATACCCCTATATCTAAAAGTTGGTACATTTAACTGTCTCTCAGCTTTTCCATTTTTGCATTTTTTACACTTTTGAATTCGTGCAGAGCCAAATGACTCTTCGGATTCATATACGCATCCTTCTGAACATAAAAAATCATATTTAGGCAAAATAAATTCCAATCTTAAAATTGAATTACAATGATTTAACTTAATCATTGTAATATATTAATCAGTCTTATGTTACAAGTAGTCTCAATATAAAAAATAAAAACTGCTTTTACTTGCATAAGTTTTCTTTAAGTATCAAAAAAATATCCAGTTATTTTTAAGTTATTTTTAAAAAAATATAATTGAGACTATAATCTAAATGAAATAACAATATATACTTATAATTCTAGAAATTGAATATAACTAAATGATAAATCAAAAGTTATATGTTGTAAATAATAAGGAGTAAAAATTGACTATTGCGGAAACGATGCGAGAAATGCTTGCAGCAGGAGTTCATTTTGGTCATCAAAAGTCAAGATGGAATCCTAAAATGAAACGCTACATTCATAGCGAAACAAATGGTGTGCATATTCTTGATTTAGGTATTAGTTCCAAGCTTTTGCATGCATCTACGAAATTAGTAGAATCAGTAACATCAAATGGTGGTTTAATTTTATTTGTAGGAACAAAAAAACAAGCAGCAAATATTGTCATTACAGCAGCTGAAAATGCTTCAATGCCTTACGTATCTAATAGATGGCTTGGAGGCACATTAACAAATTGGCCAACTCTATCAAAAAGAATTGAACGACTTAAAGAAATTGATGAAATTAATACGGAAGAATTATATTTAACAATGACAAAAAAAGAAAGCGTCTTGTATGAAAGAGATAAGATGCGAATGGAAAGATCTTTTGGTGGATTAAGAAAATTAACACAGATACCAAGAGCAATTTTTTGCATTGATCCAAACATAGATGAAATAGCAGTTTTAGAAGCAAAAAAAATTGGCGTGCCTGTAATTGCCATGTGTGATTCTAATGCAAATCCTGAGAAGGTTGATTATCCCATTCCAGCTAATGATGATGCTATTCGTTCAATTCAGCTAATTACAAAATATATTTCTGATGCTGCAATAAAAGGTTCAGAAATTTATGCTGCCAAAAATAAAGAAAAAACAAATGCATCCTTAACTAAGCAATTAAATAATAATGTTAAGAATGAAACTACTTCCGGAAAAAGATAGGTATTTTTTTTGTTACTATTCATTTTATTATCTAATTCTGAAAGGCGGCAATATGTCAAATACTGAGAATATAAAAAAATTAAGAAGTGAAACTGGCGCTGGTGTCATGGATGCCAAAAAAGCACTAGAGGATTCAGGTAACGATTTTAATAAAGCGAAAAAAATTCTAAAAGAAAAAGGAATAGCAAATGCAGAAAAAAGATCAGGAAGATCAACAGATCAAGGTCTAATTGAATCATACATTCATCAAGGAAACAAAATTGGCTCTATTATTGAAATTAATTGTGAGACAGATTTTGTTGCAAGAACAAATGAATTCAAAGAATTAGCCGCAAATTTATCAATGCAAATTACAGCTATGGATCCAAAAAATATTGATGATGGAAATGAATTTTCATTACTAGATCAAACTTATATAAAAGATCCATCGAAAAAAATTAAAGAACTCATCCAAGAAGTAATTGCACAAACAGGAGAAAATATTCAAGTTAAAAGGTTTTATCGATTTGAACTTGGAGAAACAAATGAAAAAAAATAGCTAATAGATATACAATGAACTCAAATGATTCAGCCCACATTAATTCTAAAATGGAAAAAACAATAGAAGCTTTTAATATTGCAATATCAACAGTGAGAACTGGTAGGGCATCTACTAGTTTAATAGATTCCTTAGAAATAGAAGTATATGGCCAAAAAATGCCGTTACAACAAATTGCTACGCTATCAACTCCAGATCCAACATTAATCAATATACAAGTTTGGGATAAAAATAATATTGATGCAATTATGAAAGCAATTCAAACTAGTGATTTAGGAATTAATCCTTCAAATGATTCAGATTTTATAAAAGTACCAATTCCTCCCCTCACTGAAGAAAGAAGAAAAGAATTAGCAAAAAAAATTAAAACTATTGCTGAAGAATCAAAAATATCTTTAAGAAATATTAGAAGGCAAAGCATCGATGCAATAAAAAATGCAAAAAAAAATAGTGAGGTTTCTGAAGACGACGAATCGATATTAACAAATAAATTAGAAAAATCTACTAAAGAATTTATTACTAAGATTGAAAATATTTCTACAAAAAAACAAAATGAATTGTTAGAAATGTAATGCCAATGCTTGCATCCGATATGAGCTCAGTTGAAGCAATTCTTGATCTTAATAAAATACCTAATCATGTTGCAATCATTATGGATGGTAATGGTAGATGGGCTAAAGCAAATCGTGTTTCACGAAAAAAAGGTCATGAAGCAGGATCTCAGGCTTTTCTTGAAGTAGTAAAACGAATGATAGAATATAACATTAAGTTTATCTCAATGTTTGCTTGGTCAACTGAAAATTGGGGACGACCAAAAAATGAAGTCGCCAGTCTAATGGAGCTTTCAAAAGAATTTATTTCTAATAATTTAGAATTAATTCATGAGAATAATATCAAAGTAAATCATTTAGGCAATCTACATAACCTACCTGCCGACTTACAAGAAAAAATTAATGAATCAATTTCTCTTACAAAAAATAACACTGGGGCAACTATTAATATTGCTTTTGATTATGGCGGCAAACAAGACATAGTTAGTGCTGTAAAAAAAATAATTGCTGAAGGTATATTAGAAGAAAATATCAATGAAGAAGTTATCAGCAATAATCTTGCAACTGCTAACATTCCTGATCCAGATTTAATTATTAGACCTGGTGGAGAAAAAAGAATATCTAATTTTTTAATTTGGCAAGCAGCATATGCTGAATATTATTTTACAAATACATTATGGCCTGATTTTAATGCTAAAGAGATAGATAGAGCATTAGAAGAATTTAATAACAGAGATAGAAGATTTGGATTAACTAGCTAACTATAATTAAATCATTCAATAATTAAAAAGTAGAGTAAATTGACACGAATAAGTACTGAAAATAAATCTAGATTATTAGTTATGCTTGTCGCTATGCCGAGCCTAATTCTAATTTTATTAAATCAAAAAGCAATTCTTATAGCTACAATGATAATATTACTAATATGCACAATAGAGATATTCAGGCATATTTACAAGTCTGCTAAATTGATGCTGGCTGTCATATTTACTATGATTTCCATGATCTTACTTAATCAAATTAATTCTAATTTCTTTTTAATGTTTAATTTACTATCTGTTCCACTTCTTATTATCCTTTTATTAAATAGCAACGTAAAAAAATATACTGTTTCTTTAACAAGTTTTTTTTATATTACTATTTTAGGTTCAAATCTAATATTTCTTATACTCCAATCAGATTCCATCAATATCATTCTTCTAATATTAATTGTTTCATTTACAAGCGATTCTTTTGCATATTTAATAGGGAAAAAAATAGGTAAATCAAATCTAAGCATTAGGTTTTCAAAAAATAAAACTTGGGAAGGGGCTATTGGCGGATATATTTTTGGATTATTATCTTGTTTTATATGTGTGTATATTTTTAATTTTGAAAAACATTTATCTATATTAATTCTTACTGTTTTTTTCCTACCTATTGCTTGTCAAATTGGTGATATAATGGGTTCTATCTTAAAACGTAAAATAAATATCAAAGATTTTTCACAATTATTATTCAGTCATGGCGGTTTTATGGATAGATTAGATTCAATTACTGTAACTGCTTTAGTTTTTAATTTATTATTTTTCTGGCAATAAAATGAAAAAAATAGCAATTATAGGTTCCACGGGCTCTATTGGTAAGCAATCATTGCAAGTAATTGATAATCTTAAAGATGTTAAAATTATTGCTCTAAGTGCTAATGAAAATATTAATTTATTAACAAAGCAAATTATTAAATACCAACCGAAATATTTTCACATACATGAAAAATATGCTAAAAAAATGGTTTTAAAACAAAATTCAAAGTTAAAAACCAATGAAGAAATTGCAAAAATAAAAGAAATAGACTTATTTATCATTGCATCGACTGGAATTAGTGGATTATTACCAATGATTTTAGCTTTAAAATCAGGAAAGCAAGTAGCAATTGCTAATAAAGAATCTCTTGTAATTGGCGGTCCATTTATTCAAGAAATTTTAAATAAACATGAGAAAAATGGAGCAAAATTACTGCCTATTGATTCTGAGCATTCTGCAATTTGGCAATGCATGGTTGGAGAGGAATGGAAATCTGTTAAAAATATCATACTAACAGCATCCGGAGGCTCACTACTTAATAAATCTAATGAACAGATGAAAAAAATTACTCCAAAAGATGCACTTAACCATCCAAATTGGAACATGGGAAATAAAATAACCATCGACAGTGCTACATTATTCAATAAAGGATTGGAGGTAATTGAAGCATCAATATTATTTAATTTGCCACTCGATAAAATTAATGCAATTATCCATCGCGAAAGTATCGTGCATTCTATAGTGAACTTCAATGATGGTTCATCAAAGGCGCATCTTGGGATTCCTGACATGCGTATTCCAATTCAATATGCACTTACTTATCCAGAGAGAAAAATGACTAATTTTCCAAATAATTTATCTTTATCTAAAATTCAAAAGTTAAGTTTTGAAGAAATAAAAAACAGACAATTCCCATTATTTAATCTTCTTATTCATGCTGCAAAAAAATCTGATGGAAGTTTGCCAGCAATTTTAGGAGCAGATGATATATTAGTTAATGCATTCCTAAATAAAAAAATTGGCTTCGAATCTATTTATAAAATTATTAAAAAGATCAGCCCTAATTTTAAACCGTCAAATCAATTCATATTGGATAATGTAATCGGTGCATATGAGTGGGGTAAGGAATTTGCAATGAAAGAAATATCTAATAAAAAATAAAGATGGATAATATGCTAGTAAAAAATAATTTAACAAAAATAATTTTTCTTTTCTTAATTGTTCTGTTAATAATATACAGAGACATAGAAGCAATTAACTCAATGTTAATTTTCTTTTTAGTTATAACATTGCTGGTAGTAGCCCATGAAGCTGCTCATTATATAACTGCAAAAATCTTCAAAGTTAAAATTATAGAAGCAGGCATCGGCTTCCCCCCACGAGTTATAGGGTTTAATTGGAAAAAAACCATATATTCTATAAATTTATTACCTATAGGTGGGTTTGTAAAATTACTGGGAGAAGAGGCATCAGAAGAACCTGACTCATTATCTAAAAAAAGCTATCTTCAAAGATTTATTATCTTATTCTCTGGATCGTTCATTAATTTACTTTTGCCAATAATACTTTTTAGTGCATCATTTATGATTCCACATGAAGTTGAGATAGGAAGTCCACAGATTACTTTTGTTCACCCTGATTCACCAGCATATAACTCTGGCATTAAACAAGGAGACATCATTATGTCTATCAATGGTCGCGAAATTAATAACGTTCAAAAAGCCGTTAAACTGATTAAAATGAATCTTGGTAAAGAAATAGAAATTAAACTAAAAAGAAATCAAGAAACACTTACGATCCAAGAGACTCCTCGATGGGCGCCTCCTTCTGGACAAGGCCCTACTGGAATTAAAATTGCAGCTCAATATCCATTCACGGAAACGGTTTCAATGAATTTTTTTGAGGCTACTAAAGAAGGTGTTGTATCAAGCTTAGACACATTTATACTTTTTAGAAATGAAATTATTAGCTGGTTTAAAGGAACAAGTCAGCCAGAATTGGCTGGGCCTGTAGGAATTGCAGATATTACAGGACAAGTTGCACGAGAAGGTGGATTATCTTCGCTCTTAACATTAACAGCGATACTTTCAATCAATTTAGGCATTTTAAATTTATTGCACTGCCAATGTTAGATGGGGGGAGAATATTTTTACTATTAATAGAAATTATTAGAAGAGGGAAAAAAATAAATCCAGAAAAAGAAGCATTGTTTCATTTAATTGGATTTTTTTTATTCATGTTTCTTGCCATACTAATAACAATCAATGATTTAATAAGAATTATCTAATAATGAAAAAAAGAACTACAAGAGAAATTACAATCGGTAACATTATTTTAGGCAATAACAATCCAATTGCAGTTCAATCAATGGCTGCAACAAAAACAACTGATGTTGATAGAACTATCTCACAAATTAATTCTTTGCATGATGCTGGTGCTGATATTGTAAGAATTGCCATAGATTCAAAAAAAGACTGTGCAGCATTATCAATTATTAGGAATGCTACACAAGTAGCATTGTCAGCAGATTTACAAGAAAACTATAGGATATTAAAAGATATCGCACCTTATATTGATAAAGTAAGATACAACCCGGGTCATCTACATCACCATGAAAAAAATAAATCTATAGCTTATAAAGTCGAGAATATTGCAAGCATTGCTGCAAAGTACAATTTAGCAATAAGAATTGGGGTTAATTGTGGATCAGTGGACCCAGTGTTAAAAGAAAAATTTAGTGATGATGTGCAAGCCATGGTTGAAAGTGCTCGTCAACATTGTGAAATATTAGAAAATATTGGATTTCGAAACTACTTAGTCTCATTAAAAGACTCTGATTATAATAAAGTCATTCGTGCTAATAAATTATTTCATGACATGATGCCTGAAATTCCAATTCATTTAGGAGTAACTGAAGCTGGCATGCCTCCTGAAGGAATAATTAAGACAAGAATTGCTTTTGAGCAATTAATTCCCATAGGTATTGGTGACACCATTAGAGTTTCTTTAACACTGCCATTTGAAGAAAAAAAACAAGAAATTTATGCTGGTAAAAATATTCTTAAAGATATAACAGAAGGAAGATTTAGGTCTGTGCCAACTCTATTTAATGAAAAAATTAACATTATTTCATGTCCATCATGTTCTAGGGTTGAAAATGAAGTATTCATTGATTTAGCAAAAGACGTTAAAAAACTTACACAAAAAATGGACAAAAAACTTACAATTGCAATTATGGGATGCAGAGTCAATGGTCCAGGAGAAACTGATGATGCTGATATTGGATTATGGTGTGGCCCATCAGGAGTTAATTTAAAACTTAAGACAAAATTAATTGGACATTTTAAATATAATCTAATTTTAAAAAAAGTTGAAGACATAATTAATAGTTATTGATATTACAAGGACAATGATAAATGACAATAAATTTCATGTCAAAAATGCTAATTCCAACTAGAAAAGAATCTCCAAGTGATTCCGATACTATTTCGCATTCCTTATTAATTAAAGGTGGATACATTTCTCAATTATTATCTGGCGTGTATACATACCTACCAATAGGATTGCGAATCAAGAATAAAATCATAAATATAATTCGCGAAGAAATGAATAATATGGGATGCAATGAAATTCTAATGCCAGCTTTACAGCCATTAGAATATTGGGAAAAATCAAAAAGAAGTAAGGCATTTGGAGACATTATTTTTTCAATTTTAGATAGAAAAAAGAGAAAATTGATCTTAGGACCTACACATGAAGAAGTCGTAACTAAGCTTTTTGCAGATACAGTAAACTCATACAAGCAAATGCCGATTATTTTTTACCAAATACAAACTAAATTTCGCGATGAAGCGAGACCACGGGGAGGCTTAATCCGAGTAAGAGAATTTACAATGAAAGATGCGTACAGTTTTGACATTGACGATCAAGCATTGGAGATTTCATATGAAAAAATGTCTACTGCTTATCAAAAAATATTTTCTAGATGCGGAGTACCTGTTGTAAAGATAGAAGCAGATTCTGGCGCTATAGGAGGCAAGGGATCTCAAGAATTTATATATTTAACTACTTCCGGAGAAGATAATGTAATTTTATGTGATTGTGGCTATGCTGCTAATGAAGAAAAAGCAACAATGTCAATCGAAAAAAATAAAGAAGAAGTTCAGTTAGATAAAGAAAAAATTAATACAAAAAATATTACTGATATAGACCAATTATCAATTTTCTTTAAATTACCAAAAAATAAATTTTTAAAATCAGTATTCTATATAGCTCATGACAAAGAAGATAAATTAATTCCTATAGTCGCCTCCATAAGAGGTGACTTAGAAATTAATGAAACAAAACTTTCTAACTTTTTAAAGGTCTCTAACTTACGAAAAATGAATGAAAAAGAAATAAAAAATTATAATATCATTGCTGGATACGCAGGCCCATATCAACTTAATAAAGATATTATTTCTATTGCAGATGAGTCATTAGTAAATGCTGATAATCTTATTGGTGGCAGCAACGAATTAAATTATCATCTTAAAAATGTAAACTTTATAAGAGATTGGGAAGCAAATTTTACGACTGATTTGGCATTAGTAACATCAGGTTCAAGCTGTATAAATTGTAATAAAAAATTAAATAGCAAAAAAGGCATAGAATTAGGCCACATATTTAAATTAGGAAAATTGTATTCAGAAATATTTAATATAAAAATAACGAATCCTGATCCAAGTAAATCGATACCTGTAATGGGATGTTATGGAATTGGAATTGATCGAATATTAGCAAGCGTAGCTGAGAATGGTTCTAGTAATAATTCCCTAACTTGGCCAATTACAATCTCTCCATTTCATGTGCATGTCATCAATATTGGGAAAAAAGAAGAATCAAAAACTATGGAAATTGAAAATAGTTTAAAAAAAATTAGTGATTTAGGAATAGAAATTCTAATTGATGATAGAGATGAAACGGTAGGGAAAAAATTCGCAGATGCAGATCTAATTGGAATTCCGTTAAGGATATTATTTTCAAAGCGCAATCTTGATAAAAATAAATTCGAAATCGTCGATACAACGAATCAAGAGTCGAGCTTTTTTGATATCAAGGATTTTGAAAAAATCGTTATAAGATTAATTAATAATTTAAAAAATAAATATGAAGTTGAAGTTATTAAAAATTAGTTGTAGTCAAAATCATCAAGTGATAACATGTAATTTATAAGAGTCTCGATGCATAGAGACGTGGGAAAAACCCACGTCTTTTTTATTGAAAAATTTTTTATAAATATTTTTTTAATTAATGCCAAAAATGATAGGAATGCAAATATGTCTGAAAATTTTGTAACTGCAATTAAGCAGCTTTCAAAAGAAAAAAATTTAGATCCTGATACTGTATTTGATGCTGTAGAAACGGCAATGGCATCAGCTTTCAGAAAAGACGACCTACAATACGCAAACCTTCAAGTTTCTATAAACAAGGATACGGGCGAGATCAGCATAAAAAGAATCTACTCAGTAATTGATGACGATGAAATTGAAGACGATGAAATTGAAGTTTCTCCTGAGCGAGCATTAGAGATGGGACATAAGACTGCAAAAATTGGTGAGTTAATTCATGAAAATATTAAAGAATCAAAAAATCTTGGAAGAATAGCGGCTCAAACTACTAAGCAAGTTGTCTTGCAAAGAATCAGAGAGGCAGAAAGAGACACTGTTCATCACGAGTACAGTGAACAGATTGGTGAATTAGTAAGCGGAACAATAATTAGAATAGATCAAAATAGAAATGTTATAGTTGATATAGGTAAAGCTGAAGGAATAATCCCGCAAACAGAACAAATCAAATATGAAAATTATCGACAGGGACAAAGAATAAAATTATACATAAAGGATGTAAATAAAGTTGCAAAAGGGCCTCAAATTATTTTTTCTAGAAAATCTCCTCAACTTGTTGCAAAGTTATTAGAACTAGAAGTTCCTGAAATTAGTAAAGGTATAATTAAAATTATTCATGTTTCTAGAATTGCTGGTAGAAGAACAAAAATTGCTATTATTGCTAATCAATTAGGAATTGATCCAATTGGTTCTGTTGTTGGCATTAGGGGTTCAAGGATTCAAAATGTTATTAATGATTTAAATGGAGAAAGAATAGATTTAATTAGGTGGGATCCAAATATATCTGGATTTATAGCTAGTGCTTTAAGTCCTGCTGAAGTTGTATCAATTGACATTGATGCAAGAACAAAAACTGCTCTCATTGCAGTTCCAGACAGGCAGCTATCATTAGCAATTGGTAAAAATGGAGAAAATGCCACTTTGGCTGCACAATTAACTGGTCATACCATTGATATAAGAGGAGAAAGTGCAGTAATTAATGCCAAGGAAGATTTAATTCCGCCTCCTGAACCAAATTTAACAGCAATCCTCGATGATAATACTGAAATATTTGAAAAAGGAAAAACAGTTGCGCAAATAACAAAGGATGGAGAAACAATTACTGAAGATGTTGTTCAAGAATCAAATCAAAGATTAACTCCAGAACAAGAAATAATCCAAAAGTATACTGATTCTGAAATAAATGAATCAGGAAGTGAAAAAAATAATGATGCATCAGTTCCAATTGATGTTCAAGGAAATGAATCACGTACAGCTGGTATTCGTTTTGCAGAAGAATTTAGAGAAATAAACAGAGAAGAATCTACTAAAAAAACTAAAAATAAAAAAAGAAAATCGCCAAAATCACCGATCAGCCAAGATGATGATACTGAAGAATATTCAGAATACAGAGATTTATTTAAAGAAGATTAGAAAAGGAAACAAATGGTTGAATCAGATGAAGTTGTCCAAGAAATATCAATTCCTGAACTAATCACAGTAAAGGAATTAGCTGAAAGTCTTAATGTCAGTGCTATTGAAATCATAAAAGAATTAATGAAAAATGGCGTCATGGCTACTATTAATCAAGTAATTGATTTTGATACAGCAGCAATCATTGTGGCAGATTTAGGCTACAATGCAATTGAAAAAAACAATAACGCATCTCAAGACAATAGTGATAAAGAAGATAACAATCAAGACCAAAAATTTTTATCACTAAGATATGATTCACGGCAATCAACAGATGCTATTTCAAGGAATCCAGTAATCACTGTCTTAGGTCACGTAGACCACGGCAAAACAACTCTACTTGATAGAATTCGAAAATCAAATTTAGTCGACAATGAAGCTGGTAATATTACACAAAATATAGCTGCCTATCAAGCAATGTCTCCAGATGGTAGATCGATGACATTCATTGATACTCCAGGTCATGCAGCATTTACAAAAATGCGTATGAGGGGGGCTCAGATAACAGATGTTGCAATTATTGTTATTGCTGCTGATGATGGAGTAATGCCGCAGACGAAAGAAGCCATTGAATATGTAAAATCTGCATCTATTCCAATGATTGCTGCAATTAACAAAACTGATCTAAAAGATATATCGGTCGATAGAATTAAACAACAACTAATGGAAATTGGACTAACGCCCGAAGAATACGGAGGAGATTTAGTAGTATTAAATATTTCAGCAACAACAGGAGCAGGCGTTGACGAACTATTAGAAACTACTCAATTAATAGCTGATTTACAAGAATTAAAAGCAAGTATCAATGATCCAGCGGAAGGAATAATACTTGAAGCAAAAATGCATAAAAATCAAGGAATACTAACGACTCTTATTGTTCAAAATGGAACATTAAATCAAGGAGATATCATTGTGACAGATTCATCATTTGGTAAAATTAAATCAATGACAAATGATTCAGGTAAAAAAATCAACTCAGCCGGTCCATCTACTCCATTAATAATATCTGGATTATCGGTTATTCCTCAATCAGGTGAAAAATTTAAAATTGTTACAAGTGAAAAAGAAGCTAAAAAAATATCTAATAAAGTACAAAGGAATAAAGAAACTGTAAAAAAATCATCGATAATTATCGAAAATAAAAGTTTAGACGAAGAAGAAAATATTAAATATTTAAATCTAATTATTAAGTCTGATACCCAAGGTTCTATAGAACCAATTATCAATACCATTGAAACATTAAAAAATGATAGTATTGCAATAAATATAATAGATTCTAGTATAGGATCAATTAATGAAGCTGATGTCAGCCTGGCATCAATTTCTAAAAGTGCCATCTTGGGATTTAACTCAAAAGCAGAAATTGGAGCACAAAAATTAGCAGAAAAAGAAAGTGTTGTCATAAATTCTTTTGACATCATTTATGACTTGCGCGAGTCTATTGAACAATTAATTAATGATACATTGGGTCCAATAATTACTATAACTGAAATTGGCAAAGTAGAAGTAAGAAAATTATTTATAAAAGACAAAACTGAGACTATTGCAGGATCATATGTATCAGATGGAAAAATTTCAAGAGGCGACAAAGTTAAAATTATAAGAGATGAATTAGAAATCACAACATCTATAATTGAAAGTATTAGAAGAGAATCAGATGAAGTAAATGAAGTAAATGCTGGTATCGAATGTGGAGTTAAATTGACAAATTTTAATAATTTTGAAGAAAACGATCTAATTATTGCTTACACTATTAGAGAAGAAAAAAGGCAAATTTAATCTTAAGGAGAGAATAGATGACGCGCCGCACAAAACAAATGGGCGTATTAATTCAGAAAGTCATAGCTGAAATAATTCAAAGAAAAATTAAAGATCCAATATTTAATAACTATATCATTACTGTAACTGCCGTAGAGATAACAAAAGATTTTAGCAATGCAAAAGTATATATTAGTAGTGTTCCAGACAACAATGAAGAAAATAAAATAATTTCTACTTTGCAAAAATCAGAAGGATTTTTTAGAAGAGAATTAAATAGTGAAATTAGAATTAAAAAAATACCAAAATTAACATTTATACTTGATAAAACTCAGATCAACGCTAATAAAATAGAAGATTTAATTAAAGAAATAGCAATTGAGTAAAAGAAAAGAAAAGAAATGATCTCTAATAATTATCCTGTTAATGGATTTATTAATATATATAAAAAAGAAAATATGACTTCTGTAGGCACTACCAATCCACTTAAAAAAATTTTAAAAAATACTAAAATTGGACACATAGGAACATTAGATCCTGCCGCCCAGGGTGTTTTGCCTGTAGCTTTAGGTAAAGCAACTAAATTGATTGATTTTATTTTAAAAGAAAATAAAGTATATAGAGCGATAATAAAATTTGGCATAGAAACAGATACATTAGATTTAACAGGGGAAATTATAAAAGAACAAAATGCTGACCATTTAACAAAGAAAATTATAGAGGATAAACTAAAAAAATTTACTGGAGATATTTTACAAGTTCCACCTATTTTCAGCGCTATTAAGATAGCTGGAAAACGTTCTTATGAACTTGCTAGAAATGGAGAACACCCTATTTTAAAAGCGAGAAAAATTAACGTAAAAAATATTAGAATTATTAATTTTGTTAATGATGCAAAAAATATACAGGCAGATATAGAGATAGAATGCTCGTCAGGTTTTTATGTCAGATCCTTTGCTAGAGATTTAGGAAAAGCATGTAAAACTGTTGCATGCTTAGAAAATTTAAAAAGAACATCAGTGGCAACATTTACAGAAGATAATGCGTATTCAATAGAATTCATTAAAAAAAATGCCATAAAAATAAATAATTATATAATGCCTATGCAAAATTTATTAAAATTTCCAATTATTACTTTAAATGATGAAGAATCACAAAAAATAATAAATGGGAATTACATAGAAAATCAAAAAAAATTCACTGTCAGTCAAAAAGATATACTAGGCCAATATTTAAGTTGTTTTAATAAAAATAATCAATTAATAAGTATTGCAAAACTTGATATAAATAACCAATTAATAAAACCATATAGAGTCTTGGTTTGAAGAAATATTTGTTAGTATAATATGGTTGGCAAATATTAAAAAATGATTAAAAATAATACCTACTTTATAAAATTAATTGAGCAGATATCCAATTTATGTATAAAATTTCATATAAGCCCCAATCAATTAACCATAATTGGTGCAATAGGATGCAGTATTGGTGCACTATTTTTAGTATTAGATCAAAGGTACCTAGCAATCTTTTTCATAACAATTTTTACTTTATTTGATGCAATAGATGGTTCAATTGCAAGAATTCAAAATAAACAAAGTGCTCTAGGAAAATATTTAGATTCAAATTTTGATCGAGTAGTTGATACTATAATATTTTTCAGCATTTTGACTCAAGTAAACCAAAATAATATATTCGAAATCTATCTTGTAGTAGGCGCCTTAGCAGTATCGCTATTAACATCTTATATCAAGGCTAGTTCAGAAATAGCCAATGTGACTATTTCTAATGGACCTCTTGGAAGAGCTCCCAGGATAGCATTGGTCCTACTAGCTATTTTTACAAAACAATATATTTTTTTCTTAACAATAATTATCATTTTAGGTAGTCTTACAGTTTTAATTAGATTATTCTCAGGAATAAATAAAATAAAAAATTAGGAAATCAATTGATGGATAATCAAATTAAACAAGGAATTTTTAATCATCTCAGTCAGTCACTTGCTGGACAAGTTAGTTTAGATGTTTGGCTCCAAAATAAAGAAAAAATTGCACGAATTGATCAAGATGAATGTCTGCACTGCAAAGATGTTAAAGAAGTATCTAAAGAAATAAGTAATCTGCATCCTGGTATTTCGCTTACTTATTATGATTTAGAAAAACATGCAGATAGAGCAATTGATGCAGATATACAAGTCCATCCAACTACAATACTGAGAGGCAATGCTAGAACAATTAAATTCATTGGATTCTGGTGGGGGGCATTGTTTCCAGCATTTCTAGATCTTTTAGTCACTATTGGCAATGGAATCCCAGTAATGGATGAGAAAAGTAAAAAAATAATTTCTGCAATCGATAAAAATATCAATATTGATTTATTTGTTTCACCATTTGAAAATTTATCAACGAATCAAATGATTATTCTTGCTAATTTTGCTGTCCTTTCAAAAAAAATTCAACTAACAATATATGAAATGTCAGAATTTCCCATACTAGCAAATAAAAAAAATATCTCTAAGCTACCAGCAATGGATATTAATAATAACAGGATAGATGGATCTCTTGAAGAAAAAGAACTAGCAGAACAGTTAGAAAAAATTGCATCAGGCAACACAGAGATAATTGTCAAATTAGACAGTCCATCAATGCCTTATATAAGCGAACAAGATGCTAAGAAGATGCAGTCTCCTGCTCAACAAGTAGCAGAGCCTGGCAAATTAATAATTCCTGGAAGAGATTAAATAACTATTTTTTCCATAAAAAGATGCTAATTTTAATCATTATCAATAATAAGATAGCGCCGACAATAATAAAAATATAATTATTAATAAATATCTCAAAATTAGATACCGCCAATTCATTACTATTATTTTGTTTTGAAAAATTATTTTCAACTTCTTGCTGATTGACAGTTGTTTTTGAAGGAAAATTTAATGGAGTAATTGTTGCAACTGGTATCGGAATTGAACTTTGTTCTATCTTAACAAGTTTAATAATTGGAAGACCTTTATGCTGACGCCATTCAAGGTACAGTGAATCTTGATCATGTCCGTATACAGTTTGTAATGCTTCATCAATCACAAAATCTTCTTTTAAAATTTTAAAAAAACTTCTATATTTCTCTAAGCCATATTGTTCAATCATATATTTTGTTGTTGCATATGACTGAGCATAATATAAATTAACCTTTTCAGGAGTGCCTGGTTTACCTTGCATTGAAGAAAGTCTAATTACAGTATTTTTGTTAATCATCTTCTCAATAATGTTGTCATAATAATCAGATTTATTCATCATATAGGTTGCAAACCCTTCATCCACCCAAAAAGGTAACTTTAGAAGAGTGCCATGCCCGGCAATTTCATTCAGAATATGAGTTACTTCGTGTTTGACAACTCCGCAATCTTGGTCATATGAATGAACAACATTTGAAGTATATTTCACTCCACCTAAAACAGTCATAGAATCCATAACTATGCTACGAGTTGGCTTAGCATATCTTGAATCACTTGGACTAAGATAATAAATAATATTTATTGGATAGCTTACTTTTATAGCTAATAAATCACTTCCGTCTTTAACAACTGACACACTTTCAAGAAAGCAATTTTGTATATTTTTATTATAATTTCCGTAATAATAAAAAAATATATTATCTGCTGTTAATAATTTCCATTCATACTGTCCATCTAAAAAAAGGTATTGCTGCATTTCTGTTTTGTAATTATTTTTATTAACATCTGTAAACTCCCAATAATATTCAAAAGTAACTCCAGTAGGAATAAACCTACTGCCAGTAATTCCTTTATTTGTATCAAAATCGACATAAAAATTATTAAATTTTGATTGGATACCATTTAAGTCTCCTCGTGTTGCAGATTTATTCAGTGAAGGGTTTGGTAAAAAATAAAACAAGCGAGCTGAAGTATAATTATGGTCTTCTGTTAATGAAACACTAAAATTAATCATACGTGGATCTTTATTAGTCACTTTTAATGATTGAATCTCATCAGCTATTAAATTCGTCTCTGCATTTATAGTTGATAAGAAATTCAAAGAAAAAAAACATACTAAAGATAATAAAAATAATTTTCCTAGCATTGAAATATCGTTCCTTATCTACTATTTTGATTTCATTAACAAATATGATTTTATAAACTCATCAATTTGCCCATCTAATACATCTTGTACATTAGATGTTTCTAAGCCACTGCGTAAATCTTTAATTAATTTATAAGGATGCAAAACATATGACCTAATTTGATTACCCCAGCCAGCTACAATATGTTCGCCTCTTTCAGCAAGCATTTCATTTTCTTTTTCTTCTAATTTCAATTTTAATAACTTTGATTTTAAAACTAACAGGGCAGTTTCTTTATTTCTTGCTTGAGAGCGTTCGTTTTGACATGTAACAACAAAACCGCTTGGCATATGAGTTATTCTTACAGCAGTGTCATTTTTTTGAACACTCTGCCCGCCATTGCCTGAAGCACGATATGTATCAATTCTTATGTCTTCAGTATTAATAACAATGTCGTTATCATTTTTATCTGCTTCTGGCATTACTTCAACAAGAGCAAAGCTTGTATGCCTTGAATGAGCAGCATCAAATGGAGAAATACGAACTAGCCTATGCACTCCTTTTTCTGCTTTCAGTAGACCATAAACTTTTTCACCTTTAACAGAAAATTGTACAGATTTAATACCTGCTTCACCAGTTGAATTAATAGATATTATTTCAGTTTTAAAATTATGTATATTGGCCCATCTTAAATACATTCTTAATAACATTTCTGCCCAATCTTGTGCTTCAGATCCACCTGCGCCTGAATGTATAGCTATAACTGCATTACTAAAATCATATTTATCTTGAAATAAGATATTAAATTGTAGATTTATTATCTTATCTTCATAGGAAACAATAAATTTTTGTAATTCTATAAATAAAGAATCGTCTTCATCTAAATTACTAGAAATTAATTCTAGTGCACTAGATATATCATCGTTAATGCTTGCAATTTCATTAATTTTATTAAGAACAGTCTCTATGTCACTAATTTCTTGCATTATAGGCATTGCAGTACTTTGATTAAGCCAAAATCCTTCAGAATTTGATTGGCTAATAAGTTGAGAAAGTTTTATTTTTTTTGAATGATGGTCAAAGATTCTCCAATATTTTATCAAACAAACTAGTTAATTCATTATATTTTCTCTTAATTTCATCCATTAATCACCTCAAATTATTCGTTAGATAATATTTTTGCTGCTTTTAAAGTATTCTTAACAACCATTGCTATTGTCATTGGACCTACACCACCAGGAACTGGTGTAACTGCACTTGCTAAAGATATAACTGAATTCAAATTTACATCCCCAACTATTCTATAGCCAGATTCAGTTGATGCATCATCCACTTTATTAATACCAACATCTATTATTATAGATTCTTTTTTTATCATAGATCCATCTATAAACCCAGGGATGCCAATAGCAACAATTAAAATATCAGCTACACTCGTTATACTTTTTAAATTTTTTGTAGCGCTATGAGCTAAAGTAACTGTAGCATCACCAACATCAGATTTCATAGAAAGCAATGATGCCAATGGTCTGCCAACTAAAGTAGATCGACCAATAATAACAACATGCTTGCCAGGCAACTTAATGCCAGTTCGAATAATTAATTCTCTTACACCAAGTGGTGTTGCTGGAACAAAATTTGGTTCACCTTTCATTAATTGGCCAAGATTAATGGATGAAAGGCCATCTACATCCTTTCGTGAATCAATTGATGACAAAACTGCATTCGTAGAAATTGATTTAGGTAAAGGTAATTGGATAAGAATGCCACTTACATTATTGTCTTTATTTAAATCATTAATGTAATTTATTAACTCTGACTCAGTAGTCTTTTCAGATAATTGTAAAGTTTCATGTGTCATTCCAACAGATGCACATGCTCTTCCTTTATTACGAACATACAATTGTGACGCAGGATCATTTCCTACTATAACAACAGTTAGATGGGGAGGATTATTTCCTTCAGAAACAAATTTAGCAACTTCTAAAGAAATTTCTTGTCGCACATCTCCTGCTATTTTTTTCCCATCAATTAATTTAGTTTTCATTTAAAATGACCTTCAATTCATAAATAATATTATACTAAAATAACAACAACGTCATAATAAAATAAAAAATTAGAAAAGATAAAGATAATGAAAGACAAAGAAATGCAAGCTATAGGGATTGATGCAATTGAAGTAAAAAGAATAGAAAAAGTTTTAAATAAATTTGGCAATCGTTTTTTACATAGAGTATATACAGATAAAGAAATATTTCTATGCAGAGGAAGAGTGCAAGAAATTGCTGCAAGATTTGCTGCAAAAGAAGCTGCTATGAAAACATTAGGTACCGGAATAATAGGAATTAGCTGGAAAGAAATTGAAGTTTTATCAAATAATAGAGGCAAGCCAACCATAGAATTCTTTGGTAAAGCTAAAAAAAGAGCAGAGCAACTCTCTTTAAGAGGCGTTGATGTTTCTATCACGCATCTTCAACAAATAGCTATTGCTATAGTCGTAGGCATCTCTCAAGAAATAATTAATGAAAAAAGAAAATAAAAATGATAGTTATAACAAAAGAAGAAATGCAAGATGCCGAAAAAAGAGCATTTGCATCCAATCTAAATCAAGAAAATATTATTGAAAAAGCAGGTGTTATAATTGCACAAGAAGCATGGGTAAATACCACTGCTTCAAAAAATACTAAAATCATTATATTGGTAGGACCAGGAAATAATGGAAGTGATGGTTTAGTTGCTGCTAGATTTTTATCTTCTTGGAAAGCAACAGTAACAATTCTATTAATTTCAAAACGAAATGATTTAAACAAGTATTTAAAAGATGAACAAAAAAATATCAAATGCATAGAAATGATAAAAAATCATGAAGCACGCACAATAACTAAAAAAATAAAAGAAAGTGAGTGCATTATTGATGCTCTGTATGGAATTGGTTGGGATATTAATAGAAAACAAAAAACGGATGAGTACAATTTAAAAAAACTTCTCGATAAAATACAATTACATAGAGATAGGCAATTTATCTTATGCGTTGATATTCCTACAGGGGTTGATGCAAATACCGGTCAGTGCATTAAAAATACATTGACTGCTGATATGACAATTACTTTTGGTGCAATCAAAATAGGTATGACTCAACAACCTGGAAGTTCTAAGGTTGGAAACATTATAATTGAAGGATTAGGGATTGATCATTTTATTAAAGAACGCTCGTCTGCTCACATCATTTCTAAAAATGATTTTCATAAAAACATAATCAAAAGAAAAAGCGCAAGTAATAAAGGTCATTTTGGAAAAATATTAGTTATCGCTGGATCAAGGATTTATCCAGGAGCAGCAATATTAACTTGTGAAGCTGCTGCAATAGCTGGTGCTGGAATTATTACTTTAGCATCATCAAAATTTGTACAGCAAATTAATATTACTAAACAACCAGAATTGACACTATTTGATACTGGTAATTCAGAATATCTTGACGAATCAATTTTTCCTCAATTGATTCGTCAAGTCGATAATTTTAATGCAATTGTAATCGGCCCAGGTATTTCTCAAAATAAAAGAACAGTTCTATTAATTAATAAAATAATCGAATTTTTAAAAAAAAATAAACATTCTATACCATTAATTTTAGATGCTGATGGTTTAAATATTTTAGCTAAAATGGAGAATTGGCCATTCAAGCTTTCAAAAAATGTAATTCTAACTCCCCACCCAGGAGAGATGGCCAGACTACTAAAAAAAAGCATTACTGAAATTCAAAGTAATAGAATAAAATATGCATCAATCTTAGCAAAAAAAACTGAAGCAACTGTTATTTTAAAAGGGCCAGGCACAATTATAGTTTCTGAAAATAACATAATGATTTCTGATGTTTCTGTACCTGCCTTAGCTACTCCGGGCACAGGTGATATATTAAGTGGATTAATAGGTGGCTTTTTATCACAAAAATTACTTCCAATTGATGCTGCTTGTTTTGGAGTGTATGCCCATGCTCTGGCAGGTCAAGAAGTTGAAAAAAATATAGGAAATATTTCTTCAAAAGCATCTGATTTATTTAAATATTTACCAAAAACTATTAAAGAAATAGTATATGCAAAGGACAAATAAAAAACTTTTGCTTTATAAGCAATATTTTAATTCCTAAACAATATATGATAAAAAGAGAAATATATATTAAATATAAAATAAAAAAATAGGATATAGCAATGTCAAAATCTAATATTGCACTGATGTTTCCTGGACAAGGCGCTCAACAACCTGGAATGGCAAATTTAATTCTCAATTCATCTATTCCAGCACAAAAATTATTTCAGGAAGCTAATGATGTTTTAAAATTTGACTTAACTGAATTATGCAAAACAGGTAGTGAAAAAGAATTATCTAATACTTTAGTGACTCAGCCTGCAATTATTGCAACATCTATCGCATTGTTTAATTATATGCAAGAAAAAATAGAACATAGCAATTATGATATTAGCCCTAAACTTTTTGCAGGGCATTCTTTAGGATTATTAACTGCTGCTATTGCAAGTAATTGCATAGCATTTTCAGATGGGATAAAAATTGCATCTAAAAGAGCAGAAATAATGCAAAGCAACTACATAAAAAAACCTGTTGGAATGCTTGGAATAATTGGCCTAGATATAGAAAAAGTTAAAACTATATGTAAGCAAGCAACTAAATCTTTAAATGATAGAGTAGATATAGCTAATTACAATCTAAATAATCAAGTTGTCATAGCTGGACATCAAACTGCAATTATAAGAAGTAAAGAAATAGTTTCATTGATGAGAGCAAAGGCAATAGAATTAAAATTAAAAGTCTCTAGTCATACTGAACTTCATATTGATGAATCTATGCAATTTGCAAAATTTATTGATAAATATCATTTTAACGAACCAAATGTACCAATACTTTCTAATATTTCTTCAAAATTATTAGATACTGCTGAAAAAATTAAAGATGAACTATCTAATCAAATTCACAGGCCTGTCTTTTGGTATAAAAATATGGAATTTATGTCAATGAAAAAAATCAACACTTATATTGAGATAGGACCAGGTCATGTTTTATCCAAATTAGTTAAAAAATATAAACCTAATGTTGAGGCAATATCAATTTTTGAAGAGTTAAAAGATATAGATTTGTTATTAAGAAATTACCAAGTAGATTTTCAAACAGATGAATAAAAGAGTGGTAATCACTGGAATAGGAATGCTGACTCCATTAGCAAACAATACAAAAGATAGTTGGGAACTTTTAATTAATGGTCAATCAGGAATAGACTACATTAAATCATTTAATACTTCTCAATTTGATTGTAAATATGGAGGAGAATTAAAAAAATTTAATGAAGAAGATTACGTCAATACTAAATTACATAGAAGACTTGATCGCTCATCAATACTGGCAATAGCAGCTGCTAAAGAAGCTCTTAATGATGCCGAATTAGAAATTCCTTTAATAGATGCTGAAAAAACAGGAATTGCTTTAGGAACTGGTATTGGTGGATCGCATCTATTACTAGAAAATAATGAAAAATTAATCAGCAAAGGACCAAAACGAGTATCGCCTTTCTTAATAACTCATATGCTTCCAGACACAGCATCTGGGCTCTTATCTATTGAACTTGGAGCATATGGTCCTAATCTTGCAATTACTGCTGCATGTGCTACTGGCGGCACAGCAATTGGAGAGGCATTTGAAATAATTAAAAGAGGTGATGCTAATACAATGATAACAGGTGGTTTTGAAGCATCAATGCAACCAATATTTCTTGCCGGATTTCAATCAATGAAAGCGCTAGCTATTAGCGAAGATCCTAAAAGTGCATGTAAGCCATTTGATATAAATCGAAGTGGTTTTACTTTATCAGAAGGATCTGCTATTTTAATTTTAGAAGAACTTTCCGTAGCTTTGCGTAGAAAAGCAAATATTTATGCTGAGGTTATATCAGCTGGCAATGCCGCAGATGGGTTTGATATGACAAATCCTCATCAGGATGGTAGAGGAATTGTTCTAGCAATGAATAACGCAATAGAAAAAGGAAATGTAGATTTAGATAAAATAAATTATATTAATGCTCATGGATCTGGAACTCCAATTAATGACAAAGTAGAGACAAAAGCTATTAAGAAAATTTTTAAAAGCCATGCTAATCATATTGCTATTTCTTCAACAAAATCCATGATTGGACATATGATGGGTGCAACAGGGGCAGTAGAAGCAGCTATAACTGCCTTAGTGTGCAAAGAACAGATTGTACCTCCTACTATTAACCTAAATGACTCAGATCCAGATTGTGATTTAGATTACGTGCCTAATCAGGCAAGAAAGAAAGATATAGAATATGCAATGAGTACCTCAATTGGACTTGGTGGGCATAATTCAGCAATTATTTTAAAAAAATGGAGTAATAAGCAATGATAAGTAATCAAAATAAAAGAGTTGTTATTACAGGAATTGGTATGATTACACCCGTAGGCACATCGACTCAAGAAACATATCAAAATTTATTAATTGGTAAAAGTGGAATATCAAAAGTAAGATCATGTGATACTTCTGACATCGATGTCAAAATTGCTGGAGAAATAAATTTTGACATGTCTAATTTTTTAGATAAGCGGGAACAAAAAAGGATGGATAGGTTTACTCAACTAGCAATTATTGCTTCTGATGAAGCAGTAAAAGAATCAATGTTACAAATAGAAAAAATTGCTGATAATGTTGGAGTTATTATAGGATCTGGCATAGGAGGCATACGAACTCTCGAGCAACAATATGATACTTTAATTAACAAAGGCCCAAATAGAATATCTCCTCTTTTAATACCAATGTATATTGCTGACATGGCTGCAGGACAAGTATCTATAAAAACTGGTGCTAAAGGACCAAGTTATGATACTGTTTCTGCATGCGCATCAGGAACAGATGCAATAGGAACAGCGTACGAAATAATTAAAAGAGGAGATGCTTTAGCAATGATTGCTGGTGGAACTGAATCAGCTATATGCAGACTAGGATTATCAGCATTTAGAGCCTCTAGAACATTGTCTATAAAAAATAATGACAATCCAGAACTAGCTTCAAGACCATTTGATAAAGACAGAGATGGATTCGTACTTGCAGAAGGAGCAACTAGTCTAATATTAGAAGACATGGAACATGCTTTAAAAAGAGGGGCAAATATTTATGCTGAAATAGTTTCATATCATCAAACCTCAGATGCATTTCATATCACTCGACCTGCAGAAGATGGTGATGGAGCAATTAAAGCAATGGAAGGAGCACTAAAAAAAGGAAAAATAAAAGCAGAACAAATTCACTACATTAATGCTCATGGTACTAGTACGGTACTGAATGATAAAACTGAAACTTTAGCAATTAAAAAAGTATTTGGTAAAAATGCGTATAATATTCCAATTAACTCGACAAAATCTATGATAGGTCACACTCTTGGTGCAGCAGGTGCCATTGAGGCAGCTGTAACTGCATTAAGTATTAAAAATAATTCTATTCATCCAACGATAAACTTAACTAAACAAGATCCTGAATGTGATTTAGATTACGTGCCAGAAGGTAAAAGAAAATTAAACATACAGTACGCAATGACAAATTCTTTTGGTTTTGGTGGTCATAATTCAGTACTAATAATGAAAAATTACTGAATAATTCTTAAAAATTTATACCTGCCAACGCGTATTTCATCACCAATTTTTACTTCAATGTCTTCATCAATTTTTAAGCCATTAACACTTACTGCATTTTGAGAAATCAATCTTCTAACTTCACTAAGACTGGATGCATATTTATCACCATTTGATAATTGAGTTTTAATCAAAATTTTTGAAAGTTTACACTCATTGCTTTCTTGATACCCAAGACTATACTCATTCATGATCGAAGGAATATTTCTTTTTTGAAAAGTTTCTTCAAAGTATTTTTCTGATTGCGTAGCTTCAGAAATTGAAAAAAGTCCAGTAATAATCTCAACTGCCAATTTCTTTTTTAAATCTATTTTTTTCATTGCTTTATTATCTATTGCTTTAGTTAATTTAAGAAAATCATCATCACTGACTGATGTTAATAATTTAAAATAACTTTCTACAGCATTGTCTGGAATTGACATAATTTTCCCAAACATTTCATTAGGAGGCTCTTCTAGTCCTATAAAATTACCTGTGCTCTTAGACATACGTATTTTTCCATCAGTACCCACTAAAATAGGAAGCGTCATTACAACTTGAGGATCTTGATTAAATTCTCTTTGGAGGATTCGCCCAGCCATTAAATTAAACAATTGATCACTACCTCCTACTTGCACATCAGATGCAAGCTTAACTGCGTCGTAACCTTGCATTAATGCATACAAAAATTCAGATAAATAAATAGCATCATTGGACTTCCATCTTTTACTAAAATTATCCCTTTCTAAAAATTGAGCAACTGTAAATTTTGAACATAATCTAATGAATTCCTTTGATGAAAGATTTTCTAACCACTCTTCATTTGAACGAATAGTGGTTAATCTCGGGTCAAGTATTTTATATGCTTGCCTGGTATATTCTTTTGCATTATTCTTTAATTGCTCATGGGAAAGCATTGGTCTTTTTTTATCCTTATCTGAAGGATCTCCAATTAATCCAGTAAAGCCTCCAATTAAAAAAGTAACATTATGTCCTAGTTCTTGGAATTCACGTAATTTACGCATTGTAATGATATGTCCCAAAGTTAAATCAACAGCCGTTGGATCATATCCACAATAAATATTAAGTGGTCTTCCTTCTGACAATTTTTTTTCTAGTTCTTTTTGCATGTTTATTTTAAGTTTTTCATCACCATATTCAGTATTATTCATTAATATTTTTGATTGTTCTTGTATATTCAAAATTAACTCTATTCTTTTATAATATTTTTTTTTGCAATAATGATATCTGCATTAATTTGTTCTATTAACTCTTGCTCACTACTAAATTTAATTTCTCCTCTAATAAATTCATAAAAAAAGATCTCAGTTTTTTTATCATAGGCATCTTTATTGTAATCAAATAAATGTGATTCTACTAGTATTTCATCTTTATCAAAAGTTGGCCTAGTGCCTACATTAGTTATAGAAAAAAAATATTCATTGCCAAGTAAAGTCTTAGTATAATAAACACCTTTTTTTGGAAGTATATGATTATTAGGTACGTGAATATTAATAGTTGGAAATCCCAACATCCTTCCTCTTTGATCTCCTTTTTGACAAATACCACTAATCATAAAATGTCGGCCTAATATTTTATTAGCATGACTTATCTGACCTGATAATAAATATTTACGTATCATGCTTGATGAAAAAAAATTAATACTGTCTTTTTTTAAAGGAACTTCAATCACTTGAAAATCTAATTCTTCTGCTATTCTTTTCAATTCACTTAAGTCACCTTCCCGATCTTTACCAATTGTAAAACCATTCCCTACTATTAGTAGCTTATAATTTATCTTTTGTTTTAAAAATTTTAAGAATTCTATTGCTGAAAGCTGACTCAATTCATTAGTAAACTCAATAATAGAAATGAAATCAATTCCTGTTTTCTTTAATTCATTTATGCGTTCTGATAATGGTTGAATATAATTAAATTTGTGCTCATTAGTTACGATTGTAATTGGATGCGGATTAAATGAAACTATCCCGCTACTAATACCTAAGGTTTTAGCGCGTTGCATTAAATTATTAATTAAATATTGATGTCCAAGATGAACCCCATCAAATACTCCAATAGTAATAGCAGCATTATCACTATTTTTACCAATAGTATCTATTTTGAAGTGTTTAATTTATATCTCCTTTCAAATAGTACCATTAGAAGTCTGTGATTATTGATGATAATTTCATCTCATCAATATCATTAATTTTATTTATTAAAATAGGCCCAAATTTATTTTGCTGAATAACTTGTATATAGCCAATTTTAATAAATGTCAGTATGCATAAAAAATCTACTATAACTTGCTCCAATGATTTTGCTTGCACAATATAATCAAAAAAATCTAATGACCCTTTTTCATTTAAAGTTTTAGCAAATGCGTCCATTCTTCCTGTAAATGAAACTTCCTCTACAAAATTAATGTCTCCATTGTCAGTTCTATTATCTTTAATGCTTATTATGGCTTGATTGAACAAATCTGATAATTGATCTAAAGAAATACCATCTAATGATTCTTGAAAATTATTTGATTTTGAATAGATATTTTCCCTATAGTGTGAATGTCCTATGTTTTCAAGTTCTTTTAAGTCATGGATAATCTCTTGATAATTTTTGATTTCATTTAATGCATTAGTTAAATTATTTAATTCTGTATTTAATTCCATACTATCAAGTTCGTCTATATTTTGAACAAACTCTTTTGGTAGAATATTTCTTGATTTTAAAAGCATAAGCCTTGAACAAACTAACAAAAATTTACTTACTTCTTGCAATTCTACAACTGAAAAATTTTCTAAATAAGTTATATAACTTTTTACAATATGAACAATTGGAACATCTAGTACATTAAGTTCATTTCTTTCAATTACGTACAAAAGTAAATTTAATGGCCCCTTAAATACTGCTAGATCAACATCAAAATTGACTTGATCTTTATTAAACTGCAATTCAGCCTTCTTAGAATCTGCTTGTTTATCTTCAAGCAATATACTGTCCTTCTTATAAAAATATAAAATTAAATATTTTGGCTATTAATATGGCAGTGACGCCATCGGCTTTCCAACTGCATCAGATAATTTAGACGCAACATCCATAAGTTTTTTAAAATTATCTGGCTTCAAAGATTGAGGTCCATCTGAAAGAGCAACTTCAGGATTTGGATGCACTTCAATCATAAGTCCATCTGCGCCTGCTGCAACGCTCGCAAGTGACATTGGCTCAACTAAATTCCATAATCCTGTCCCATGTGATGGGTCAGAAATAACTGGAAGATGACTTAATTGTTTCACTAAAGCAATTGCTGCCAAATCTAATGTATTTCTAGTAGCTTGTTCAAATGTTCTAATGCCTCTTTCACACAAGATAACATTAGGATTATCTTGTGAAAGAATATATTCTGACGCCAATAGCCATTCTTCTATTGAACCTGCTAGTGCTCTTTTCAACATAACTGGTTTTCCAGTTTTGCCAACTTCGTCCAATAATATAAAATTCTGCATGTTCCTCGCACCAATCTGTAAAATATCAGAATATTGTGCAACTAATTCAACGTCTCTTACAGATAAAACTTCTGTAATTACAGGCATATTATACTTGCTTCTTGCTTGAGATAATAATTGCAATCCCTCTTTACCCAAGCCACGAAAAGAATACGGAGAACTTCGTGGTTTAAAAGCACCGCCTCGTAATACATGAGCACCAGCTGACTTAACCGCTTGTGCTGTTTCAAATAATTGATCATGGTTCTCTATCGAACAAGGTCCAGCCATTACAACAAAATTACCATCTCCTACTTGAACATTGAAGGGGAGTTTAACTACTGTATCTTGATCATTAGTTTCCCTAGAAGATAATTTATATGGCTTTGAAATTCGAACAACACTAGCGACCCCATCCATTCTTGAAAATTCATCCCTGTGTTCTGGATTAATTGGCCCAACTACTGCTATTACTGTCTTTTCAGTTCCTTCAATTTTCTGTCCTTTTAAACCACTCTCATTCAATCTAAGATTAATTTCATTAAGATCTTTTTCTGAAAAATTATTTTTCATAATTATAATCATGATGTATCCCTTCTTTTAATTGCTGCCTAACAAATCAGGCCTCAATACTTTTGCGCCTTTTAAATAAACATGCTTTAAATCATTGTATCCTTGTTCAGTATTGACATGAATAAGAATCCTAAGACATTTTGATAATCCCTGAGGTATTTCCATTTCATGAGTACACAATAAAGCAACATTTAACAAGCCTTTGTTTCTAGCTGCTACCGCAGGATACTCAGCATTTAAATCTTTTGTAGTAGTAAAAAATATAGATGCTATGTCAGTAATGTTCAGTCTATTCATATCTATCATTTTAGAAAGCAATTCTTCTGAAGCCTCTACAATTAATTCTTTACTATTTTCATCAATAGTAATGGCACCTCTGATACCTCGTAATAGTTTATTCATTTAATACTCGCTGTTCTTGTAAATTAAAGATAGATGTTATTTTAATCGACCTCAACTAAATTATGAATAAATTCAGAGATTTTCATATCTCTTTGATTTTCATTATTAGAATTTCTAATTGTTTCTACAAACGCACTACCTACTACTGCTCCATCAGCAATCTTTTTAATAAATTTTATATGTTCTTTTTTAGAAATACCAAATCCAATAATAATAGGAATATCTGTTTTTGTTTTAATTTTATTAACAAATGTTTCAAGACCAGTAGAAAAATTATCTCTTACGCCAGTTGTCCCGGCTACACTAACACAATAAAGAAATCCTGATGCCAATTTTATAACGCTTTCAATTCTTTTTTCATTAGAATTAGGAGCAAGTAAAAAAATTTGATGCATTTTATGTTTTTTAGCCAACTGAGAAAAATCTATTGACTCTTCGGGTGGTAAATCTACAATAATAATTGCATCTAGCCCACTGACTTCGGCATTGATCATAAATTTTTCAATGCCATACCGATAGATAGGATTGAAATAACTAAATGCAATCAGAGGTTTTTTTACATTTCGAGTTCTTAATTTATCTACTATTTTAAAAAGATTATCAACTTTAGAGCCATTTTTAAGTGCTTCTTGATATGCTAATTGATTAGTTGCTCCGTCTGCTAATGGATCGCTAAATGGAATTCCTAATTCGATTGCATCAGCTCCTGCCGACAAAGCTGTTTCTACAATCGAAATTGTATCATCAGTGCCAGGCCAATTAATAGGAATAAAAGGAATCACAGCAAACTGCTTATCTTTTTTTAAATTTATAAATAATTGATCAATTCTGGAGTTCACAAAAAAACCTCACTGCAATAAAAGAAAAAATGTACTAACTGAATTTACACCCGCATGTGCAAAAATAGAAGGCCATAATGAGCCTGATTTTATTCTTATAGTTGCAAATAACCATCCTACTAATGTAAAAGGAATTAAAACTGTTAATTGTAAATGAAAAATTGCAAAACATAGCCCGCTTATAAAAGTAGCTCTTTTCACAGACATATGAAAAAGCAAAGCATTCAACATAAATCCGCGAAATAAGAGTTCCTCGACAAGTGGAGCAAGTATTGTAATTGATGTAACTAAAATAAAAAGAATAATCATATTATCATCTCTATTAAAAGGCAGTTCTTGCATTTTAGATAAAGCAGAAATACTTTCGAATCCAAAATATTCAAGTAAATAAATTGTTAGTCCATAAGAACTAAAAATTAAATAAGCACCTAACCATGCATGCAAAACAACTTTCCATGATTTGGGTTTATTAAAACCATAAAATATTCTAGTCAACCCTTTCTTCTTGCTATAGTTTAGAAAAAAAATTATTACAGTTATTTGCCAAAAAATAGAAGAAAATAATCCAAAATTTTTTTTAAACAATTCATAATTTTGAAAATTAAAGTATTCTATTGTTGATAATAGCAAGCCAAATAAAAAAATCAAATAGAAAAAAAATGCACAAATAATAAAATAAGTCTCTCGAGTTGATATATTCATAGCATAGTTTCAATTATGTACTAAAAAAGTTTAACTTCTCAGAAATAATATCCATGTCTTTATCTCCCCTGCCGCTCACATTAAGGACAAGGACGGATTGTTCATTAAGAACATTTGTTAATTCAGGTAAATATCCTACAGCATGAGCTGTTTCTAATGCTGGTATGATTCCTTCAGATTCAGAAAGCAATTTCACTCCCATTAAAGCAACTTCATTCGTAACGCTATAATACTCTGCTCGCTTAATAGATTTTAACCATGCATGCTCAGGTCCAACTCCAGGATAATCTAAGCCAGCAGAAATAGAATGTGCTTCTTGTATTTGTCCATCAGAGTTTTGCAAGACCAACGATTTCATTCCATGCAAAATACCTGTTGTGCCCACTGATAGCGTAGCTGCATGTTTTTTATTTAATCCCTCACCAGCAGCTTCAATACCAATTAACTTGGTATTTTCTTCATCGATAAATGAATGAAAAATACCCATTGCATTAGAGCCGCCTCCAACACAAGCAATAACAATATCCGGCATTTTTTTCTCCTCAATCATAATTTGATCTTTAACTTCTTTTCCAATAATTGACTGAAAGCTTCTGACAATTTCAGGATAAGGATGAGGACCTACAACACTGCCTATCAAATAATGAGTAGTACTTACATTTGTAACCCAATCTCTGATTGCCTCATTAATTGCATCTTTCAGAGTTTGAGATCCAGAATCAACTTTTATAACAGTCGCACCTAGCAACCGCATTCTAGCGACATTAATTTTTTGCCTATCATAATCTTTAGCGCCCATATAAATCACAGCATCTATTCCTAAAAGAGCACATGCCGTTGCTGTTGCAACTCCATGTTGGCCTGCCCCTGTTTCTGCAACAACTCTAGATTTACCCATCTTTTTAACAAGTAACCCTTGAGCAATCGCAGCATTAATTTTATGAGCACCCGTATGGCATAAATCTTCTCTTTTAAGATAGATCTTAAACCCTAATTTTTTTGTTAAATTTTTAGCAAAAGTTAATGGAGTTGGTCTACCAACATAAGAAGTTAATAAATGATCTAATTCTTCAGTAAAATTATTATCATTAATTGCTAATCGAAATATATCCTCAAGTTCATCTAAGGCAGGCATCAATGTTTCTGGTACAAATTTCCCACCAAATTCACCAAAATGTCCTTCGTTATCAGGAAATAAATTACGCATTAGTTCTCCGAACAATTTTTATAAACTCTTCAATTAAAGCCTTACTTTTACAACCTTTTTCTTCAACACCAGAAGATACATCAACTCCCCATGGATTTAATTTTTTTATTGCTGATTCGATATTATGCACATTTAATCCTCCAGCAAGCATATATGGCATGTCTAAATCTATATTAAAAAAATCGTTCCAATCAAACGAAATACCACTACCACCAATATTTTTATTATTAAAGGAATCAAATATGATTGATAAAACATGGCCAGGAGTAATTTGTTTTAGAATATCTTTTTTTGATGTTGCATGATTGACACCAAGAGCAAAAAGAGTTTGTCTTGTAATAGATAAGGAATCTTCTATTTTATAATTTCCCGCTAATTGCACTAAATCAATATCTGTTTTTTCTATTATTTCATTAATTTCATCTATCGATTCTTTAGCAAATATCCCCACAGTCAACGGTCTTTTGTGCTGCAAATAAGATTCTAAAATTTGATGACTACGCATATACCATTGATCATCAGTTGCTCTTAGCATTGGAGGTGGAACTTCTAGTATTTTTTTTCTTAACGGTTCACCTAGTGATCTTACAATACTTGATGCTGTTAGAGTGTCAATTTTTCTTGGCGAATCGGTAAAAACTAAACCAATCATGTCTGCTCCAGCATCACGAATAAATTCAGCAGTAGCCACATCTTTAATTCCACAAATTTTTATAATAGTTGACATTATTTCACGCTAACATTAGAGAATGTGCTTTTTTTAAAATAACTCTCTTGCTAAATTTTTTATTCATAAATGCTTCACCAATAAGCATGCCTAATACATTAGTTTTTTTCAACATTTTGACATCATCAACTTCTTTAATTCCTGATTCAGATATACATACAATGTTTTTTGGAATTTTAGAAATTAAATCAATTGTAGTATTAATTGTTTCACTAAAAGTATGTAAGTCCCTATTGTTAATACCTATTAAACTAGCACCAGCATTTAGAGCTCTATTAATTTCTTCGTAATTTTGAACTTCTACAAGAGTTTCAATGCCTAATTGATGACCTAAATTAATAAATTGCGATAGTTGTTGATCGCTCAAAATCTTCACGATTAATAAAAAGGCATCCGCTCCATTTAAATATGACTCATAAATTTGATAATCTTCAACAATAAAATCTTTTCTCAAAATTGCTGGCCTATTCTGCTTAAAGTTATCATAAAGACTGTTATAACAATTGGACATATCTATTAATTTGCCCAAAAAATGATCTTTTTCAGTTAAAATAGAAATACCCACCATCCCAGACTTAGTATAAATATCTGCTACTTCTATTGGATCTATATCAACATTAAAAATGCCTTTAGAAGGTGAGGCGCGCTTAATCTCACCAATAATGCTCATTTGAGCTTTTTTAGGTGTATAAATTGTCCTATTAAGCAATCTTCCTTTTAAGCTAACTATACTTCTGTTATGATTTTCGCAATCATTCATAATATTTTTCAAAGGTAGTTTCTTTTTTCTATTATTTAAATCAATCATCACATCAGAAATAATTTTATCTAAAATTGTATTTGTTTTTCTAATCATTTTATTTTACCTATTAACTACTTTTTAGATAATTTTTTTGTAACTTCAATAAATGCAGCAACTTTGCTAGCAGCATCACCATTATCAATAGCTTCTTCTGCAATACGGATGCCGTCTTTGATTGAAGATGCAACTCCTGTAACATACAAAGCTGGGCCAGCATTCATAACAATAAAATCATGCAGGGCTGACTCTCCATTACCAGAGAGTATGTCTCGAAATTTTTGTGCGTTCTCTTCAGGGGTACTGCTTAATAATTGTGTAATTTTGTATTTTTGTATTCCATAATCTTGAGGATTTAAAATAAACTCGTTTAATTTTTTGTTTCTAATTTCATACACTAAAGTATTACCTGATACAGAAATTTCATCGATTTCTTCTTCGCCACAAACCACTAATGCATGACGCATATTTAAATTCAATAATGCTTCAGCCATTTTTTTTGCAACTTTGGGAGATGATGTACCTAGAATGCGACAATTTGCGCGTGCAGGATTAGTCAATGGTCCTAATAAATTAAAAATAGTACGAAATCCTAATTCTTTTCTAACGCCAGAAACATATTTCATCGCAGGATGAAAGTTTTGAGCAAACATAAACCCGATGCCTGTTTCATTAATGCACTTTGAAACCATTAATGGTTCAAGCGAAATATTTGCACCTAATGCTTCAAGAAAATCTGCAGATCCAGAAGAAGATGTCATTGCTCGATTACCATGCTTTGCAACACTAGCCCCACCTGCTGCTGCTATAAATGCAGCAGCAGTAGAAACATTAAATGTCTTTACTTTTGCACCACCAGTACCACACGTATCTAATAAAGGAAATGGTACATCTCCGACATTTAAGCATGCTTCTTGCATAGCCTTATTCATGCCAACTAGTTCTGAAACACTTTCACCTTTATATGTTAAAATAGTTAACAAAGAACTCACTAATTTATCAGAAACACTGCCTTGCATAATTTCTTGCATAATAAGATAAGCTTCTTTTTCAGATAAGTTTCTATGTTCATCGATCAATGTTTTAATAGCATTTAATATATTTGTATTCGACATTTCTATCCCTATTTTTTATAGTAAATTAAGATTTATAAATTTTTATAAAATTATCTATTATTTGCTTTCCGTAATCAGTTGCTATAGATTCTGGATGAAATTGAATTCCTTCAATTTTTAAACTCGTATTTCTAAGACCCATTATTAAACCTGACTCTGAACGAGCACTCACCGTTAATTCAGAAGATAAATTGTCTTCAGAAACAACAAGAGAATGATATCTAATTGCTGAAAAATTTTCAGGTATGCCAGAAAAAATACCATGTTGATCATGTGAAATAATAGAATTTTTACCATGAACAATTTCTCCAGCTGGAATAATACTAGAACCAAATGCCTGGCCAATGCATTGATGACCAAGGCAAACTCCTAATAAGGGTATCCTGCCAGCAACTTTTTTTATTAGATCAACGCAAATTCCTGCTTCACTAGGTGTCCGAGGTCCAGGAGAAATCACAATATAATTTGGTTTCATAAGTAAGCAATCTTCAATTGATATTTTATCATTCCTAAAAACCTGTATTTCATCATTTGAAATTTCAGCAATATATTGATATAAGTTATAAGTGAATGAATCATAATTATCTATAAGTAAAAACATTTTAAGTCCTATCGACTAATAACCAAGTTTGCCAATTTTATTCAAGTTATTGTAATTTTCAGCATCACGAATAGATTCTATCAATGCCCTTGCTTTATGTTGGGTTTCTTCATATTCCTTTTGTGGATCAGAGTCAAAGACAATTCCACCTCCTGCTTGGATATAAGCTATTTTATTTTTAATAATCATAGTTCTAATTGTAATGCATGTTTCAATATCACCAGTAGTACTAAAAAATCCAACTGCACCAGCATAAGCTCCTCTTTTATCTGGTTCTAATTCCTGAATAATTTCTATTGCTCTTATTTTTGGTGCTCCTGATACAGTTCCTGCCGGAAAAGAAGCTCTAAGAGCATCATATGGAGTTAATGATGCTTTTAGATTTCCTTTTACATGCGAAACTAAATGCATTACATGTGAATAATATTCAATATCTAATTTTTGAGTTACCTGTACGCTTCCTGGTACTGCAACTCTGCCGACATCATTTCTACCCAAATCTAATAACATAATATGTTCTGCAATTTCTTTAGGATCATTTTTTAATTCTTTTGCAAGCAATTCATCTTCATTTGAATCTTTACCACGTGGTCTTGTGCCAGCAATTGGATGATTCTCGACTATATTATTTTCAATTTTTACCAATAATTCCGGAGATGCGCCTACGATATAAGTATCTTTAAATTTTAAATAGTACATATATGGAGATGGATTAATAGTTCTTAAAGAACGATATATTTCAAAAGGATGTGCTCCAGTTTCTACTTTAAATCTTTGTGATAGTACGCCCTGAATGATATCGCCATTAACTATATATTCTTTTAATTTGTTAACTGCCTGCTTATAATTATCAGGGTCCCAATTTGATTCAATTTTTTGATTAATCTTTCCAGAAATTGGATTATAGGGTAACTTTTCTAAAGGCTTGGCAATTTTTTTTGCAATTTTTTCAATTTTTTCAATTGTCTTATTATATTGCTCTACAAGAGAGCCATGAAGCCTGACATGACTAACAATCTTAATACTATGCAGTAAGTGATCAAAAACTATAACAGTATCTGAGAAAATAAAAAATGAATTTGGCAGACCCAATGTGTCAGTCTTATTATCTTGAATCCTTTCTTCAATTTTTGAAATAAATTCAAAAGAAAGATATCCTACAGCTCCACCACAAAAACTTGGAAGGTTTGAAGAATTTGGTGCTTTAATTTCATGTAATTTTTTCTGAATAATTTCGAGTGGATCTTCATTGTCATCTTCATCATTGCTTTTATAAATATCATAGGGATCAGTCCCAATTAAAGAATACCTACCTTGGTGACCCAATTCAGCAGATTCTAGAAGATAAGAGTATTCACCGCTATCTACTTTTAAATATATCGATAAAGGCGTCTCGAAATCTGCACGTATTTCTCTATATATTGCAACAGCATTATACTGACTTGAGTCCACATCTTTAACTTGTTCAATCGTAAGTGAATAAGTATTCATGATAATTTTTCTGCCTTATTTTTTATATAAAATGAGATCTAAGATAATTTCAACTGTTTCATCTAATTTTGATTTTTCATTCATAACAACATGATCAAATAAATTCGCTGCATTTATTTCATTATTAGCAATAGCAATACGCCTATCGATTTCGCTTTCTTCTTCCTGATTTCTAGCATTGAGCTGTTTTATCAATTGGTCGATATCCTCAGGAGTAATAAAAATTGATACTGCATTAGAAAACTGTTTAACTAAATTTAAAGCTCCTTTGACATCTAATCGTAATATAATATTCTTACCAGATAATTCTCCAGCTTCCATACTTGATTTAGGTAAACCATAGAAATTTTTGTATACCGTTGAGTATTCAACTAATTCATTTTTTTTAATTTTTTCTTTAAATACATCTTCAGAAACAAATAAATAATCTTTTCCTTCAACTTCATTATTTCGCTTCAATCTTGAAGTCATAGTTACTGGCATGAAAAAATTTTTATTTTTCTTTATAATTTTTTCAATAATAGAATCCTTGCCGACTCCTGATGGCCCAGACAATACAACAATAAATGACACTATTATTTCCTTAAAAACTAATTAATCGATAATAAATCAAAATCATTCCAAAAACTAGGGTAAGAAATACTAACTGAATCAATATTGACTAAGCTTGAAGTTCCATCAGCTATAAGTCCAGCGATTCCTGCTAACATAGTCATTCGATGATCGTCGCTACATTGAATATGAGTTGCTTTTAATATGCGAGATCCTTCGATAATCATTACCTGCTTGCAGGATGTAATATTGCCTCCAAATTGATTCAATATATCTATTGTATTCTTTAATCTATCACTTTCTTTAACTTTTAATTCTTCAATGCCTGCAATTTGTGTCTCGCCTTTTGCAAAACAAGCAGCTAGTGCAATTAAAGGTATTTCATCAATTGCTTGAGGAACCAGTTCTTTAGAAACAATTATACCATTAAGAACACTAGATTTAATCACTAAATCTCCAACTTCTTCATTGCTGATTGTTTTTCTATTAATGATTTCTATGTTTGCACCCATGCTTACTAATATTTTAATTATTCCAAAACGACTTGGATTAATCCCCACATTTTCAATTAAAATTTCTGCATCCGGATGAATAACTGCTGCAATTATCCAAGGTGCAGCTGAACTAATATCACTGGGAATATCTATATTTTGTGAATTTAAATAATTAGGTGGTTCAATAAGTTCGATTTGATTATCTTTAATAGAAATTTGAGCGCCCATTGCCGTAAGCATTCTTTCTGTATGATCTCTAGTAGCAATTGGTTCTATTAATTTCGTAGAACCATCTGAGTAAAGTCCTGCTAAAAGAATAGCTGACTTCACTTGGGCAGAAGCAATCTCTAAATTAATTTCTTGACCACCATTAATAGGTTGACCATGAACTATAATAGGGCATAATCCATCAGAATTTACTGAAAGAATATTTGCTCCCATTTGATTTAAAGGACCTATTATTCTTTCCATAGGTCTTTTTTGTAAAGACTGATCGCCAATTAATTGAATGTTTCCTTTAATGCCAGTTAATAATCCAATCATTAATCTCATAGTTGTGCCCGAATTACCGCAATCCAAATCATCTTGTGGCACTTGCAATCCATGTAATCCTACTCCATAAACTTTACAAATATTTTCATTCTCTGCAATATCTATTTGAACTCCCAGTTTTTGTAAAATTCTAATAGTAGACAAAATATCATCAGAAAGAAGTAGTCCACTGATTAAAGATTGTTTATTTGCTACGGCATTAAAAATCAAGGATCGATGACTAATTGACTTGTCACCAGGTGGCTTAACTACGCCTCTCAATTTTGCAGGTCTAGAAATAGTTTTATCCATTAATTTACCAAAATAAATTTATTTTTTATTATTCATATCTAATCTACTTAATTTTTCTGTTAACATGCCGCCCATAAGTAAATCAAAGACATTGAAATCTGGTACATCGGTCAATGGTTCACCCCAATGTTCTCTTCCAATTGCACCTTCATCAAATTTTAAATAATCAAGATTAGTTGAGCCAATTAATCTAAAAAAATCTTCTCTGCTAGAATTATTTTGTAACAATTCTTTTAGTTGATTCAAGACATCGACATATCGTCCTATCCAATGAACTATATTCTCTTGATTAGTTTCATTAATATCAAAAGCTAAAGAAGGATTAGTTCCAGTTAATCTTGTAGCGCTTTTAAATCCACTTGATGCCAACATGGATAATTCACTCCAAGCATTGGAATTTCTTACAAGGATAAATAAAGCATACTGTAAAAAAAGTGGCATGTGAGAAACAGCAGCTACATATGAATCATGTTCTTTGGCATCCATAAACATAGATTCAGCGCCCATTGCTTCTATGAGACTTAAAACAGACTCGATTGCAGCACTAGGAACATTTTTTATTGGAGTTAATACCCACTTGGCTCCTTCAAACATGTTTCCATCTGAATAATTAGGACCCACTTCAGTTGAACCTGCCATTGGGTGCCCTCCAATAAAAACAACATTACTTGGCAAGATTTCAATAGCCCAATCTATCACTTTTTCTTTAGTTGAAAGAGTATCAGTAATTATAAGATCATTAATTTTATTTGAAGAATCTATTCTCTTTATTTCAATAAATATGTTTTTTATATCTAAAATTGGAGTAGCTATAATTATTAAATTGGAATTTAAAATAAGTTCTTTTGCTGATTTCATTTTTTTGCTAATAGCGCCAATTTTGAAAGCAAGATTAAGATTATCCTTATTGCTATCAAATCCTGCAACAATAATTTTTTCTTCACCATGTGATTTTAATCTTAAACCAATTGACGCACCAATTAACCCAGTCCCAATGATGCCTATTTTCATATATTTTAATCCCTACTACAATCTATTTGAATTATTCTATCAAGCTTCATGCATAAAATCTGGTCATTTCAACAGTTCATTCACCATAAATGACCAATCATTCATAGAGCTTGCAAAAAAATTAATAAACATATCTCTCAATGGAGCAATAAACCACCACAACGGACTAATGGATCCATTGGATAAAAAGGGCATTAATACTAAAACAATAAGAATGCCTGGTCCCCATTTTTCTAAACTTGATAAATTGTTTACTACTTTTTCAGGTAAAATACCTAGTAAAACCTTAAAACCATCTAGTGGTGGAATCGGAATTAAATTAAAAACTGCAAGAGTTGCATTTATAAACGTAATTGTACCAAAAAATAAACCAAATAAATTTGCCGGACTCAATTTTGAAAATGATACTATCAGATCTGCATAATTTGGAGGTACTAAAGGATGTGTTGGAATTAAAAGTCCTAAAAGAAAAGGAATGGAACTTAAAACAGCTATAATTATATTCGTTAGAGGTCCTGCTAAAGCTACAATTGCCATATCCTTGATAGGATTTTTAAAATAATTTGGATTGACTGGCACAGGCTTTGCCCAACCAAAACCAACAAAGAAAATTAAAGACGATCCAAAAGGATCTAAATGTGCTAATGGATTTAATGAAAGCCGACCATTTTCTTTAGCTGTAGGATCTCCTAATTTATAGGCAATAAACCCATGTACAATTTCATGCAATACAAGTCCCAAGAGCAATGAAATACTTAACGCGCTTATTATTATAATAAATGCCAGTGGTGAACTTTTAAGCACTGAAAAATAAACTAAAAACAAAATGTCACCTTTCAATAATATATGTTTTTGATCAATGTTATTGTACATTTAAATCATGTATAAAAAAATTATGAATTTATTAAATAAGCAATTTCTAAAATTGAAATTCAAGAAACTGCTATTTGCTTGTTTTGGAATTTTAATAATTGCAATAACAACTTTTACTTATAGTTCTAAGACAGATCTAATAACTTTCAAAAATAGAGACAGTGATGTCAAATTAGTATCAGTTGAATATGATATCTATAAAGATACTGTTTATGAAATAAATCCTAATAATCTCACTGATAAAAAAATTATTGCTGATTTTCAGCATGTTGCTAATTGGAGCTTAAACCCTGCTGATAAAATTTTTAATTCATTCTTTATTTTTACTTTACCTTCAGTGAATCAATCAGATAAAAATCCAAGAACTAATTCACAAATATCAGCATTGAATTTAAAAACAAAGCAAACTATAACGATAGGCAACGATGCCGATCTAATGATTGCGCCAATTATTAATATTGAAAAAAATCAAATTATCTATAGATCAACTTCAGAAGAAAATACAGAAAGAATTATAACTTATGACTTATATAAAAGAATAAAAACTATAGTTTTTGAAAGCAAAAAAGAATTAGGCATGATACCAATCTACGCAAAAAATGAAGAGATACTGACAGTTATCTTTAATAAAAATGGAAGTCAATTAATGTTAATTAAAAATAATATAATGACTAACATAACCACTCTATCAAAAAATTTTACTAAAGATTGGCAACTTTCTCCTGATGGTTCCATGATGTCTTACATAGAACAGGAAATAAGCAATGAAAAAGTCAACTACAATCTTAAAATCTACACT
>QGNP01000005.1 GCA_003228125.1 Chloroflexota bacterium | reverse complement strand
TCTTCGTGTAAACGAAGCTCGACCTAAAGAAGAAAGACGATAAGTACTACTTCGCTTTAAAATTTCACTATTCAATCGGAATTTTTTCAAGACAAATAGATAGTGTATTGGTTATTAATCAATACACTATTTGTTCTTTTCTTGTTTTATTAACTTATTTATAAAATAATGAGATATGTATTTTGATATTCTAAATAGAGCTTGTTATAAGTAAATAACACAAAATATAGTTAGCCCAAAAATTTAATAACTTCGAGTTGTTTATCATGTGGCAAGGCTGTAAACAGACCAAACTCTTTATAAAATTCATCTACACTACGACCAAAATTACGGGTGAATGATTCTTGCCAGCCAAATTCTGTCATCTCTGTAACGTAATTCAGGATTGAATCTATCGATTGTGCATTGTTTAGATACATGAGATATGAAACTGCTGGAACACCAGCAACACATCGCCAGCTTGGATCAATATTTCCTTCATTTGTAGCTTCGGCTTCCAATTGGTCAGCTGGCGTTTCACATTTTGATAAAATAGTGCTCCTATTGATATCTGGAGTCTGTGCAATAGCGGGTTGAACGATGCCAGTCAATAATCGCTCTACTACTTCGACAAAATTGTCGTCATATTGATCATCGGTATTATACAACTGAGAAAATGTTTTTCCTATATAATCAGCTATTCCCTCTTCAAGCCAAATTGGGCCGACTCGTGCAATATTCTCTAATCCAGGCTGAAACATAATCTTTGATTTAATATCATGCGCTGATACAAACACATGCATCCATTCATGAGCAGCAACCATTATATGGCTTTCTGGTAAATGTCTTCGCATATTGTAATCAGCTGTTGGCCATACCACTTCAAATACAGCTGGTGAATCATTTAACATAGCTGAGCCTTGAGATTGATCTCTCATTGGTCTCAATAGATCCTCATACTGCTCTTTACAGTATGGAGTATATGTACATCGATAATTAAGGACTATTTTATGGTCTGATTTAGTACGATGCCATGGTGTCACATAAAAATCCCCTATCCCTTCATATAAACCTATTGGGAAAGGGAGATATTGATTAGCACTAATAAATGCTTGCTTAATATCATTATAAATAATTTCTGGGACAGAATCAAAGCGAGCAAAATGAATACGCAAAGCATTATCTTCCAGGTATACAGTTTCTACTTGTCCGCCAGGAATATCTTTTATCGTAAAATTGAATTCTGATAGTGTTTTTGGAACTGGCCACTTTAGGTCAGGTGCTGATGCTACAGCAGGTGCAGGCTTTGCAACAGGCGTAGGAAGGCATGCCATTTCTGTACACCCAAGCATACCATTTGAGCAGAAACAATTATTACAGTAGTTATTGCCAGCCCCTTTTCCTCGCCAACCATCTTCAACGATCTCACCATTATCCAGCGTGCAGCTTTTGCCTAGAGGCTCTTTCTCTAGTTCTTGAACTTTTGGCACTTGTTGTGAAATAGGTTGTGAGGCTCCTTGTTCTGCTGTATTACTCCCACAACCGACAATAAATAAAATAGTTCCAATAAATAAAAATTGTTTCATCATTGAATCATAGCAATGATTTTATTCTTAGTAAACGAAGATTACAGGATAACTGGTGGTGCCAATAATTTTATCTTTGAGATAAGGCAACAGGCACATATCCAATTTCCATACCAATTGGGGGTTGGACAATCAATGCCTTGTCAATTTCAACAAGTGAACCAAATGTGGGAGCAGACAAAACAGGATTGTCTGTACTCCAGTTCATAGTATGCATGCTTTCAATAATGGATTGCAGTGATGCTTTTTGTGATTCATTAAGATTTAATTTGCTAATTGCAGGTTGATCGATAAAACGATACCAACCATATGTAATTACTGAACCATCAATCAATTTAGCTGTGTAAGTCTGGTCATTTTCTGGATTGGGCCATCCCGCAGCAGGAGGCTCATACGAATTAACTGCATAGTCTCTACCACCTTTTTGAGGTGGAGAGGTAACAAGAATTTCCCTACCTTCTATTGGCACATCTTGCTCTGAGATAGCTACTTGTATAGTGTGGCTATCTCCATTTTTAATAATGTCTCTTGTACTAAAATATTGAGGAAATATACCTGACGTACTTTGATCATGCCATTGAAATCCCCATGCTGTATCAGAAAATGCTTTTGTTTCAACAATATTATCAATACCAGCAATCTCTTTACCATCTAATCGAAAACCAAAGTCCGTATCTGTAATTTTACCTATCTCATATCCTTCTGAATCTAAGCGATTTGCTGTAAGCGACGAGCCATTATTACGATGGGCTAGAAAATCATTATATATAGATTTTTTTGAATAAAATTTTACATCTTGATGGAAAATGGTTCGACCTTTCTTATCAACTGGATACATCAATGCTGGTATTTGTGTATAAGTTTCTGCACCAATAATAGCTTCGCGGGCATTAGTCATACCGATTTCATCAGCAAGTGGTCTAAAAGTACTATTTGTAGTTAATGTATCAAGGGCCCTTCCTTCTGCAGGTGGGTAATTTTCTGTAATACGATTCCATCCCTGCGGGGTCATATACACTGTGGGACCACTAAAATTAGCAGCATTTAAAAACAATGTCCAATTATTGGTTCCTAGTGCTATGTTTTGTGGATCCTGATCAGTTAATGGCAGTATCATCCAGCCTTGTCCTAAAAAATCACCATTAGCACCTCTTTCAAATGTTATACCATCAGGTGGATACAAAAATGTATTGCTTAATTGGGCGAGTCCAGCTTGATTGTCTAAATTGTTATTACCACCCCAATTCCACCCAGGTGAGGATGTTTGTGTTGTGTAGCAGTCAGTAATAACATTGACGCGATACTTCATTTGTGTATCAGGAAAAACTGTATTTCCCCAATATCCAGGGCCACCTTCAATTGTTTGAAATACATCACGATATGACGGTGCACGTTCTGGCCAATTATCTCTTGCAACTGTTCCAGTTGGGCATAAAGGCTCATCATAGTTTTCATTATTTGGTGTTATCCATGTGCCATGTCCACGCTGGTAACGGTCAGGTTGATATGTTTCAAATGTTGACCAAATTCCAGTATAATAGCTTAATCCATAACCATGTTGATGCGAATCACTACGCGCATAACCATGCAAGTAGCCTCTCAAATATACTTCTCTTCCTGCTACGTTGCCAAGTTTTGTTGCAGCAGGTTGTGTTATTTCTTTATTCATACTGTATGTTTCAAAAACCTTATTGCAATATGCTAGTCTATTTGGAATAGTTTTTTTGATTTTCTGGATGTCGCCATTCTTTAAGCTCTCTGGTTTATACTGCACAGCAAAACATATTGGAAATGTTTCTGCAACATCTTCCCCTGGAGGATATTCTTTTGCATAATCTGAGATGAAATTACCACCATCAGCTTGCACAGCTGCTAACCACCCTTTTGAAGAAGCATGTTCGCGATCTAATGAAGTGTGCGATGCTTCATGTAAAAATGCTTCCTCTAATAGTCCATCTTTCATATATTCTAATCCTCTGCCATGGTGGATTAATAAATTATTATTACCTCCTCCAAAGCCTTTAGTACCTTTATGCAGCCAGATTGTTTCAACGTCTTTTCTGAATAATGAGGGCAATTTACCAATGGCATCTAGATATGGCAATGCAACCTCTTTTGCTGTATTTACATTTTCAAATTCTTTATTTACCTGCACTTCAATTTCTTGTCCATCAGAAAAATAAGCAATAAACAAAAATGGAACTATCTCTATCCATTTGCCACCACCATATGATTCATTCATGCCATTTCTTCTATCAAACATTCTCCTTTGTTCATCTGTAATTTTCTCTAATGACACAAAAAAAGACGGGTCAGAATTATCCAATATGTCTGGTGAAACAAAAAGTGTACCAGAATACAGTGGTTTAACTTGCTTGATAACTTCTGGAGTATCTGTTTGTGATGTAGTGTTGTTGGGTTGTTCTGCCGTATTACTGCCACATCCTGCAATAAATAAAATAGAAGCAATAAGAAATATTCTTTTCATAATAGTAACTGTCTGAAAAATTAAAATATGGTGGGCGATACTGGATTCGAACCAGTGACCTCTTACATGTCAAGCAAGCGCTCTAACCAACTGAGCTAACCGCCCATTACTATCAATCTGTAAACAGAGTAGGTAGTATTTATGACAAGAGTCAATGTAAATAAAAGAAAAATTAATATATAATTTCTGTTAAAGAATCTAAGAGCTACAATAATAAAAATTATATATATGCTATTTTGATAGTAATAAAAAAATGAATACAAATAAAGACACTCAAATTGATGAAGAGCAGTTAGCTAAAATGCGGCACTCTGCTGCCCATGTGCTTGCTGAAGCTGTATTAGAAATGTTCCCAGAAGCCAAGTATGCTATTGGGCCTTCTATTGAAACGGGTTTTTATTACGACTTCGATTTACCAAGATCATTGACACCTGCAGATCTTATTATTTTACAAAAAAGAATGAAAAAATCTGTTAAGAGAAATGTGCCTATTACTGGAGAGCAAATTTCAAAAAATGAAGCGAAGAAAATATTTGCTAAACAACCTTATAAACTTGAGCTCATTGATGACATTGAAGGAGATACAGTTGGTCATTTTATGCATGCTAAATTTGAAGATCTTTGTCGTGGAGGCCATGCTGCATCAACTGGACAAGTTGGCTCCTTTCAATTAACGCATGTGGCAGGAGCCTATTGGAAAGGTGATGAAAAAAACCCAATGCTACAGAGAATATATGGAGCATTATTTGCTACACAAGAAGAACTTGAATCATATCTTACTGCTCGTGAAGAAGCAGCTGCAAGAGATCATCGTAGGCTTGGTAAAGAATTAGATTTATTTTTTCTTGATCCTATATCACCAGGTTCACCATTCTTTCTTCCAGGAGGAACTTACATCTATAATGAGCTTACTGATTTTCTACGTGAACTATATGTAACGTATGGCTATGATGAAGTAATTACGCCTCAACTATTTGATTCAAAGTTATGGAAAACTTCAGGTCATTATGATAATTTTCACGGTGACATGTTTTTAGTTCCAATCGATGAACAAGAAATGGGAATAAAGCCAATGAATTGTCCAGGACATTGCGTCTTGTACGGTCATACACGACATTCGTATAGAGAATTACCTATTAGACTTGCAGAATTCACAAGATTGCATCGAAATGAACGATCTGGGGTATTGCATGGATTAACTAGAGCTCGCTCATTTTCACAAGACGATGCCCATATTTATTGTACTCCTGAACAATTGCATGATGAGATAGCAAAATTATTTGACATGACAAAAGAAATATATTCAGTTTTAGGCCTTGAAAATTTAACCATGTATGTCGCAACAAGAGGTAAGAATTTTATTGGCAATCCAAAAGACTGGGACGTTGCTGAGCAATTATTAATGGACTCAGTCAAAAATGCTGGGTTTAAATATGAAGTGTCTGAAGCTGAAGCAGCATTTTATGGTCCTAAAATTGAAATGCATCTGAAGGATGCATTGAATCGATCATGGCAACTAGGTACGATTCAGCTTGACCAAGCAATGCCTGAGCGTTTCAATTTACGTTATATTAGTAATGATGGCAGCGAACAACAGCCAACTATGATTCATCGAGCACTACTGGGTTCATTGGAACGTTTTATAGGAATTTACTTAGAATTTACTGCTGGGAAATTACCTTTTTGGCTTTCACCTACTCAATTAATTATCATTCCAATAACAGATAAACATATAGACTACTGCTATGAAGTACAATCAGAATATAAACAATCTATGATTAATGCAATCGTAGATGATGGCAGTGAACGAATGGGTGCTAAAATTCGTAATGCTCAAATAAAAAAAATTCCCTACATGTTTATAGTAGGAGATCAAGAAATGGAGTCAAATACAGTTGCAGTTAGAACAAGAAATGGCGATGATTTAGGACAGATAAAACGAGAAGATATTTTAGCAACTTTAATTCAATTAAAGCAGACAAGAACAATAGAATTAATAGCAAATACTAGTGAGAAACAATGACAAATAAAATTACAAAAGTACTTATTGCCAACCGTGGCGAAATTGCATTACGAGTTATTAGAGGCTGCAGGGAGCTAGGCATACAATCAGTTGCAGTCTATTCTGAAGCAGATAAAGATTCATTGCACGTACGACATGCAGACGAAGCAATATGTATAGGGCCTCCGGAATCAAGTAAGTCATATCTTTCAATTGACAATATTATTAAAGCAGCAAAAGAAATGAAGGCCGATGCAATTCACCCTGGTTACGGATTTTTATCTGAAAATCCACTATTTGCTGAAGCTTGTGAACAAAATAAAATTATTTTTATTGGGCCTAGTGCAGATGCAATGCGTGCTATTGGAAACAAAACATCCGCACGTGAGATAATGATGGCAGCAAATGTACCTATAGCTCCTGGGAAAAATGATGTTGACAGAAATAACACAGATGAAATATTAAAAGAAATAGAAAGAATAGGAGTTCCAGTACTAGTAAAAGCTTCTGCTGGTGGAGGTGGTAGAGGAATAAGAATCATTAATACTCTTGATGAAGCACTTGAAACAATTGAAATTGCAGCAGCTGAAGCAGCATCTGCCTTTGGTGATGCAACAATTTTCTTAGAAAAATTTGTATCAAATGCTAGGCATATTGAAATACAAATAATGGCTGATGCACATGGAAACGTTATTGCATTTGGAGAAAGGGACTGTTCTATTCAACGCCGTCACCAAAAACTAATAGAAGAAGCTCCTTCGCCTGCAGTAAATGAACAATTACGTGAAGCTATCTCTGATGCAGCAATAAAAGCTGCTAAATCATGCAACTATCAAAATGCTGGTACAGTTGAATTTTTACTTGATGAAGCTTCAGGAGAATTTTACTTTCTTGAGGTAAATGCAAGATTACAAGTCGAGCATCCAGTCACAGAATTAGTATATGGTATTGATTTAGTTAAAATGCAACTAAAGGTTGCTTTAGGTCAATCATTAAAAGACTTATATCCCAATAAGCCATCTCCTGTAGGCTGGGCTATTGAATGTCGTATTAATGGAGAAGATCCTTTTAATGATTTCATGCCCTCACTCGGATTAATTGGAGGACTAGAACTACCAAGTGGTCCAGGAGTGAGATTTGATACAATGCTATTTGAAGGATTAGATATTCCATTATTTTATGATTCATTGCTCGGTAAATTAATTACGTGGGGCTCTAATAGAGAAGAAGCAATCGCTAGAATGAATCGAGCATTAGATGAGTTAAAAATTGGTGGTATTCAGACAAATATCCCATTTCATAAAGAACTAATGAATAATAAGAACTTTATTTCTGGAGATTTTCATACAAATTGGTTAGAAGCAAATTTTACAATGCCAGATAAGCCTATAACTGGAAATAATATAGAACTGGCTTTAATTGCTACAAGTATCTCATTAAATACAAAAACAAAACAAATTAGTTCTCCAAATAATACTAATAATTGGGCTAAGGCTGGTCGAATACATAGCATGAGAAGAGATTTTAGGAGTTCAGGTTGGCAATAAGAAGATTAACATTAAATGAAATAAATTATTCTATAGCTATTAAAGAGGATAGTAATTCTTTAATAGCTACTATTACTAATCTAGAAACAAATGAAGAGACAAGTCAAATAATAGACTATTATTCTTCAATTAATGGTCAAAAAATTAATTTGATAATAAATGGATCGAATGTAACTATTTTTGTTCAACACGTAGATGGTAAAACTGTTGTTACGATAGACAACATTCTTTATGTTGTTGAATCATCAGAATCATCAAAAAAACGTGGATCAAAAGGATCCTCTGGCGATCCAGAAGGCATAATTTCTGCTCCATTAGCGGGAATTGTCACCAAAATCAATGTCGCTCTTGGTGATATTATTGAAGCAGGAAAAACTGTGTGTATTGTGGAAGCAATGAAAATGCAAAATGAAATTAAAATTCCAATCAATGGAGTCATTACAGCAATCGATTTCAACGAATCAGATAGAGTAGAAAAAAATGAGATCATCATCCGTTATGATGTATCCGAATAAAACAATAAACTAATAAAAATATTTATATGATTGAATTTTTATTATTCTTTGGTAAAATTTTTCTACTTACACTTTTAATATATGAAAGAGGGCACGCAATTAGTAAAGATTTACGCATTAACAAACAAATTATTTCTCCAGAAGTCAGAGTGATTAACGAAAAAGAGCAATTAGGTATTTTAACTTTAAGTAGCGCAATTCAGATTGCAGAAGATCTTGGGTTAGATTTAGTAGAAATATCTCCAAAAGCTAAACCTCCAGTATGTAGAATTATTGATTATGGTAAATTTAAATATCAGCAAACCAAAAGAGATCAAGAAAATAAAAAAGCTTCTACGAAAATAATAGTAAGAGAAGTTCGAATGAAGGTAAGAATTGGTCAACATGATTTAGAATTAAAAGCAAGAAATGCAATCAAATTTTTAACAGCCGGCAGTAGAGTAAGAGTAACAGTTATGTTCAGAGCAAGGGAAATTACTCATCCAGAAATTGGCCATGATTTACTAGAGAAATTCTTAGAAATGGTTAAAGATAAATGCGTCATTGAAAAAGGTATTACAATGGAAGGCAAAATGCTTGTAACTACTCTTGCTCCTTTATAGATAATAAAATTATGAATTAATAGATTATAAGTAAAAATCTGTTATAGTTTTTAACTATTGAATTGGAAATATTATGCCAAAAATGAAAACACACAAAGGCCTAAAAAAAAGAATTAAGGTCACTGGCACAGGTAAAGTACTAATAACTGGCCACCATAAAAATAATAAAAAAATGAAAAAGCGTTCTAATAAATTGCATTCATTAAAGAAAATGCAAATGGTTCATAAGACGCATTTATCAAAAGTAAAAAAAATGTTGCCAAAATTAGGCATTAAATAGTTAAAGGAAATAATTGTGACACGTTCAAGAAATATAAAATCTGGTCATTTAAAACATAAGACTGTTTTAAAACTTACAAAAGGCCATGCAGGCAGACGTCATAAAACATACAAGGTAGCAAGAGAATCTCTTACGCATGCACAACATTATGCATTCGTACACAGAAGAAAGAAAAAAGGTGACTTCCGAAGACTTTGGATTACAAGAATTAATGCAGCATGCAGATTGAACGATATGTCGTATAGTGTTTTTATAGACACCATCAACAAAGCTGGCATTAATATTAATAGAAAAATGCTTGCAGATATTGCTGTAAATGAACCTTCAACATTTAAAGAAATTGTTGAAACTGCTAGAAACGCTTAAAATAATGGAGCATTATGCAACGTTCAACATACATTAGCGGAATTATTCTTTTAATTCTTGGTCCAATATCTTATTTTGGAAGTGGAACTAACAGTTTATCTGCTTTCATACCTTCTATCTTTGGTCTTGCATTAATTATTTGTGGTTATATTTCAAATAATGAGCGATTCCGACAACATGCCATCCACGCTGCTCTCACTATAGCTCTCGTGGGCATTGCTGGCATAGCTCCTATGTTTTTTAGTGATTTACCTGATTTTATCAAAGGTGAAGCTGAACGACCTTGGGCAGTGTTTGCCTCACTTGTAACTTTTATTACACTCTCATATTTCATGTATACTGGCATACAATCTTTCAGGACTGCCAGAAAAAACCGGTAATTTAAATATCTATAATTTATATAAACTTACTCGCGAATTGTAGCATCAAATTTATTAATCAATGTCTTGATAATTTTAGATTGCTCAATATTAACTTCCTCATTTGTTAAAGTTTTTTCAAATGATTGGAAAGTCAATTTATAAGCTAATGATTTTTTATTAGGTCCAAGCTGATCACCAGAATATATATCAAATAATTGAGCAGATACTACAAGTGGCGATTCAATTAATACGTTATGGATGTCAATGTGCAGAACATTAACATCCAGTACAACAGCTATATCATTAACTACAGGAGGAAATTTTGAAAATTGAACAAATGGTTGATGATTTGCAAGTACTTTGGAGAGTAAGCCTAAATTGATTTCAAATAATATAACACTTTCATTAATATCAAATTGATGTAAAACAGAAGCATTTAAAGCACCTAAATGGCCTACTATTACATCTTTTATTCTAATATCAACTAATTCATTACTGAAACCATAAACATTTGCGTCATGATAAGATTCTTGTAATTCCAAATTATTAAAAATAGATTCTAGAATTCCTTTAGCTTCAAAAAAACCAATATTTTTATTTGTATTCATGTCAAATCTATCTTTGACTTTTGCAGAAATAGCACCAACAATAAATTCATCTTCCGCCAATGGACTTGTTGGATAAATGCCTTCATATAAATCATTTTTGGTTGCATATGCTCGTCCAGCCTCAAAAAACCAAAGATCTTGTTGTCCATTCTTCAAATTATAACTAATAGTTTCAAGCAAAGAATGCTTCAAGGTTGTACGAAGAACTGAACGTTCAGAAGAAAGAGTATTTTTTAAACTCACAGGCATATTAGAGCTCACTGCACTCTCACCCAATGCAGCAGTTAATTTATCAATTGTAGTTAGAGAATAGGTAATAATTTCATGAAATCCTTTGTTAACAAACATATCTTTAATTTTATCTCTGATGCCAACAATTTTTTGTTGAGGATGCATGGGAATTGAACCACTCAAGGGAATGGATGGAACTGAATCGTAACCATAAATTCGAATAAATTCTTCAATCAAATCATCTACAATATGAATATCAGTTCTCCAAAGTGGAATTTCAATTACGAGTAATCCATTAGCTTTAGAATGCAAAGAAAAACCTAGCAATTCTAATTTTTGAAGAACTTCATCTTCAGAAACATTCATTCCGCAGATTTTTTTTACATATTGTATGTCCATTTCAACTAATTGTGGGTTTACATCTAATTGTCCATGCACATCAACAAGTTCATGGATAATAGTACCGCCACAAATATCTTGTATTAACTTAGCCGCTCTTTGTGCTGCAATTACAGCCAAATATGGAGGAAGATTTCTTTCAAACCTTGCTGATGATTCAGATCGAAGATCAAATTTTTGGGATGTTTTTCTAATGCTATTAGGATGAAAATTAGCTGCTTCTAAAAAAACATTATGTGTAGCATCAGTAATTTGAGAATTTGCACCACCCATTACACCAGCTAAGGCAATAACAGCATTATCATCGGCAATAACTAGATCGTCGGGGCTTAATTTTCTATCTATTCCATCTAATGTTTTAAGTATTTCTCCTTTTTTAGCATTTCTAACAATAATTGATCCTTCTAAAGAATTGAAATCAAATGCATGTAATGGTTGACCAAGTTCCATCATCACATAATTAGTTATGTCAACTACATTATAAATTGGTCTAAGTCCAGTTGAAAGAAGTTTGTCTTTTAACCATTGTGGTGATTCTCCAATAGAAACATCCTTAAGTAGTATTCCTATGTATCTTGGACAAAGATCTTTAGTATCAATTATAATATTAGGAAATGAAATATCCATATTTTCATGAATATCAAATTTGATATCTGGTAAGATTAATGTTGAAACAGAATTAAAAATTGCATCGATTTCACGAGCAATTCCAACAATATTCATTAAATCAGGTCTGTTTGGCCAGATATGTACATCTAAAATAACATCAGATAAAATATCTTTAGCAGGAGTTCCAATTTTTACATTCTTATCAAGGACCAAAATTCCTTCATGAGAATCAGAAATACCCATTTCTGATTCTGAAAGAACCATTCCATTTGATTCAATGCCCCGAATAGATGCTGTTTCTAATACAAAAAATTTATTATCTTTTGGACTAAAAACCTTTGAGCCAGTTTTAGCAAAAATAATTTTTTGTCCAATTTCAAGATTGGGGGCACCGCAAACTACTCGTTCAATTTCATTATTTGATAATTGAATATCTGCCAAACGTAATCTATCAGCATTTGGATGAGGTAAAATATTATTCACTAAGCCAACTTGCATTAATGTTGGATCCCACCAATCACCTATCGTTTTAACACCATCCACCTCGACAGATGCTTTAGTTAGTTTATCTACAATTTCATCGACAGAAATATTGTCTGGAATAGTAATATGTTCTCTTATCCAATTAATTGAGACAAACATGATTGTATGAACTTTCTAATTCTTGAACTTTTTTAAAAAACGTAAATCATTTTGATAAAAATATCGAATATCGTCTATGTCCCATAAAAGCATTGCTATGCGTTCTATTCCCATTCCAGCAGCAAAGCCAGAGTATACATTTGGATCGTAACCAGCAGCTGAAATAATATCAGGATGCACCATTCCAGCACCCATAACTTCTAACCACTCACCTCTAAAAAAAACAGCCATTTCCACTCCTGGTTCAACAAATGGAAAATATGAATTTCTAAGCATAATTTTTGCATCTGATCCAAACATTTCATATGCGAATGACTGAAGTGTCGCCTTTAAATTTGCTATAGAAACATTTTTATCTATTGCAAGAATTTCTACTTGATGCATCATCCATTCATGAGTAGCATCAGTCGATTCATATCGATAACATTTTCCAGGGACAGCAATTCTTATTGGAGGGTCATTTTCTTCTAAAAACCTAATTTGCATAGGACTCGTATGAGTACGAAGTAATAATTCTTCATTATTAAACGAAGAATCAAGCCAAAAAGTATCCCACATGTCTCTTGCTGGGTGATCATCGGGAATACGCAAGCTATCAAAATTATAATGGCTTGTTTCTGCTTCAGGACCTTCGATTGAAGAAAATCCTAATTGTGATAACACTTTTAAAGTTTTATTTAATGCAATAGTTATAGGATGCAAGCTCCCATTACGGACAGGCAAGCCAGGTAGCGAAATATCAATATTTCTATCTATTTCGTTAGCAATTTTATTATCAAAAGAAGCATCTTTATCTTTAAATAACAATTCTAGATTCTTTTTAATATCATTGACCAGCAAACCTATTTCTTTTCTTTTTTCTTGAGGGACATCCTTTAAATTTTTTAATATAGAAGATAGAGCAGATGATCGTCCAGTATATTTAGTTCTCCACATCATTAATTCTTCTTTATTAATAATGTTATTAAGACTTGATAAAGCCTCAGTTTTTAAACTGTCTAACTGTTCGTTTATTGTTGACATAGTTATTCAGCAATCTATAAAAAAAACAATTCAGATAAAATTATAATAACTAAAATATAAAATGAAAGATATCAAAATATACTTAAGTATCTAGTATGATAAATTTAATTTAAATAGACAATAATATCAAAACATTTAATACAATTGGATTTAAGCGATGCTTACAGTAAAAAATGCTCAAGAAACAATTTTAAAAAATATAAAACAACTTCCTATAGCAAAAGTAGATTTACTTGATGCACTTAATTTAATTATTGCTAAAGATATTAAAAGTAACATCGATGTTCCTTTAATGACTAACTCTAGCATGGATGGATATGCACTTAAAGCAATTGATACTCTTGGAATAGATAAAAAAGGTAAGATTTTAAAATCTATAGGAACCATACAAGCTGGACAAAATCCTAATATACACATAGGTTCAGGAGAAGCAATAAGGATAATGACTGGTTCAGTTCTTCCCAAAGGAGCTGATGCTGTAATTCCATTTGAAGACACTGATGAATATAGTTCTGAAATTAATAACCAATACCCAGATCGTGACCAAATAATTATTTATAAATCAATTGAACAATTTGATAACATCAGGGTAGCAGGCGAAGATACAAAAAAAGGGCAGGTAGTTATTAAAAAAGGAACGACGGTCAATCCAGCACACATAGGATTGGCAGCATCAATAGGATTAAGCACTTTGCCTGTAATTAAAAGACCAAGGATTGCTATTCTTTCATCAGGAAATGAAATAATACGACCTCCTCAAAAAATACAACCAGGTCAAGTATATGATTCAAATACATTTTCTATAGCAGCGCAAATATTATCAATAGGGGCAAAACCAATACTATTGAAAATAGCTAAAGATTCATTCAATGACATAGTCAAGAAAATAGACCAAGCTATTGAGTGCTCAGATATGATTATTTCTACTGCTGGAGTTTCTAAGGGAGATTTTGACTTAATCAAAAATGTATTATTAAAAAAAGGCAAAATGAATTTTTGGTCAATAAAAATGAGGCCTGGCAAACCATTAATGTTCGGTTTTGTTTTCAATGCAACTAAAAAGAAATTGCCACAAATAGGACTTCCAGGTAATCCTGTATCTGCAATGGTCACATTTGAATTATTTGCTAAACCTGCAATATTAAAAATGATGGGCAAGAATCCGTTATCAAGAGAAACAATTAAAGCAAAGTTAGTAGACTCAATATATAATTCTGATAAACGAGAAGTATACGCAAGAGTTACATTGCACAAAAGAAAAAATATATTTTATGCATCAACGACGGGAGCTCAAGGTTCAGGAATATTGCAATCTATGTCAAAGGCTGACGGGCTAGCAAAATGTCCTTCGAATAAAAAATTGCTAAAAAAAGGAGAATATGTTGAAGTAATTCTTTTAAATAGTATTTGACTAAATCTTGATCTCAAACCCAAAATATACCTTTTCAGCTTCTTCCCAACGAAATTCAACATCATTCACTTTAGCTAAAATAGGTCCTTTTCTAAGTAAAGTAACATACTGTCTTAAAATACTTTGCTGGCCTTCAGCAAGAATTTTAACATTCCCATTTGGTAAATTTTGTGCATAGCCGCTGAGACCAAGTTCAGTAGCTTGCTTGACACAAAAGGCCCTATAGCCAACCCGTTGTACCTTTCCTTTTGCAATAGCATATATCTGACAAACTTTATCATCCACGCATTACTCCTTCAATGGCTAATTGAATTTGTGGAGCAGGCACGTTCTGTTCAATAAAAGCATTTCCAATAGCAGAAATTAAAATAAAATTAATTTTATTATTAATGATTTTTTTATCAAAAAGCATTAATTGCATAACAAGATCTACGTCCATCTTGTCAGTTGAGATAGGTAAGCCATAAGTCACTAGTAATTCTTCTATTTCATTTAATGCATCAGAAGTTAAAAATCCTAGATTATGTGATATTCTCGCTGCTGCAATCATACCAATAGACACAGCTTCTCCATGATATAACTTTGTATAAGACGAGGCTGTTTCAAGGGCATGGCCAATAGTATGACCAAAGTTTAACAATTTTCTTAAATCTTTTTCTAATGGATCAGCTGAAACAACTAAACTTTTAAGTAAAACTGAGCGAGTAATAATATTGATTAAGCGTTCGTCTCCCTTTGTAATAGTCTGAGCAATTATTTTATTATCTTTTAATAATACAAATAGATTAGAATCAAAAATAATAGCATGCTTAATAACTTCAGCAAAACCCTCAATTAACTCTCTTCTAGGTAACGTAATGAGGAAATCTGTATCTATAATAATTCCATCAGGTTGTTTAAATGAACCAATTAAATTTTTACCAATAGGTAAATTAACGCCCGTTTTGCCACCTATAGCAGCATCTGTCATAGCAAGTAAAGATGTTGGTAAGGAAATTAATTTAACTCCTCTTAAGGCTGTCGAAGCAACAAAGCCACCCAAATCACAAATAACACCGCCGCCTAAACAAAGAATAGTATCTTGTCTTTCTATTTTATTTTCAAAAAGCCATGAATATAATTGATTTACACTGTCTAAATTTTTTTCTGATTCACCAGGGTTAATTGCATGTATATAAACAGAATATTTTTTTGATGTTAATACATCTTTAATTTTTTTTCCATAAAGTGTATTTAAATTTGTATCTGTAATAATAAAAATTTTACCTACAATAGATAATTGATCCATAATATTTGGTATTGAATTTAAAAAGTTACTCCCTACCCAGATAGGAAATTGCTTAGCATCCACACCAATTCTTACAGATGGTAATAGCTTGTTATCAGAACTAATAAATCTGATAAGTCTTTTATCATTTTTTAAATCAATACTAGAACTATGATTCAAGTATTGAAGAATAGTATGAGCTATTTCTGCAGGAGTTAAGGAAAATGTAGAAATGTGAAAATCAGATCGTATAAAATTGGGTCTTCTAATTGTATCCATTTTATTAAGTAAATCATTCCATTTAGAAAGATCGTTGCCTAATAATGGTCTTCGTTGTTCATTAAATTTACTACTTAATCGATCAACTAAAATCTCAATAGGTGCATCAAGAAAAAAAACTAGTCCAAGATTAGAAAGGTGTATTCTTGATTTTTCAGACTGAAAAGCACCTCCGCCAATGGAAATAACTTGATTATTAACAGGTGCCAAGGATAAAATAAGGTCTTCTTCAATTTTTCTAAAAGCTTCTTCGCCTTGCTTATCGATAATATTACTTGGATTATCTCCGATTACTTTTTCAATTTCATCATCTGTGTCAATGCATGACCAAGACAATATCCTAGCTAGTTCATTGCCAATAGTAGACTTACCAGTTCCACTTAAGCCAACTAAAATAATCTGAGAATACGCCATTTATATAATCCCTTTATCAACTGCATTAACCAATAAATTTATTATTTTTTAATACCCAAAGAATCTGTATAATTATTAAAATTACGAGTAAATTCATCTACATGATCTCCTCCAAATTTCAATAATGCTTCTTGAGCCATTACTATTGCGAGCATAGCTTCGCCTATAATTGCAGCAGCTGGAACAACGCATGTATCAGAGCGCTCATAAAAAGAAGATGAAGCCTCTCCTGATGAGATGTCTGCCGTAGGCAATTTCTGAGTTACAGTTGATATAGGTTTAATAGCAGCTCTAACAACAATATCCTGGCCATTAGTCATGCCGCCTTCTATGCCACCAGCAAAATTTGTAACTCGTTCCCACAAACGTTTTTTCCATTGAGATTTAGGTAAAATGATATCTTGTACAGTAGAACCAAGACTGGAAGCAGATTTCCATGCATCTCCAATCTCAACTCCTTTTACTGCATTAATAGACAACATGGCTTGAGCAATTAATCCATCCATTCTAGTATCCCATTGAGAATAACTTCCTAAGCCAATAGGCGAACCCAGTGCACGAACTTCAAAAATACCACCTAATGTATCATGTTTGTCTTTTGCATCATCAATAGCAGCAATCATTTTTTTTTCAATTTCAGACGAATTGACATGAACTGGAGATGACTCAACATTTCCCCAATTAATTTTTGACGAGTCATCAGTAACAGTCCCTATTGTAAGAACTCTGGATACGAATGTAACTCCTATCTCTGCAAGTAACAATTTTGCAACAGCACCTACAGCAACTCTGGCAGTAGTTTCACGTGCGCTTGCACGTTCTAAGATGGGCCGAATATCATTTAAATTAAATTTTTGCGTACCTATTAAATCGGCATGTCCCGGCCTAGGTGTTGTCATTGGTAATTCCGGAACATCTACTTCTTCAATAGACATTCTATGATTCCAGTTAGCATTATCACGATCTGCATTTTTAATCAATAATGAAACAGGCGAACCTATTGACTTGCCGTATCTAACGCCAGACATTATTTCAGCAAAATCTGTTTCAATCTGTTGTCTTTTGCCTCTCCCGTATCCTTGTTGTCTTCGAGCTAGTTGTTCTCTGATTTGTAACTCCGTAATGGGCAACCCAGCAGGTAAGCCCTCTATTATAGTTATGAGGCCTTTACCATGGGATTCGCCTGATGTTAAAAATCTAAATTTATTCATAAAATTTTAAACGCATAAATAACAATAATGTTAATGCAAATTTGCAACTATTCAAGAATAGCATTATTGTCAGGGTTAATTTTCGTTAAAGCTCCTTTATTTTGCATAGTTTTCCAGTTAGACAATATATTTTGTGTATCTTCTTCATTTAAATAACTATTCCAGTCTGCAACATTAGCATCGTCTCTTGTAATTTGCGTTGACAAGATGCAATTTTTATTTTTTATGTCATTATTAGAGAGTTCATAAACATCAATTTGTAATAATTCAAAATATAAGAAAGGCACATCAAAAAATAATCGTTCTGCAAGCATAATCGCAGATCTTCTTGCAACAGAACGAGCATCACCTGTTTGCTTTCTTACAGTATCTATAATCCTGATATCAGGACCAGATATCATTGAAACTCTACATTTCTCTCTTGTCACATTTTTAACTTCCATAGTTTCAATGGACGACCAATCAGCATAAGGAATTTGATCATTTTTTTTAGGTCTTCGCCAAGATTCAAATGCTTGATTAAGTGCCTCTTCAATTGTTTCCTGATTATTATTATCAACATTTTTCATCCAGGCTTTAGATGCAAGTCTACCCTGCATGACAACAAATCCTGTATATAAAATTATAAAAATGATAAAAATGATTCCCGCTGTCATTAAAAATTTCCTTCATTATTACTTAATATTTTTCTTCCTTCTATAAGCATTTCTTCCTCGTTAGGAAATTGATTAGTCCACAATTCAAATGATTTTGCAGCCTGATATACTAGCATTCCTAAGCCGGTTATTGTCTTAGAGCCCATCTTATTTGCAAGAAGAACTAAAGGAGTTAATTCTGGGTTATAGACTAAATCAAAAATTAATTGATTAGAATTAAATGAAGTATTAAAAGGAGGCAATTGACCCTCAAGGGTACTAAATTTCATGCCAAATGGAGTAGCATTAACAATGATATCTGCATTAAGCTGTACTGTACTTAACTTAGGATCATCAAATGTTAAACATTCTATTTCATTGCCAAAAGATTTAATTGAAGAAAATTTAGAAGCAGAACGATTTACAACAATTATCTGGCCTGCATGATTTTTTATAAAATAATATATTAATGTTTTAGCAACTCCACCAGAACCAATGATAAAAATCTTTTTATCTAAAATATTAGTATTATTTAATTCAAAACTTTTTTGTATTCCATACAAATCAGTATTATAACCAATTAATTTTCCATTATTATTAACGACAGTATTTACAGATCCTATTTCTTCAGAAATAGGATCTAGTTCATCCAAAAAACTAATAACCTTCTCTTTATAAGGGATAGTAATATTAAATCCTAAAATATTACTATCCCTTACTTTATGTATAAATTTTTCAATGTTACTTTCTATTTCCCAAAGATTATATTCTAATTGCAAATTAAATTGACCAGCAGCATTCATATGCAAGTCTTTTGAAATAGAATGTTTCAATGATGCCCCAATTAATCCTACATTACTCATGAATTATCCTTTTAACACACTTGTACCTACAAACAATTTTTTTGATACTTATAAACCCAATCATTATGCTCAGCTAATGTTTTAGAAAATCTATGACTTCCATCACATTTTTCACTTGCAACAAAAAAAATAAAATCTGTTTCTTGAGGTTCCATTGCAGCATATATTGCACTCATGCCTGGATTAGCAATTGGACCATCAGGTAATCCAGAATACTTGTAAGTATTATATAAAGAATCAGCCACAAGATCATCCATTGTTAGATCCTGCTTCCACCAACCAAATTTTTGCACACTTTCTGAATTAGCTATGGCATATTGCACAGATGGATCTGATTGCAAAAGCATATCAATTTTTAGTCTATTTCGTAAAACAGAAGAAATAATAGGTTGTTCATCAGCTAATACAGATTCACGTTCAATCAAAGAAGCTAGAATGATAATTTCATTTAAATTAAGTTCCAAATCATTGTATTCTTGCAGGTTCAATGATTCATATTTTTCCAATATCCTTTTTTCTAATTCATCCATCATTGTAACAAAAATAAATTGTAAAGAATCTCCATTTGAAATTGCATAACTTGATGGGAATAAATAACCATTTAGTGAATCGGCTCTACTGATATTTTTATTTATCAATAAATTATGAGTAATATTACTGGAAGAGAAGTTTTGCCAGTCTTGAAAAGTAACAACATCTTCATCTATTAAAATATTAATTATTTCTTCAATTCGTAAACCTTCAGGTATTAAAACTAAATCCATCGAATTAGAACCAATAATTAATTGATTTAAAATAGATAAAGGGGTATTTATAGATCCAAGCTGATATTTTCCAGCCTTTAATTTAGATTCAGCTTGTTTTAATTCTAGAAAAAAAGAAAATTTATCAATATCATCAATGACTTCTTTAGATTTAATAAATTTTACAATATTATTTGAATTTAAGCCGCTACTAATTTCTAATATTGAATTATTATTCATCAAATTTATACTAGTATATTGATTGCGATTAGATATTTCCGAAAATGATAAAGTTACGAAGATAAAAATAAAGAAAAAACATATCATGGCAAGTAATGAAATAAAGAAAATTGAATAAAATTTATCTATTAAATAGTTAATTAAAGACATATTTATTTCCTATCTAAGTATTGTTGCAAAATAATAGATGCCGCAATGTCATCATATCTAGCTTTCTTTTTTCTAGGAATTGATTCTGATTGCTTAGAAGTAAGTCTCTCATCCTCGTAAATAATTTTTAATTTAAACTGTTCATTTAAATGTGTTCCAAATTTACGAGCTTTTTCTGCTAAAACCCCTTCATGTCCAGACAAATGCATGGGTAATCCTACAACAAATCCTTGAAATGCATCAAGTTCTAGCATTGATGTAAAAAACATAATATGATTATTAAATAAAATTATTTCTTTAGGAATGGCCATCGTATTGTTGTCATTGGATACTGCAACACCAATATATGATTCACCATAATCTACGCCTATCCATCTCATTATTTTCCTAATTACTTAATTAAATCTATGACACGATTAGAAAGTTGAGTTAGCACATTATCAAGCTTGTCAATGTTATCTCCGCCACCTTGAGCTAAGGATGGTTTTCCACCACCACCACCACCTAAACTTAATGAGCCTTCTTTAACAAGTTTTCCAGCATCTATGCCAACACTAACTAAATCATTACTAACGCCAATTATTAATTGCACTTTATGATCGCGTACAGATGATAAAATAATAACTACTTTATCAGACTTTCTCCTAATCTCGTCAATTAAAGCTTTCATGGCATCAATAGTCGTGTCTTCAAGAAGTTCTTTAATAATTTTAACATCATTGTGAATTATTGCATTGTCGATAAATAAACCAGCTTTATTTATTTGCATTGTTTTTTCAAGATTTTCTATTTTTATATTACTATTTCTAATCTGTGATTCCATGATTTCAATTCTTGATAAAATTTCAATTGATGGAATTTTAAATTTGGCACCCAGCTCATTTAAAATAGATAAATTTTCAGAAAGATACCTCTCTGCTATTAATCCAGTAATTGCTTCTATTCGACGTATTCCAGAACCAATCGATGTATCAGAGGTAATAATAAATAATCCAGCCTGACCTGTGGACGAAAGATGAGTTCCTCCGCATAGTTCTCTACTAAAACATGCATTATCAATTACTGGATGAGATCCTCTTGATTCACAATATTCGACAACACGAACAATCGATGAGTACTTATCACCAAAAAAAGCATTGGCTCCTTTATCAATAGCTGTTTCATAATCCATCTCTTCAATATGACTATGGATATTATCCCTAATTTTAGCATTAACGATCATTTGTATTGCATTAAGTTCCTGAATAGAAGGAGTAATGGTTGTTGTGTAATCAAATCTTAGTCTATCAGGACCTACATACGATCCAGCTTGCTTAACATGATCTCCTAAAGAATTCCTTAATGCTGCAAACAATAAATGTGTTGCAGTATGATTAGAAGCAGATGCTATTCTTAAATCCTTATTAACGTTAACTTCTACAATCTCTCCTAATTCAAAAAAACCTTTGACAAATTTACCAAAATGTATAATAGATTCACCAAATGATTGAACGTCAGAAACTTCAAACAAGCTATTAGCAGAGGAAATTATGCCATTATCAGCAATTTGTCCTCCTCCCTCAGGATACATAGTTGTTGTATCTAAAATTAATCTAGATAATCCAGTGACATTATCAGTATCATTTATTTGAGAAACATGCAGGACTTTAGCTTTATTAACCATGTGCTCGTATCCAATAAATTCAGTAGTAATTTTAGTTGGAAGATTCTTTAAGTATGAAGATTCTAACGAAATAGCGTTTGATGAATTTAATCTTGATCGACTTTGTTGTTCCTCCATGCACTTAGCAAATCCCACACCATCAACTTCGATTAATTTTTGCAATGATATTTCTTTAACGAGTTCAAAAGGTAAGCCATGAGTGTCGTACAAATTAAAAGCAATATTTCCAGATAATATTTTTCCTGCAGACAGTTTATTAAGATGTTCTTCAAGCAAAGAAATTCCTTTGTCTAAAGTTTCTTGAAATCTTGATTCTTCATTATTTACAAGTTCAAGTATTAATTTTTTTTGAGTAAGAAGTTCAGGGTATGCATGACTACTTATATCTATAGAGCTACTAACAATGCTAGATAAAAATGGATCAGTTCTGTTAAGTCTATATCCAGCATAAACAGCTCTTCGTAATAATCTTCTTAATACATAACCCCTGCCTTCATTTGAAGGATGTACTCCATCAGCAATTAAAAATGCAAGGGCCCTTGAGTGCTCAGAAATAGATCTGAGCCAAAAATTTTGATCAGAATTGTTTAAATCATTTTGTATATTTAATGCCTCTAATGATGCAGGTAAAATAGTACTCAACTCGTCTGTTTCATAAACAGATCTAGTTCCTTGAATGACACTTGCGAGTCTTTCAAGTCCAGCACCTGTGTCTATATTAGTGCTAGGAAGAGCATTTTTTTTGCCATCTTCATTTTGAAAATAACTCATAAAAACTAAATTCCAAATTTCTAGGAATCTTCCAGAATCTAAAGCAGGATGATCTGAATTGTAATTATAATCTCTAGGTACTAATAAGGGTTCCCCGTAATCATAGTGTAATTCAGAACATGGGCCACATGGACCGCTTAATCCTGGTGGACCCCACCAGTTACCTTGCATTGCATCATAACGTAAAATTTTCTGTTCAGGAATACCAATTTTTTTCCACAAATTATATGCTTCTTCATCATCTTTATACACTGTTGCCCATAATCTTTTTTTATCAATTGATAATTCATTTACAAGAAATTCCCAAGCCCATTCTATTGCATCATCTTTATAATAATCGCCAACAGAAAAGTTACCTAGCATTTCAAAAAAGGTAAGATGTGAGGAATCACCTACTAATTCAATATCAGTAGTTCTAAAGCATTTTTGAATTGAAGTTAATCGTGATGCAGGAGGTTTGTCAATGCCCATAAAATATGGTTTAAATTGCACCATGCCTGCAGTTGTAAACATTAAGGTAGGGTCATTGTGAGGTACCAAAGAAGAAGATGGTATACGAAGGTGATCTTTTTCTTCAAAAAAATTTAAAAAACTATTACGTATATCTTTAACAAGCAATAAGTTAACCTTTATTTACATTAATGAAATACAATAATCAATATAACACTGGAAATATTATATACGGATACTTTTTGTAAGTAATTTTTCTTTGTAAAAAATTGTGAAGGACTAAATAAGTGAAAAATTGGATATCTCTTTCATTGTCAGGTGGTAAAAGTTCACGTTTTAAATCAACTTCTCATAAAGCTTTACATTTAATCGCTGGAAAAAATATTGCATCAATTATCATTGATCAAGTAATTCAATCAGGCATAGTAGACAATGCAATAGTTGTACCTAAAGAACATGTTACTGATTTTAAATCAAAAATTGACAAAAAAATTAGTATTATTCCTCAATCAAAAGCTACTGGAACCGGAGATGCGATAAAAATTTCTATCAACACGATTAAAAAATATAAATATTCTCTAATTATCAATGGAGATCTTCCATTGATAACTTCAAAAATGTTAAAAAAAATTATTATTGCACATGAAAAAAGTCAATCAGTGATGACGCTTGCAGCAGTTTCAGGCGATAAGTATAAAGGATATGGAAAATTGATTACTAAAGGAAATCAAGTATTGCATATAGAAGAAAGAAAATCTTATACCGCCGCAGATTATTTAAATGCAGGAATCTATGCTGTTAATAATGAATGGCTTATAGACAACATTAATAAGTTGAATAAAGCAAAGACAAACGAACTGGAATTTACATCGATAGTTAAAATAGCTACAAAAAAAGACCAGTTAATTAAATTTATTGATTTTAAAGACACTGATGAAGCTTTGCAGATTAATACAGGTGAACAACTTGCATCAGTCAGAAGAATTATTAATAATATTATATGCATCAAGCATATAAGTAAGGGAGTTGAAATAGTAGACCCTTCTACTACTTATATAGATTTTGATGTAAAGATTGGTAAAAATACAATTATCAAACCTAATTCATTCATTACTGGTAAAACAGTGATTAAAAATAACTGTAGCATAGGCCCAACAACTACTATCAATAAAAGTATCATTAAGGACGATACGATCATAGAATCATCAAAAATTAACAACGCTGAAATTAATAAAAATATACAAATTGGTCCTTTTTGTCAAATTAGACCAGGTACCAAAATTTTAAACAATGTTAAAATTGGAAGTTATGTTGAAATCAAAAACTCTTTAATAGGACAAAATTGTCACATTGGGCATTTTTCGTATATTGGCGATACGCATATTGAAGAATCAGTTAATATTGGAGCTGGAACTGTGACAGCAAATTACGATGGCAAAAAAAAATATAAAACATATATAGGTAAAAATACATTTATTGGTAGTAATGCTACTTTAGTTGCACCCATTAAACTTGGAAAAAATGTCTTCATTGGAGCTGGTTCAGTTGTTATTAATAATGTTAATGATAATCAAACATTAGTAGGAAATCCAGCAAAATCATTGAAAAAATAAATGATTAACCTATATAATTATATAGATAAGAAGGGCTTTTCAAATTTTATTGAAAATGAACACTAAAAACTTTTGATAATATTTCTACTAATCATATTGGCACTCATGTTAATATTTCTAGCTTTTGCAGAAGCTAGTATTAGTGCTATTAGCAGTAGAAGGCCACCACCTGAAACAAATGACTTGTCTAAAAAATTAAGGAAGTATATTAGTCAGAAACAATTAATTCTTAGTTCAATATCCGTAGCGTCTACAGCAATACTCGTTTCTAGTACAATATTAGCTTCAATACAACTAAGTGAAATCTCTAGTGTTCCATCAAAAGCAATAATTGTCATTATTTTAGTTATTTTAAGTGTGACTATTATTAGACAAACAGCCAGATCATTGGCGCTAATTAATCCAGAAATTATTGGTGGTCCGCTATCTAAAATAATAGATGTAACAATCTTAATTTTTACACCATTTGTTTGGGCACTAACAAGACCAGTAGCATTGATAAGTAAGGCTGTTGGTCATAACATTGGCCTAATTGAACCAGGACCAATTGATGAATTATTAAATTTATTAGCTTATCAAGCCAAAAATGATTTAATTTCTGACGAACAACGAATGATCCTTGGTGTATTAAAAATGAACAATCAAAATGCAAGAGAGTTAATGTCTCCAAGAACAGATGTTGCATCTATTCCAAAATCATCTTCATTGGAAGATGCTATAGAATTAATTTCAAAATCAGGTTATTCAAGAATACCTGTTTATGAAGATACTTTAGATAAGGTAATTGGCATATTGTACGCAAAAGACTTATTAATTACGCAAAGTGAAAAAGATAGGCACTCTAAAAATTCAGAAATTGCCTCAATAATAAGGCCTCCTTTTTTTATACCAGAATCAAGAAAAGCAGATGCGCTTCTAGCTGATTTTAAAACGAACCAAGTGCATTTAGGAATTGTGATAGATGAATATGGAGGTACTGCAGGTGTGATTACTGTAGAAGACTTATTAGAAGAAATTGTTGGAGAAATTTCTGACGAATATGATGCCAACATAAATGAAATAGAACGCATTTCGTCTAACGAGTTAATTGTAGATGCAAGTATTCCTATAGAAGAATTGAAGGATATTTTAGACATAAATAATTTTATAGGATTTAATGAAGATGGTGAAGACTTCGACAGTATTGGAGGATTAATTCTTACTAAATTAGGAAGAATTGCTATTCCTGGCGATCAAGTAAATATTAAAACTAATGCTGAAAATGTAAACTTAAATCTTAAAGTTCTCTCTATTCGAGGCCATAGAATTAAAAGAGTTAAGGTCACTAAAATAACCTAATACTTCTAAATTTATTAATGCCAATATTAAAATTTCTAACATAATATTTATAAAATATATTGCAGACAAACTTTCTGTAGATTATCTAATATAGATAACATTTAATAATCTGAGGTATTTATGCATCTTGTAGTTGTAGAATCGCCGACTAAAGCAAAAACTATAAAAAAATTTCTTGGAAGCGAATATGAAGTCTTAGCTTCCGTTGGACACATTCGTGATATTCCATCAAAAAAATCTGAAATACCTGAAAAAAATAGAGAGAAATTTAGTTCAGAAGTTATTGGCATTAATATTGAAGATGGATTTCAACCCACATATGTCATGTCTAAAGAGCAGAAAAAAAGAGTGGCTGAATTAAAAAAATTTGTAAATAAAGCAGAAACTATTTATCTAGCTACTGATGAAGACAGGGAAGGAGAGGCAATTGCATGGCATATATTACAAGAAGTCGGAAATAAAATTCCTGCAAAAAGAATGGTTTTTCATGAAATAACTAAGCAAGCAATAGCAGAAGCAATAAAAAATACAAGAGAAATTGATAACAAGTTAGTTGAAGCACAAGAAGCAAGAAGAATTTTAGATCGCTTAGTTGGCTATCAAATTTCTCCAATATTATGGAGGACCGTACAAAAAGGATTATCCGCTGGAAGAGTTCAATCATCTGCATTGAAAATACTGGTTGATAGGGAAAGAATGAGAATTGGGTTTAAATCAATTGACTACGCAAGCTTAAAAATTATTGCTAATAAAATTGATACAAATAACCAGGAAATTGAATTTAGATTGACTGAATTAAATAATAAAAAAATTGCTACTGGTAAAAATTTTAATGGAAAAGATGGTACATTAATTAATCCAGATAAAATAATACATTTAACATCTCAAATTGCAAAAAAACTTAGCATTAATCTTATTAGTACTAAATTAACCATACTTTCATTTAGTACTAATAATTATGAAACTAAGGGTCCAATACCATTTACTACTTCCTCTTTACAGCAAGAATCTGGTAGAAAATTAAGGATGTCAACACGTGACACAATGAGTGCTGCACAAGAATTATACGAAAATGGTTACATTACTTATATGAGAACTGATTCAGTAAATATTAGTTCGACGGCAATCAATGGAATAAGAAAATCCATAAGCGATTTATATGGTGAAAAATATTTGTCAGAAAAACCTAAAATATATAAATCAAAAAATAAAAACTCTCAAGAAGCTCATGAGGCCATAAGGCCTACTGGAGATTACCCAAAACATCCCGATGCATTGTCAGGAGCTGTTTCAAAAAGTGCAGAAAAACTTTATAAAATAATATGGCAAAGAACATTGGCGTCCCAAATGTCCAATATGCAAGCTACAAGGATGAAAATTAATGCAAGTGCTTCCATTCTTGATGACAATATGGAATTTATAGCTCAAGGATCAAAAATAAATTTTGATGGGTTCAGAATTTTATACATTGATGATTCAGATAAAGACAATGATATAGATGATGGAATTGATGATAAAAATCAAATTTTTCCTAAAATTAACGAGAATGATATCTTGAATATTGCAAGTGCAAACAATTATGAACATACAACAAAGTCTGTCAATCGATTCACTGAAGCCAGCCTTGTAAAAATGCTAGAAGAACTCAGCATTGGGAGACCATCTACGTATTCTTCAACAATACAAACAATAACAAGTAGAAAATATGCGTACAAAAAAGGAACAACGCTCATACCTTCATTTACTGGAATTGCTATTACTCAATTACTTGAAGAATATTTTCCAGAATTAGTTGATTTAGATTTCAGCGCCAGAATGGAAGACGATCTAGATTCAATATCAACAGGAACAATAAATAGATCTCCTTGGCTCTCGCAATTTTATTTTGGGGATTCAAAGACTAGTAATAACTTACCATTAATTGGTTTAAAGCAAAGAATTAAAAATTGCTGGGACAATATCGATCCTAGGGCTATAACATCTATGGTTATTGGAATTAATAAAACTGGAGAAGAAGTAGCTTTAAGAGTTGGCCAATTTGGACCATATTTACAGATAGCAGACACTGATGCAAAAATAGCAGTATCAAATGAAATTCCTCCCGATGAATTAACTTTAAAAAAAGCAGAAGATCTAATTAGTACATTATCAGTACAAGGAAAATTACTTGGAGAACATCCATCTAGTGGAATTGTAGAACTAAAAACAGGAAAATTTGGTCCCTATATACAGCATACAGATAAAGAATTAGACGAACCTGTTATAAAAAGAGCTGGCTTATGGCCTAATATGATCCCAGAAGAGTTAACGCTTAAATTAGCTCTTGAATTATTAACCTATCCTAAAGAAATAGGAGTGAATCCTCAAGATGATGTAGTAATAACTGCTCATTATGGAAGAAATGGTCCATATATTAAATCTGGTTCTAAATCTGCTTCAATTGACACATATGAACAATTAGAAAAAATTTCTATAGAAGAGGCACTTGTCCTCCTAAAAAATAAACCGGGAAGTAAAGAAATTGGAATTGACGCAACTAGTAAAAAATTATTACTACTTAAAAAAGGTAGATTTGGACCTTACATTACTGATGGTAAAATCAATGCAAGTTTACCTAAAGAACTAATTGGACAAGATATTACGTTAGAAATAGCTGTCGAATTAATAGATAAGAAAAAATTAAAAGATTCCCAAAAGTCTAAAAAATAACATAAACTGTCTGTTTTAATTGTTTTATGTTAAGTTAAAAACTATACTATATTTATGAAAAAAAATATAGATATATTAAATCTCTACATACATAACCTAGAGCATATTAAAGCTCGTTCCAAATATACTGTTAGAAATTACAAAAGCGATCTGACTAAATTTATATTATTTATTGAAGAGATAAATGTCTCCTATAATTATGCTGGAAGAAATATTGCAAGGCAATTTTTAGATAAGCTTTCTAATATGGGCTATACTGAAAAATCAATTAGGAGAATAACTGTCTCTATTAAGACTTTTTATATTTGGTTGGATAGAAATAACTATGCATTAAAAAATGACTCTGGAGACTCAATATTAAATCTTAGATATAAAAAACTATCAAAATCATTGCCGAAGTATTTAACAAAAAATGAAATAGGTGAACTAATTAATATTAAACCAGATCCAAGCAATCCAATACAAATACGAAACTATTTTATTCTCGAAATTTTATATGCAACAGGAATCAGAGTTTCGGAACTTATTAATATTAATATAGATGATATAGATGAAACAAATAACCAAATCAGGGTCTTAGGCAAGGGATTCAAGGAAAGAATATGCATATATGGGCATGAGGCTAGCATTGCGTTACAAAATTATTTAATAAATTCAAGGCCGATTTTAAATAAAAACAATAGGGATAATAAATATTTACTCATAAATAAATATGGTAATCAACTTTCGACTCGAGGGATACAAAGAATAACCAATCAACTTGGCAAACAAGCTGGACTTTTACGAAAAGTGCATCCCCATTTACTAAGACATTCATTTGCCACTCATCTAGTAGAAAATAATGCAGATCTCAGAATAGTCCAACAACTTCTCGGACATGAATCAGCAAACACAACTCAAATATATACTGGGATTAATACAGTTTCATATAGAAAAGTTATTTCTGAAGCATTAAACAACACAAGAAAAAAAGAAAACAGCAGAGAAATACATAATTAGGTATATTTTTATAATCTTCATTGATACATTATTTTGGTAATAAAAAAGATGGATATATAAAAAATGAAAATTTTAATTTTAAATGGTCCAAGCTTAAACCTCCTTGGCAGTAGAAATCCAGATATTTATGGGAATGATACTCTAGAAGATATACAAAAATCTCTACAAAATATAGCTAAAGAACTTAATATTGATTTAATTTTTGAACAATCAAATCATGAGGGTGCATTGATAGATATTCTTCAAAAAAACTCAAATTGTAATGGCTTAATATTTAATCCAGGAGCCTTCACTCATACATCAATAGCGATTGCAGACGCCCTTGAATCAATTGAAATACCTACAATTGAAGTGCATTTATCAAATATATATGCTCGAGAAGAATTTCGTTCTCATTCATATATTGCTCCTGTAGCAATAGGGCAAATCAGTGGCTTTGGTTCAGCAGGTTACCTTGCTGCTCTTACATTAATCCATCAGTTTCTACAAAAAAAATAATGCCAGATTTAAATAATTTAGAATCTATAAAAAATATATTTAAAAATCAACTATTTGATGCAATTATTATAAGTGCCCCTATTAATATAAAATGGGCTTCTGGTTTTAATGGGTCAAATGGATGGCTATTTATAACAAGCAAAGAACAGTCTTTAATGACTGATAGTAGATACGAAACACAGGCTAATATTCAATGTCCTGACTGGGAAATACAAATTGGAGAAAGGCATGGAATTAAAAACATCCTGAATAAAATTAATCGTGACTCATCAAAAAAAATAGCTATTCTTGAAGATGAATTTTTACTTAAAGATTATTTTGAAATAAAAGAAAACATAAACAATGATAAAGAATTAATAATCATTTCTCATCAAAATAATCCTATAACTACCTTAAGAATGACTAAAAACAGCAACGAAGTTCAATTCATTGAGCAATCTGCAATTTTAGCAAGTGAAGTTATGAATTATGGCATTAGCAATATTACCGAAAAAATAACTGAAAAAAAATTGGCAAATTTAATTGAAATTTATGCTAGGGAGCAAGGTGCAGATTCAATGTCATTTAATACTATCGTTGCTTCTGGTGAAAGATCAGCAATGCCTCATGCAATACCAAGCAATCAATCAATTTTAAAAAACAATATAACACTCATAGATTTAGGTGTGTATTTAAATGAGTATGCATCAGATATTACAAGAACTTTTTGGAATGGAAATAAAAATAAACAATACGCAAGCTATTACAACATTGTTTTATTAGCTCAAAATATTGCTAGTGAAAGAGCAGAAGTGGGCATGAATGCTAGGGACATTCATCAAATAGCTGAAACTGTTTTTAGTGAAGCAGGTGTATCTGATTTATTCATACATGGACTTGGTCATGGCGTAGGAATGGAAGTTCATGAAAAACCATACATTGATAAAAATTCTGAAGACAAACTTTGTGCCAATGCAATTATAACAATTGAACCAGGTATTTATATTCGTGGATGGGGAGGGATACGTATTGAAGATATGTATCAAGTAACAGATACTGGACTTAAGCAACTAACAACTGCAAATAAACATTTGATTTAGAATAGGAAAAAATCATGATTAGTATTGGCGAATTAAAAAAAGGAAATAGCATAGAAGTTGATGGTCGCCTATTACAAGTTTTACATGTGCAGCATGTAAAAACAAAAAAATCAGCAGTTTATAAAGTAAAAGTTAAAGACTTTAGAACTGGATCGATTACTGAAAAATCATTTAATGCAAGTGAAAAATTAAAAGAGGCTGATGTTGAAAGAGGAGCTTTGCAATATTTATATAAAGAAAATACTCAGCATATTTTTATGAATAATGAATCATATGAACAAGTTTCAATTAACGAAGAGTTAATAAAAGATGAAATGCAATACATTATTGAAGGTCAATCTATACAAGGAATTATGATTGGCGATGAAATTTTAGGGCTTGAATTACCTCCTGCTGTCGTATTAACTGTCAGTCAATCAGACCCAGGAATAAAAGGTGACACCTCATCAGGTGCAACTAAGCCCGCAATTTTAGAAACAGGCTTGACGATTAATGTTCCTTTATTTATTAATATTGAAGACAAACTAAAAGTTTCAACTGATACTGGAGAATATCTTGAGCGGATTTCATAATACAAATAGTGAAATAATCGATCAGTCTTTAGACATTGGCAATTTTTTATCTGTAACAGAACTTGTGTCTGTAATTTCTGATGCTTTGTCTCAATACATGTTCAATGATATATGGATCAAAGGAGAAGTAACAAATTATACATTTTCAAGTAATCAAAACTTATTCTTTACATTACAAGATAGTAAAGCTTCAATAGATTGCGTATCATTCAAAAATCAATTGCAAACAATAAAAGAATCAGACATTGCAGGAAAAGAAATTCTAGTTCATGGTTCTGTAGATGTATACAAGCAAAAAGGGAGATTGCAACTAATAGTTGACTACATATATTTAGGTAATCAAGGATCAAAGCAAGCAGAATACTTAAGACTAAAAGAAAAATTAAATAATGAAGGATTATTTGATATTTCTAGAAAAAAAAATATTCCAAAATATCCTAAGAAAATAGGTATAATTACTTCTAAGCATGGCGCAGTTATTAAAGATTTAACAACCATTATCAGCAGAAGATGGCCATTAGCAAAGATCTTGATTAGTCACTCAAGTGTTCAAGGGAAAGATGCAAAAAAACAGATACAAAATGCTCTGCACATAATTGAAAATAAACATCCAGATATAACTATCATTGCAAGAGGTGGCGGAGCACAAGAAGACTTTGATGTGTTCAATGAAGAAGAAGTTGTGCGAGCTATATACCAATTTAAATTTCCAATTGTTACAGCCCTAGGTCATCAAGAAAATTCAACATTGTCAGATTTAGTAGCAGATTTTCAAGCAGCTACGCCATCTGAGGCAGCTGAAATGATCGTCCCGAACATCATCAATGTAAAAAAAGATATTTTAGATAAAATACAAATTATGAATGAACAAATATATAGAAGTCTTTATTCTCTAAAAAAAGAACATGCAATAATAAATAATATTCTTTTCAATTACGATTTTAATTTATTATTGAACAAAAAACTAACAAGTAAAAACATACAAATAGTAGATCAATTAGTAAAAACAAATTTACTTGAAAAAAAACTTAAATCAACAGCTGTAAAAGAAAAAATACTCGCGCTATCACCAAATGAAATTTTAAATAGAGGATATTCAATTATTGCAAATCATAATGGAAAAATTATCAATACTAAAAAAGAATTACAATCAAACAGCAGTTTTGTTATAACTGTATCAGATGGATCAATACAAGCAAAAATAGGAGATAAAAATTAATAAAAATAATTCACAATTAAACATTGAAGACCTTTTAATGCAACTAGAAGAAGTCACTATTAAATTACAATCAGGTTCATTAACTTTACAAGAATCAATTGATTTATATGAATCAGGCATTAAAATAGCAAAAGATTTAGAAAAGCAATTATCAGTTGCTGAATCAAATATTGATACTTTAAGAAATCAACTTACTAATATCAATTTAGATTCTAATGAGGATGATTAAATGACATTAAGAGTGGGTTGGTTTACTACTGGACGAGGTTCTGGATCTAAAGGAATGCTTGATCATGTAATAAAAGCTATTGATTTAAATGAATTAGATGCAAAAATTGTTTTTGTTTTTTCTAATAGAGAAAAGGGTGAATCTGAAATAACTGATGTTTTATTTGATGAAATTACAAAAAAAAATATACCATTAATAACTCTATCTTCCAACAAATTCAGAAAAAAAATAAATGGTAAATTAAGTAACAGTGTGCACATTCTTGAACAATGGAGAAAAGACTTTGATACAGAAATATCCAAATTAATAAACAGGTATCAATATGATTTGATTGTATTAGGTGGCTACATGTTAGTGCTAACAGAACAATTTTGCAACGACTACTATTTATTAAATTTACACCCAGCATTGCCTAAAGGGCCTATTGGAACATGGCAAGAAGTCATTATAAAGCTCATAAGAAATAATCTGAATGAGTCAGGAATGATGATGCATCGTGCAATTAAAGAAGTAGACAAAGGGCCTGTTGCAACAATTTGTAAATATTCTATTAAAAATTCTTTAAACCAAAACTTATGGGAACAATTTAATAATAATTCTGATTGTATAGAAGATAAAGAAATACAAAATTCTGAGTTATTTAATAACATTAGAGGACTTGGGTTAGCGCTAGAATCCAATTTTATTATTCAAACATTAAATGAATTTGCTTTAAAAAATATTAATCTCACAAACTTAAAAATATCTGCTACATCAAAATTACCAATCGATTTAAGTAATTTAAGTATTAAAAATGAAAAATAAATTAATGCGTATTCAAAAATATATTGCTAATAACTCATCATTAAGCAGGAGATCCGTTGAAAAGTTAATCAAAGAAGAAAAAATATTAGTAAATGGAACAAAAGCTATTCTTGGTCAAAAAATTAATGATGGTAAAAATGAAATAGAAGTTGATGGATTGCCTTTAAATTTCAATAATCAAGAAATAACAATTATATTCAATAAGCCAAATGGCATAATTGTTACAAAAAAAGACCCGCAAAAACGTCAAACCATATATGAAATTTTGCCAACTAAATATAGAGATCTTAACCACATCGGTAGGCTTGATAAAAACTCAGAAGGTCTCTTACTGCTCACTTCAAATGGTGAACTTTGTTATCGATTATCACATCCAAGTTACGAAATAGAAAAAGAATATCTTGTAGACATTACGGGAGTGCCATCGAAACAAGCAATAGGAAATGTTCTTGCAGGAATAACTACGGACAATATATTTATCAAGCCAAAATTAATCAAAATAAATAATCAAATATCTCAAAATAATTGTCAATTAATAATAATTCTCACAGAAGGAAAAAAGAGAGAAATTAGAAAACTTATCAAATATCTTGGCTTTGAAGTAGTTAGATTAAATAGAATAAGAATAGCAAATATTCATCTTAATGACTTAAGAGGTTCTTCAGAAAGAATACTCCAAAAAGATGAATTGCAGATACTCAAAAAAATGGTTGGTTTATAAATATGTTGAATGTTCATGTCTATACAATTTTCCTCAAGATAAAATATTTGGTAATATTTAAATAGTTAAGGAACTTACTATAGCTAATTTATCAAAATCTAACATACAACTTGAAAGAAGCATTGCCATCGATGGTCCTACAGCTTCGGGCAAAACTACTCTTGGGAGAGGCCTTGCTGATAAATTAAAAATAGGTTTTTTTGATACAGGACTAATGTACAGAGGTGCTACGTTGTCAGTTATTAAAAATAAAATAAGTTTAACAAATGAACATGAAATCATTAATCATATAAATAATATCGACATAGAAGTAATTTGGCAAATTTTTTCCGAACCTGAAATATTATTAAATGACATTAATGTTACACATTTATTAAAAGACAAGCAAATAGAAGACAATGTCTCGATAATATCTAAAATTCCAGATGTACGAACATTCATGGTAAATTATCAAAGAAGTCGCGCACAAAAATCTTCAATTGTTATGGCTGGAAGGGACATTGGTACTAGAGTCTTAATAGAAGCAAAAGTTAAATTTTTTTTACATGCTTCAACTGAAATACGAGCTCAAAGGCGGCTTGAAGAATTTAAAGACAATGGTGACTTACGTACTTTTAAAGATGTATTGATACAAACGAAAAGAAGAGACGAACTTGACCAAACTGGCAAAAGAGCTATTTTAGCAGAACAGGCCGCTAGCGATGCTTATATAATCAAAACTGAAGACTTATCAATAGATCAATTAATAGACAAATGCGCAGAAGCATACATAGGACATTTTGGATAATATGAACCATTTAAAACTTAACAGTGTATTAGTAATTATTTTAGGACCTCTAGCAAGGTTAATTGCTAAAATTCTTTCACAAATAATTTTTAGAACTTTTACCAAATGGAAAGTTATTAACAAAAATAATATTCCAAAAAAAGGAAGTTGTATTTTTATAGCAAATCACCTACATGAAATAGATCCACCATTAGTACTAGCATCAATACCAAGAAGAGTTAGACCAATGGCTAAAAATGAATTATTTAATATTCCATTTGCAGGATGGTATCTTCGTGCATATGGAGCATTTCCTGTTAAGCGCCTAACTGCAGATAGTAAATCACTTTTATTAGCTAAAAAAATATTGAAGAACGGAAAGCCTATACTTATGTTTCCAGAAGGCACTCGTTCAAAAGATGGATCTTTAAAAAAAGCATATCCAGGTGCTGCAATGCTTGCAATGATAGCTGAATGTGCAATTGTGCCAGTAGCAATAACTGGAACTAAAAATTTAACTAAAATTAAAATGCTTAAATCATTAGTGACAAATAAAAAACCCATACTAACTGTAAAATTTGGTATGCCATTTTATTTATCTACCGATAAAATAGATGCAAGTTCTGCTAGAGAAGGAACTGAAGTTATGATGAAAAAACTTGCAGCTTTGCTTCCTAAAAACTACCAAGGTATTTATAAAAGCAATGATAGTTAATTAAGGAAATTAGTTATGTGTGGAATAATTGCTTACACTGGCAAACAGAATGCAGCTTCTATTTTAATTGATGGACTTCTAAGACTAGAATATAGAGGCTATGATTCAGCAGGTATCGCACTTCAGGAAGAATCAACCTTAACTCATATTACAAAAGTTGTTGGGCCAGTTAGCTTATTAGCTAACAAAACCTCCTCCTTTTCAGAATCTTATAGTTGCGGAATGGGTCATACGCGTTGGGCAACTCATGGTAGCCCAACTATGAAAAATGCACATCCAATACAAAGCATGTCAAAAAATATTACAATTGTACATAATGGCATAATTGAAAATTATTTAGAAATCAAAAACAAACTACTGAAAAAAGGAATCAAATTTCGAACAGACACTGATACTGAAGTTTTGGCTAATTTAATTGATTCATTTTATACAACGACAACAACTTTAGGACAAGCATTAACAAAAGCCATTAAACAAACACAAGGTGCCTATACGATTACCGCAATGAGCGGTAAAGAAAAAAATATAATTGCATTTGCCCGTACTGGATATGCTGGTGGCATAGTTATTGCAAAAAACAATATGAGCACATTAATCACTTCTGATATTAGTGCGATAAAAAATAATAACTATGCAATTACTTTTCTTGAAGCTGGCGAAATGGGAATTGCTGAAAAAAATAAAATTACTTTTAATAAATTAAATGGTAAAAAAATTATTAAAAAATTTGAAAAATTTAATCAATCCGAATCAATCAATGAAAAAGGGAAGTATAGTAACTTTTTAGAAAAAGAAATCTTTGAACAACCTGATTCATTATTTGATTTTATTAGAGATACATATCAAGTAAAAAATAAAAACATAAGATTTAATAAATTTAGTATCACCAGTAAACAGATAAAAAATATTAATCGCATTGTTCTCCTGGGCATGGGATCATCTGAGTATGCAGCTGCAGTTGGTAGATATTATATCGAATCTCTTACTGGAATACCGACTCAAGTTGAAAATGCATCTGAATTTACTAATAGAGATATTATTGCTAGTAAAAATACGCTCATAATTTCTATCAGTCAATCAGGTGAAACAGTTGATACAATACGTGCTATGAATTTGGCAAAAAAAACTAATGCGCTACAAATTACAATTACTAACACGCCCCGTTCACAGACAACGCGAATTGCTGATGCAACAATATATTTGCATGCAGGAAAGGAAATAGCTGTAGCAAGCACTAAATGCTTTATAGCTGCAGTTGCAGCATTGCATGCTTTAGCTCTTAAGATAGCAATTATAAGTAAAGCAGCACACAATAATGACATCCAATATCAAATAAATGATTATGTAAAGCTACCTGCGTTAATCAATGAAACTTTATCATTAAATACTCAAATCAAAAAATTAGCAAATAAATACAGTAAATATAACAATTTTTTGTTTCTTGGCAGAGGTCAACTATATCCTATTGCAATGGAGGGTGCATTAAAAATGAAAGAGCTTGCATATATACATGCTGAAGGATATTCCGCTGGAGAAATGAAACATGGACCAATTGCACTCATTGATGCACAGATGCCGACAATTTTTATCGCAACAAATGAAAAACTATTTGATAAAATATATTCCAATGTTGAGCAAGTTAAAGCAAGAAAGGGCAAAGTTATTGCAATCGTACAAAAGGGTGAGAAAAGAATGAATAAGCTCGCTAATGATGTTATTGAAATACCAAAAGTTACAGCATCACAATCTCCTATTATCACTGTTGTGGTATTGCAGTTACTTGCTTATCATATAGCAAATAAATTAGGTAAAAACATTGATCGACCTCGTAATCTTGCAAAGACAGTCACGGTAGAGTAGAAAAGAATGGAGCATTAAATGGTGATATTCTGGATGGTTTGGCAGTATTGAATTTTGTCTTTGGAATGATCGTGGTCGTAGCATTAGTTCGACTAGAAAAACTTACAAAAACCCTGAAGCAAAAGGGAATCCTCGAAGAAGATTATAAAGAAGAGCAATACACCAAACAAATCTACTCAATCACAGTTGAATAATTGAGGGTACAATGAACAACAAAGCATTTTGGTGCATTAATGCACTGCCGATAACCATTCTATTCAGTATCGTGTTTCTTCTCACCTATTTCTCACTGAGTGCCGCTGGGTTCCTTGTTGGTTCAGAACCAAATATAGCTGTTGGAGATGTTTCACGTTGGTGCGAGCGCGTTAATCAAAATATTTTGCGTGAACCAATTAATGCCTTAAGCAATATCGGCTTTATGATTGCAGCAATTTTTATGATTAGATCTATTACACAAGACTACAAAAAAAATAATGTCCCAAATAAATATCATGGTTTTTCTGCTCTGGTTTTACTCTATATTGGTGGTACATATTTTCTCGGCCCTGGTTCTATGTTCATGCACGGTACACATACGGAATGGGGACAATGGATAGATAACCTCAGCATGGTTATGTATATAATAATCCCATGGCTCATCAATTTAAAGGAAATGGCTGGTTGGTCTACTCGAACCTTATTTCTCATATATCCATCTATTGCATTCATTTATGCAGTGACGAGTTGGATATTTGACTCAGAAATGGGCATTAATCTAGACTTGTGGGCACTATCAATTGGATTATGGATCATATCAGAAACATTATTTCGTTTCTGGTCAGCTCAATTTCGAGTCATATCAGGATTTATTGGGTTTCTTGTTGCAGCGGTGTTTGGTATTAGTCCTATTGAAATGATTACAAATATTCACAACTACTGGTGGATCATTCTTTTTTGGATACCTGCAATTCTTGCCAAACAGCCTCCAAAAAATCAACGGACGTACAATCCTTGGTTCTTTGGAGGTATGGCATTTTTTGTTATAGCATTTTATATTTGGGGTCAAGGTAAGCCTGGTAGCTCGTGGTGCAATCCTGATTCTTTATTACAATTTCATGGGATTTGGCATCTTATGTGCGCAGTAGCAACTTGGTGTTTCTTTAAATTTTTACGAACTGAAGTTGCGAAATAATGCACTTTGAAGTACTCCCTGCAATGGCATTATTTGTATTCGTTGCATCAGTAACACCTGGACCTAACAACACAATGCTTTTAGCCTCTGGTGTAAATTTTGGATATAAACAAACTTTACCTCATTTAGCAGGAATCTCAGTTGGCCATTTTATTTTGTTAATGGCCGTAGGCAATGGATTAGAAGCCGTATTTAATGTATATCCTGCAACATATCAAGCAATGAAAATTGTAGGTTTGAGCTACTTGATATATCTAGCCGTAAAAATAATCCGTAGTAATAAACTTGAAACTGAAAACAGCAAGCAAGCACGGCCATTATCATTCATTGGTGGCGCAGCATTTCAATGGGTAAACCCAAAAGCATGGATGATGTCGATAGGGTTTTTTAGCACATACATGCCAGAAGAAGCCTCTTTAATATTTGTTATTATTAGTTGTGCAATGTTTAGTTTCATCAATTTTCCAACAATCAGTCTTTGGGCTTTACTTGGTACAAAGATTATTCATTTACTTACAAATATACAATTACGTACAATTTTTAACTGGACAATGGCAGTGCTACTATTGATATCTATGATTCCAGTATTTTTTATTTAATAGACCTTACATTACTTACTTTAAATAATATTAAATTGATTGCATTGCAATTAGAATAAAAAAAATTTGAATTATAACGAGGCTTGTGCTGCTGCAAATAAAGCTATAGGTACTCGAAAAGGCGAACAAGAAACGTAATTCATGCCGGCATCATAACAAAATTTAATAGATGGCGGATTGCCTCCATGCTCGCCGCAAATACCAATTTTTAAATCTTTTTTTACGCTTCGACCATTTTTAATTCCTATTTCAACTAATGCACCAACTCCAGGCTGATCTATTTCAACAAAAGGATCAGTATTAAAAATTCCTTTATTAATATAATCAGGCAAAAATCGTGAAGAATCATCTCTTGATAGACCAAAAGTAGTTTGAGTTAAATCATTTGTACCGAAAGAAAAGAAATCTACATAATGGGCAATTTTATCAGCAATGATACATGCTCTAGGCAACTCAATCATAGTACCAACAAGATAATCAATTTTCACATTATTTTCATTCATGACTATTTTTGCAATATTATGTACAGTTTCACTTAACATCTGAATTTCTTCCTCAAGTCCAATTAAGGGAATCATAATCTCTGGAAGAACAGAAATATTTTCTTTCTTTAACTGACAAGCAGCCTCAATTATAGCCCTCACTTGTATTTCATAAATTTCAGGTGAGGTAACAGCCAATCTAACTCCGCGATGACCTAGCATTGGGTTAATTTCTCTTAAAGAATCAACTTTGCTGATTACAAAATTCACATCTTTACCAATCGTTTCAGCAAGTTCTTTTATCTCATTGTCGCTATTAGGCAAAAACTCATGCAAGGGTGGATCTAGGAGTCGGATTGTAACTGGCAAGCCATTCATTGCACGAAAAATACCAATAAAATCATCTCTCTGTATTGGAAGAATTTTATTTAAAGCCATCAATCTATCATCTTTCGTTTCGGCGCATATCATTTCTCTAAATGCTAGAATTCTTGACTCTCCAAAAAACATATGTTCAGTTCTGCACAATCCAATTCCTTCTGCGCCAAACTCTCTAGCACGTCTTGCATCTTCTGGAGTATCAGCATTAGATCTTACATTAATTGTTCTGACAGCATTTGCCCAAGACAATAGTTTTTCATATTCGTCAGGAAATACTGCATCTTCAGTTTCTAATGCACCTAGTAAAACAAGTCCAGTTGTTCCATCAATAGAAATAACATCACCTTCCATAATGACGAGAGCATCACTCCCAGTGTTAATAGTAAAAATCTTTTTCTTATAGTCAATTTTTAATTCTTTACAACCAGTTATGCATGGTTTACCCATGCCTCTAGCAACAACAGCTGCATGAGAAGTGGTACCACCTCTTGCAGTCAAAATTCCAACTGCGGTTGTCATTCCTTCAATATCCTCGGGGCTCGTTTCATCTCTAACAAGAATAACATTTTTACCATTTTTAGCTGCTATTGATGCATCAGCTGCGGTAAAAACAACTTTTCCAACAGCAGCGCCAGGCGAGGCTGCTAATCCTTGAGCAATAGGTACGACATTTTTATATGATTTAAAAATTGGATGCAGGAGCTCATTTATTTGTTCAGGATCTATTCGTTTTAGTGCTTCTTCCTTAGAAATAAAATTCTCTTCTACTAAATCAACAGCAATTTTTACCATGGCTAAGCCTGTTCTTTTTGCATTTCTAGTTTGCAAAATCCAAAGCTTATTTTGCTGAATTGTAAATTCTATATCCTGCATATCACCAAAATGATGCTCGAGTTTATCAGAAACTGCCAGGAGTTCTTCTAGGGATTTAGGCATACTTTCCTCTAAAGAGCTGTCTTCTGAATCAGTTCTATGTTTCTTAAGAATTTTTTGAGGTGTTCTAACTCCAGCAACTACATCTTCTCCTTGTGCATTAATTAAATATTCTCCAACAAGTCCTTTTAAGCCATTACTTGGGTCACGTGTAAAACAAACTCCAGTTGCACAATTATCTCCTAAATTACCAAAAACCATTGATTGAACATTAACCGCAGTTCCCCATGAATCAGAGAAATTATTAAGTTTTCTATAAATTTTTGCTCTATCTGAATGCCATGAAAGAAATACAGCACTGATCGCAGCCCACAATTGTAGCCATGGATCATCAGGAAACGTAACGCCTAGACTATCAAAAATTAAAGCTTTATATTCACTTACGAGTTCTTTTAGTGCGCTTACGTCAAGTTCTGTATCAAGCTCAACTCTATACTTTTTTTTCTTTTCATTTAACAAATGTTCGAATGGATCCTCGTCTTCATCAGTTTTTCTTCTAACGCCTAATACAACGTCTCCAAACATTGCTACAAATCTTCGATAAGAATCATACGCAAATCTTGGATCTTTTGATATATCTGCTAATCCTTGAACTGTTTCGTCATTTAAGCCTAAGTTCAAAACCGTATCCATCATTCCGGGCATGGACACTCGTGCGCCCGATCTTACTGAAAGCAATAAGGGATTAGTTGCAGAACCAAATTCAGTACCAACAATTTTTCCTATTCTTATTAATGCAGATTGCATTTCTAATTTTAAATTATCAGGTAAATTATTATTATTTTTAAAAAATTCTGCACAGGTATCAGTTGTGATTGTTATGCCCGGAGGAACAGGTATCCCAGCATTGGACATTTCGGCTAACCCAGCACCTTTTCCACCAAGAAGATCACGCATTGAAGAATTGCCATCAGCTTTACCGTCTCCAAAAAAAAATATTGATGAAGATGTCTCTACCATTCTTGCCTCTTTATTTGAATGAACAATATAAAAAATGAAACTGTACGATTAATCGAAAGACTAAGTACACAATATATAATAAAATTACTTAGATTAATAGATTTAGCAGTTTAGAATTTTATTTAAAATATTATTAAGTCCATTAATCATAAGTGCAATATATATATCAAGATAGTAAAAAATAATGAAACTTCATTTTTCACAAATAATTGCAATGACAATTCTTTTTGCTTCTTTTTTATGGCTAATCTCAGTCTATCAAATATTTGGTAATCCAATAACATCAGGTGCTATTGACAAAGATACTTCTAATCTACCTACCAATAGTTCAATAATCAACAGCCAACAAAATGTACATATTATTAAACATACAGCAAACTTAAGAAACGCAAATTCAATAGATTCACAAATTATTGCAATCATCGCAGGAAATGAACCAATTATTATTAAAGGAAAAGACATTAAAGAAAAATGGGCTTATATTTCACTGCAAAAATCGATTGAAATAAGTGGCTGGACTCAAATTATACACATTGCTGAATGCCAATGCAGTCAAACACTTCCCTATTTAGAAAATGTAAATATTAATACAAAAGATAATAACAGCAAGCAAATTAGCTCACTGGAAAAACTACCAGACATCGTAATTTACGATAGTGTTATTTTAGAATCAGGTAAATTGCTACTAACTCTTGGAAACTTTGGCAATAAGGCACTAAGTAATTCATCATTTTCTATAAAAATAACCAAGATAAATGGTGAAATTGTTGCTATCATGGAATTTGGACCATCAGATATTGGCATTAACAAATTTACTTCTTTCATAACCCCAGTATCATTAGAAGAATCTGGACTATATATAATACATATTGATTACTTAAATGAAATTAAAGAATCTATAGAAGACAACAATATTTTATCTGACGTATATCTAATTAAAACGAATGAAGAATAAAAGTTGAGTAATAATGAATAAAAAAATTATTGATGATTTTACAGAAACCAGAGTTTCATTACTTAAAGCAATGAGTAAATTTCGTGAAGAAGATTTTATTTTTAGCTTTGATGGCACAACAATTATTGACAAATTACTAGAACTTTGTGATTTAGAAATAAATATTTTACCCAATACAAACAAGCCATTAGTAATAAACAAACAAATAAAACAAGAAAAAGATTTATTAGCACCGAAATAAGTCATTATGCCACCTCAAGTCATTCACCATCTTGCAAGCATCAGGCATGGAACCATAAACTACTTATCTGTTCAAGAAACTATTTCTGAAGATAAAAGTTCTCAATTTAATAAATTAATTCTCCATGAAAAAGCAATTATTGATAAAATATCTGTCTTTAAAATACAAAAAAAGGATGTCTAACTAATGGCTTCAGATATTGAAAGAATAAAAGAAGCCATATCTATCGTTGACGTTATTCAAAAATATGTTCCGGATATGAATAAAAATGGAAGGTTATGGAAGGCAAATTGTCCTTTTCATGAAGAAAAAACTCCTTCATTTATCGTAGATGACTCTAAGCAGCGCTGGCATTGCTTTGGATCCTGCAATATGGGCGGCGATGTCATAGAGTTTATCAAGCAATTTGAAAGATGTGAATTTCTTGAAGCACTTAAAATTTGTGCTAAAATTGCAGGCATAGAGATCAACTCTCGCAACACTTCAAAAGATAATAAAACGACCGAAAAATTTACACAAATTAATCTTCTTGCTTCTAACTTTTTTTCAGAACAATTACAAAAATCATCAAGCAAGTATCTAGAATATGTAAAGCAAAGAGGAATATCAGAAAAATCAATTAATGAGTGGTCGCTAGGATGTACTCCTTCAAATCAAAATAGTCTTATTAACTTTTTATCAAAACATAACATCGATAAGAAGGATATCTTATCTGCAGGATTAGCAGTTAACAGATCTGACAACGAAAATAATTTAGATCTTATAGATAGATTCAGAAATAAACTTATGATTCCTATATCCAATCCAAGTGGTGCAATCATTGGCTTTGGTGCCAGGACAATTGATTCAAATATACAGCCAAAATATTTAAATTCACCTGCATCTCCTACTTTTGATAAAAAAAGCGTTCTTTTTGGTATAAATAAAGCTATTGGCTCTATGAGAAAAAAAGACGAAGCAATTATTGTAGAAGGCTATTTTGATGTCATTAGCTGTCATCAACAAGGCTTTACAAATGTAGTTGCATCAATGGGCACAGCAATAAGTGGCATCCAATTAAGAAGTTTAACAAAAACAACAAAAAATATAATTTTTGCTTTAGATGGAGATTCTGCTGGTATTTCTGCAGCATTAAAGGGAATAACAACTGCTAGTCAAGAATTAGAATCTGAAGGAGTCGCCTCAATAGATTGGAAAGGATTAGTCTCATTACAAGAAAAATTTTCTGCTAAAATAAAAATTGCAAGTATACCTGCTGGAAAAGATCCAGACAATATTGTTCAAGAATCAACTGAACAATTTATTAAAATTATCAATTCAAGCCAATATATAGCTGATTACCTAATTAATAGTACTCTTGAAAAAAAACAAATTATCGACCCGGTAATGCTTTCAGAAGCGATAAATCAAGTGATACCTTCTGTGGCTGAAATAACAGATCCCATTGTAAGGGCACATTATACTCAAAAACTTGCAAGGCTGGGTAAAGTTGATGAATCTTACATATCTCAATTAATAATTAATAGCAGAAAAAAGAGTGTTAGAATTGTCAGTCCTTCAGGAAGAAATAGATTAAAAACTACTCAATTGGCTAATAACTATGGACCAGAAGAACAAATACTTCGTTTAATCATGCTTGGAAAAGTTAAAACTTCAAACATTGAAGAAGTATGCGATCCAAGTATTTTTGAGAATTCAATGAATAAGGAGTTATTTTTAAAATTAATGATGGGAATTGATATAATTGCTGAAAAAAAATTAATAGATGAACAATTTATATCCATTATTGATTCCTTGATTAATACCACTATTCCTAATTATTCAGAAGAAGAGATAATAAAAATGATAGAAGAGATTGCATCACGAATTAAAATTTTAAGAAAAAAGGATATTTTAAAAAAACAAGCTCAAGATATTGCTGAAGAACTAATGGAAAAACGAATTACTGATAAAGATAAAAATATAGATGAAATTGAACCTTCTGAACAAGCTAATTTAGAGATTTCTTTAGAAGGTTTGTCAGAACAAACTAAAAAATTATTTAAGGAATTGAGATCTGAGCCAAATGAAGTTGTAGAATAAAAATAGATTTGGAGAAAATATTGACCATAGCTACTAATAAAACTGTAAAAAAAATTATAAGAAAAGGTAAAAAAAATGGCGTAATTGATGCTGAAGATCTTTTAGAACATTTAGAAACTTTAAAAGAAGCTAACATAACCACTAAAGATATCATTTCTCATCTTTCAGGAGTAGGAATTCCTGTCAAAATCCAAAATGCAACTGGAAAAGAAGCTAGCAGAGTAAAAGATTTTGCAAAAAAAGTTGCTGAAGATGTATCAAAACTAGACGATCCAGTAAGAATGTATCTTAGGGAAATAGGAAAAGTACCTTTATTAAATGCTGCAGATGAAAAAAGACTTTCGAAGCATATAGAGAACTGGAGGCATGTAGAGGAAGCTAAAGAAGCATTTTTAGCAGTTAATAACGTAGAAGCAACTATCGGAAATATAATTTCTGAGATACTTAATCAGTTAAATAATGATTTAGATATTTTACATTATCTTCAAAAAACACTTAAAATACAGGCTGAATCTTTATCAGAACTTAGCAACGATATAGCGCTAAGATCAACAGTTGATGGAACATTAGATGAAGTTATCCAAATGCGCATTAAAAGAAAATTCAAAATCGATGAGATTAAAGCTAAGCATGTAATGAACAATATTTCTATAGTGACTACAATCGTAGAACCTGAAATGATTAAATGGATAGAAGAAAATAGCAAATCACGCGCATTTGTTCCTGCTATTCCTAATGATTTAATAAAGAAAATTAATTCTGAAAAAGGCCCAGAACTTAAATATTACTTTGATAAAATAACATACCAAGGGAATAGATCTGAGAGAGAATTAACCGAATCAAACCTAAGATTAGTAGTTTCTGTTGCTAAAAAATACATTGGAAGAGGTATGGCACTTCTAGATTTAATTCAAGAAGGAAATATTGGATTAATCAGAGCAGTGGAAAAATTTGATTACAGAAAAGGTTACAAATTCTCAACATATGCCACATGGTGGATCAGGCAAGCAATAACAAGGGCAATTGCCGATCAAGCTAGAACCATACGTATTCCTGTACATATGGTTGAAACAATAAACAAATTAGTCAGAATTTCAAGGCGATTAGTCCAAGAATATGGAAGGGAACCAACCCCTGAAGAGATTGGAAATGAATTAGATCTGACAGCAGAAAGAGTAAGAGAAATTCTTAAAGCATCTCAGGAACCAGTGTCTTTAGAAACACCCATTGGTGAAGAAGATGATTCTCATCTTGAAGATTTTTTACCGGACACAACTCAAGTTGCTCCAGCAGAAGCTGCTTCTAATCAACTCTTAAAAGAGCAAGTTGCTGAGGTGTTATCTTCTTTAACTCCTAGAGAAAGAAAAGTTCTCGAGTTAAGATTTGGATTAGAAGATGGCCGTTCAAGAACATTAGAAGAAGTTGGTAGAGATTTTAATGTAACTAGGGAACGAATTCGTCAAATTGAAGCAAAAGCTTTACGAAAATTAAGACATCCAGTGAGATCTACAAAATTAGAAGATTATTTAGAACCATAATTACAATCTAATTTATCTTTTTAAATAAACGATCAATCAATATCATAATGCAATTAATAATAACAATAGTCGTTATTAAGGCAATAACTATATAATTCCAAAATTCTAGAGGATAAATTTGAACAAGAGCATCTTTTCTAGGATCCAGCAACCAAAAATCATTAGAAAAAGCTAACTCATGAAAATAGACAAAATATCTATCAAAAGAGAAAGTAAGTAATATTCCCAGAAAAATTAACAAGAGATTACCTATAGAACCAGCTAGGAATAAATCAGTAAAAAAATCACCAAGGCGCCGTTCTTTAGCCCATAAAAAAATAGAAATAATGTAAACACTTATAAAGAGAATAGTGAATTCTTGTAACAAATATACTTTTAAAAGTATTTGTTTAACATCTCTCATATGAAGTATTTCTTTCGATGAAAATAAAGGAACATTTCTCTGATCTAAGGTAATTCTTATATCCAATAAATCAGAGTCGTCAGTTAAATACTCAGACATACTATGTGAAATTAAAAGCAGTTCTTCCGAAGTAAAAGTAGTCGAATCCACAACATTTGCATATGACATAAGTTTGTTTTGGACAAATGGTTCTGATGCAAAAATACGAATAACTGTTGAAGATATAAATAATAATAAACAAACAATGAATAACCATCTAGTAAAATGTTTTATGAATTTCAAAAGTACATCCAAAAAAAAATCTGATTAGAACTAGATTAACAAAAAATTTGATATCATAATATAAATAATTTTTATCAAATGTAATTAAATAATATTAAGAATAGCGAGCAACTAATGGCAAGCATAAATACAGCAGTAACAGTTGATAGATTTTCAAAAGGAGCAAAGTCTTTTAATGAGTGGATAGAGAGCATCAATAGCCGCCAGGACCAATTTACTCAACATTACAAAGACTATGTACCAGAAGAATCATTATTAAAAGAATTTCAAGAAATTGGTAATGCAAATGGTCTAAAAATTCTAATTTTAGGCGAAGAATGGTGTCCTGATGTTTGGCGAGGATTGCCTGTTTTGGCTAAAATAACTGAAAACACAAAAATCGAAGTTAGATATTTAGTGAGAGATGACAATCAGGATATTATGTCAGAATTTCTTAATGGAGAATTTCAATCAATTCCTACAATCATTTTTTATGATAAAGACCTAAACTATTTATTTCATTGGATTGAAAGACCAGAAGAAGCTAATAACAAAATGTCTGAACTCAGAGACAAGCATCTTTCCAATGTGCCTAATGAGGGCGAAATAAAAGATGCTGCAATGAAAGCATTTCGTAAAGAAATATCGTTACATGCAGAATCATGGAGACACTTAACTCTTCAGGAATTTGTCAGTAAACTTAAGGAATCTTTACAGTAATTTTTGATTAATATTATTTTTTAGATTTAGTTTGTTTTCTAATAATATTTTCTATTTTAGCTGAAAAAAGAGCTGTACTCTCTTTGATACTAGTAAATGTTTTTTTACTTTTCAATTGCTTATTTGAATTTGCTAAATTAGAAGATGTTCGCATTGAAGCCTTTCTATTAACAGCTTGCGATTCTTTTGCTTGAATATGGCTTTTCATAGTAGGTGTAGAAGTTCCACATTTAGGACAATGCATCCATTTATTTGAGATCACTGTATTGCAATCAATACGTACGCAAAGACTCCGTTGTTGCTCTCCGCAGTATACGCATGTAATCCAATTTTCTTTCAATGGTCGCTTGCACCTCAAATTAGAACAGATATCTAAGTTATGCATTTCTGCAACTAATAACTGTTCTTGTAATCTGTTTTCAAAAGTATCCACTAAAGTTGATGATGGACGCAGAATAAAGTATATTGGCAGACCAATAAAAGGTAGGAATAATGTAATTGACATAGCAATAAATATAGCCACAGGATCACGTGTTCTGTTGGAAATATCTCTTATTGCCCAAACAATAGAGGCAAACCAAATAAGAAGAGAATAAAATATCATACCGATACCAATATACTTGATAATCGATTGCATTGCTTCGCTTAAAATGCCATCTAATAATTCCAAAATAGACTCCTTTTAAATATTATCAAATGAATAATTAAGAAACACTAGTTTTCTTTTATCATCAATGATTAAATATTTCCAGTTAAAAAAAGAAAACAAACACTCATGTCAATCGAAAATTTTGATCTTAACCTTGCACAACAAGAGGCTGTTGAATATGAAGGTGGACAACTAATGATTCTAGCAGGTCCTGGTTCAGGAAAAACAAGAGTCATTGCAAATAAAATTACACATTTAATACAGAATAAAAATATCCATCCAAGCAATATATTTGCAGCAACATTTACAAAAAAAGCCGCAAATGAAATGCAAGAAAGAGTTGAAGTTTTAATTCAAAAAAAACGTTCTGGTTTAAATATTGGAACATTCCATTCTCTTTGTGCACTCATATTACGAAAGTATGGGAAGCATATCAATATTAATAATAATTTTACAATCTATGATGGAGATGACCAACGTTCATTAATTAAAACAATTCTTATAGAAGAAAATTTAAATACACAAATATATAATCCTTACAAAATAATTAATAAAATATCAAAAAATAAAAACAAAAAATTAACTAATCAACTAATAGAAGAATTTCAGCCAAGCGCATACGAAAGAAAAATAAATGAAATTGCATACAAATATCAAAATTCTTTAACAAAAAATAATGCTTTAGATTTTGATGATCTTTTAATCTATTGTTATCAATTATTATTAAGTTCAGAAAATATTAGAAAAGACATAAGTAGCAAATATCACCATGTGTTAATTGATGAATTTCAGGATACTAATTTGTTGCAATATGAAATCAGTAAACTCCTCTCATCTGTTCATAAAAACATAACCGTTGTAGGAGATCCAGACCAATCTATATATTCATGGCGTTCGGCACAAATAGAAAACTTGACTAAATTTCAAAATGATCATCCGTTACATAAATTAGTTTTATTAGAACAAAATTATCGGTCTACAAAATCAATCTTAGAAGTAGCAAGTAATATAATTCAAAATTCTACGGATAGAATACAAAGAGAAATATGGACAAATAATAAAATCGGTGATGCTGTAGAGTTTCAAAATTTTGAACAAGGTGAAGATGAAGGAGATTATATTGCAAAAACAATTATTGACTATACTAAGTCACAAAAAGCAGAACCAAAAGATATTGCAATAATGTACAGAACAAATGCGCAATCAAGAATAATTGAAGAAGCATTATTAGTCAAAAATATTCAATACAAAATTGTTGGAGGGCTACGTTTTTATGAAAGAAAAGAAATTAAAGATATCCTGGCATATCTAAGAATTTTACAAAATAAAAATGATTCAGTGGCATTCACTAGGATCATTAATACTCCAACAAGGGGCATTGGCAAAGAGTCTTTATCAAGACTTATAAAATATGCTGATGAATCAAATCACCTACTGATTGAAGAAATTAGATTGCAAATTACTAACAATACTGCAGAAAATTTAACCAAGAAAGAGCCACTCTGGAAAATTAGAACCAAGACACTTAATGGCTTAAAAGAATTTTTAAATATTTATGATGCTTTACAACAATCAGTTAGTGAGCAATCTATAGCGCAAACTATTGAATCAGTAATGAAACTTACTAATTACAAAAACACTGTTCTTAATCAGGATGCAATGACCATAGAACAACAAAATTCAAAAATTGAAAATATTAATGAATTAATCAGTATCGCACAAGAATACGACACAAAAGGTTCAGATGAACCATTAGTAGAATTTTTACACGATTTATCATTAGTAGCAGATGTCTCTGATGTAAAAGAAGAAGAAACAAATGCCATAACATTAACTACTCTTCATAGTGCAAAAGGGCTTGAATTTCCAATAGTCTTTCTTCCAGGTGTTGAAGAGGGGTTGTTGCCACACATGATGTCATTGGACAGCAAAGATGATATTGAAGAAGAACGCAGAATATTATATGTGGGTGTTACTCGTGCAAAAATAAAACTATATATATCATCGGCAAAAAATAGATTTATTGCCGGATCATCCCGTTCAGCAAAGCCTTCAAGATTTTTAGACCCATTTACAAAAACAATGAAGTCATCTCCATCAATGTCGCATAAAGATAACTATCATAAAAATTTTATTGCAGAACGTAAAAAAATTTTGATTCAAAAACGCGAAGAACACTTTATTTCAGGAATGAAAGTTAATCATAATATTTTTGGTGCAGGCATTATCATTTCAATTGAAGAAAGAAGTGATGATCAGCAGCTAACTATAGCATTTAAAGAAAAAGGTCTCAAAAAACTACTCGCTTCTCATGCTCCATTAGAAATAATTAGTGGGTAATATCTGAAAGCTCGACTGCATTTTTAAAACATTCTACTGCTTCTAAAATCTTTTTATTACTTACAATTGGCTCAGTTCCGATTACAGAACCAATTTTTTCAATTGCTTCTGTTGTTGTCATTTCAGTTAAAGCAAGTGTTGTTTCAGGTGCTCCTAGCACTCTATCAATGAGAATCGGACTAGGTTCATTGCCACCGCAAAGAAGCAAGCATTCTACTTTAGTAGCCAATGCCCCTAGAGCAAGATCTACTTTTTCAGAACGAGTAACTATTAATTTATTGTTAAATTTTTCAAAATAAGATGAATCTGTTGCATCATGAGAAATAGGTCCAATAAGAACATTTTCAATATATTTTTTATCAGGTTTTCCACCTGAAGAAATCATTTGGGCATTAACAATATTTAAAATAGTTTCTAAATTTGTTGCAGCAAGAATAGCATTTTCTACAATTGTATATTTGCTTTCTTTCTTTGCATGATTATGAATAAGTAAATCATATTTGCCAGTAACTAATTTAATATCATCAGTGACGAGTATAGTAAATAAATCATCTACATCTGGCATCTTTAAAGTAGAAGATGCTTCAACAATATATATATCTTTACTGTTTTTAGTTACTAGCTCTTCAAATTCATTAACTAACAAAGGCGCACCTGATGATTGTGCAAAATCAATATCAGCAAACATGCGAGCATCATCATGTGCTCCATCATCATCACCAAGACGTAAAAGTGAAACAGATTTACTGGATTCATTTAAAAGGGCAGCAAGTCCGATACAAATAGTTGAAACACCTACTCGTTTTTTAGAACCTTTAACTAAGTAAATCATTAAACATTTCTTCCATCTAAAATTCTATTACTATTTACTAATAATGAGCATCTCTAAAGTAATCTTAAATAACTTTTCTAGATAGTCCATGCTTTTTTTAATTTTTACGATCAAATATTGAATTCATTGACATGCTGCTTAAATCATCTGCCTCGGAATTAGTACAGTTTATTGAACAAAATAAGTTATCCTTCATTAATTGAGATCCAAAAATTCGTCCACACAATTCTCTTTTACACCTCTTAAATAACGTAGGAGTTCCAAGATCTTTGCCTAATGTAATCCATAAAAAGCCAAGAATATTTTTAGGTTGAAATCCAAAATCTGTTTCTGTTTGCAACATGTCGTCTCTAAAAATTCCGACATTACAATTAGATTGAATACCGTGATTAATTTCTTTTAATTCTCTAGAATTCAATTTGCCCCGATGTGCATAATAATCATAAAATCTTTTTGCAATAAGTAAATAGTCCTTGCATTCCATTTCTCTGCGACCAATTGCTGTATCAGTAATTATCCCCCATTTATTAATCCAATTCAGTGTTTCAACTAAAATAATTCCATTATCAATATTATGTATTCGTTTAAATTCTGTCATAGGACTATTTTTAGTTTCAATATGCATAACTTCTGCAACCATTTGTATGTATGCATCTGCCATATCACGACTCCTATTAGCTGTAGCAACCTGCATTAAAACTAATTCATAGACTCGAGCAAGTTCAGCAGCAGGATTATATTTCTCAGCAGATAGCACATATTCAATGAGCTTAGCCTTTTTATCACTATGCTCGTTTTCCCAAATTTGTTCACCAGATGCTTTCGTAATGCATATTTGAGGTTTTAAACGAAAGTGATTTATTTGATTTCTTTTAGTTAACATCATGTTCACGTGATCAATGTTCCAAGAGATTGCGTTATCTTCGTATTTTTTCCAATTCATTCTTTTCCTATAATTTATGAGTTATGCACATAGATACGATATTTCATTATTCATTGATAACATATTACCTGCACTGTTCACTATAATTCCATTTTTCAGTAGGAAAATATCTAGTTATCAAGTCATAGACATCTGGATCATTCTCTTTAATCCAATCACGGCTATAATGAGAATTCTTAAAGGCTGGCCCACCATCCATAATATATCCTTCAACAGATATTGCCCAAAACTCTCCTATGAAATTTGTCATGTCTTGTTTTTGGCCCTCTGGTAAATTTTGATCAAAGCCAGTATAAAAAATTCCATTCTGTATGGATGCTAAGGCAATATCATAAATACGTTCATAAAAATATATTTCATTTATTGACTCAAAAACAATATGGTTCATCGTGTGCACTAATTCATGGATGACTGGATTGCCTCCAGGGCTAGCACCTTTACTGTTATTGTTATCCCAACATTGCCATAATCCAGCAGCAGTCATCAGGCTATCAGGAGCTCCCATTGCAAAGCCGCCTTCTTCATTAGTGTCTGTAAATTCAGGTAGATCATCTGCAGTTTCAATAAAGAGTCCAATACGTACTTCATTGTCTTGTAATATTTGTCGAAATTCAGGACGTGCTGAAGTCAGGTACAATATAGATTCACGTGCTGCCAGTAATGCTGCATCAGGCATGTCGGACCCTGCTGTCACCATGACTCCACCACCTGCGATATACTTGGTGTAATACTCAAGACCTGGCGGACTAACCGGTTGAATTACCTTCGGTCCAGTTTCAATATACTCAAACGCAATTGGCCAGTTTGATGCATGAAATTCATTGATTTCATAATCAAATAGTATTTCTAAATTAATTATCATTCTTCTTTTCGTATCTTCTTCATAATATGCATCACAGAGTGATTGTTTAAAAGCTAAATAATCATCCCAGAGCAGTTGCCTTCCTTCAAAGTCTATAAAAGACCCCTCTTGAGCTGCAGGTGGCACATAATTTAAAGCAACATTCAAAGCTGCTTCATAAACCCATATCATCCTTGGACCATTTTTTGCAACCTTGCCGTTATCAGCTTTAAACCAATATGTATCTCGCCAATATGGCTCATCTAATGCTTCATTACGTAATTTTGTAAAATAATCATCTGCATCTATTTCTTTTGCGTTCACAAATAAAGACTCACAACTTGCTGCATCTTTAGTTTGAGTTTGCTGGCTTGTTGTTGGATAATTGTATAGAGCCTTATTCTCTTCAGAGCAAGAAGATAGTAGTACAGCAAATGAAATAAAAAGGGCGATTCTCTTCATTAAATTAATATACATATAAAAATGACTTGGGATCTATATTAATTTTTAAAAACATGGTGCCCAGGGACAGAATCGAACTGCCGACACAACGATTTTCAGTCGTTTGCTCTACCGACTGAGCTACCTGGGCAAACCATAAAATATAGAATATAACAAATGGACAGTAAAATATAGTATTTTATTAAACTCTCCGATAAAAATAATATTTTAGATTAAATTAAATTCGTAATTTTTGACCATTAATTTTTAACCATTTACGACTATTTTTATAATCAGGAAATAACTGCTCAACGCATTTCCAAAAAGATTTAGAATGATTGTGTTCTAATAAATGAGATAATTCATGTACGACAACATAATCAACAACATGCTCAGGTCCAATAATAATGCGCCAATTATAAGTAATGACACCCTTGCTAGAGCATGATCCCCACCGTGACTTATAATCACGAATTTTAATTGAAGCAGGCCTATTATTAATCACATCTCCAAACTTTTTTGTTTTTTTAGTCAAAATAGACAATGCTTGTTGTTCGTACCATTTTGTGAGTAAAGAAGATACATGTTTACTTATGTCATCAATATGGCTAATCATAGGAAGCATTACTTGCAGATATTTTTCATTTAATACAATATGTTCGTGGCTATCTTCTATAATTTGTAACTGATATTCATCGCCTAAATATGAAAAAAATTCACCATCGACATACTGCTTAGGCATATCAATGACTTGCTTTGATTGCTCATCGATTTTTTTTTCAATCCAAGCCAAACGATCATTAATGATAGTTTGTATTTTTTTTTCAGATAAATTTTTAGGCACTCTCACTTTAACGATTCCATCATTAACTTCGATACTCACAGATTTTTTTCTATTTGTTCGAATAATATCAAAGTTCATTCTGGAAGTATGTTCATCTGTTCAGCGGTATCTAGCAGCAAAAAGTCTGCAAAATCTTGATAGAATTGATCTACTGACAAACCAAAAATTTCTTCAAATGCTGTAGTCCATCCAAGATAATGCGCTCTTGGAATATACTCTTTATACACCGTATCTATCGACGTCAAATTAGCAAGATATGCTGTTGCCCAGATACCAAACTCGTATTGGATACTGCCTATACAATTCCCGCAATAATTGAACGTTCTATCTCGTAATTTATTTGTTGCAACATCTGCTAACAAAATACCTGGCACTTTTTTGGATAATCTTTTTGACGTTTCTAGTGCCTCACGCATGCTGTTCTCAAAATTGATATCGTCAGGATCGTTCTTAGCCCACAGGTAGAGAGCAAGAAATTCTGCTCCACCTTCTTCAAACCAAATGGGCCATTTCAAATCATCGCTATTGTTGCCTTGGATAAGAATATGTGCATTTTGATAGATGTGTATATATTCATGTGTTGCAACTTTATTTCCCCCACCTTGATGTGGGTTGCCAATGACAAATGCCTGTCGCACCAAATCTCTCGAATGCTGAGCAAAACCATTAGTGCCTTCATAAAATGCAATTTCTTCAATGCCGATGCCTTGATCTTGTACGCAATGATCAATTCGATCTTTTGGATAAGACCATGTGCAAAAATCAACTGCGGCAAGCTTCGCTTCTTCAACATCAGATCCGATCACGTATACACGCAATGGTCCGTATGTTCCCAGATACTCCTGTGATGCATCCATGCCTGGCTTTATGTAATCCAATACACTAGAGTCTAAATCTTTGGTCACATAATATGTTACAGGCGTATTCACTGGGTTCTTCCAGCCTTTATTCATTAACTCTTCAGCATTTTTCAATTGTTCTGCTGTGGGCTTGATGGCTATCGTTTTAGATGGTGCTATTGAGACGAATTCTCGGTACGTTCTCTCTTCCCAGCAATATTCATATTTCTGTAAAATTTCAGTCGTTGCTCCTCTACCAATAGAGATACCTGCTTTATCTGCGGCTACACATTCTGCTGGTGCATCAGAGGGCCAGGTCCAACACATTTTTTGATCATCACTGGTGCAGTGGGCAAACTCTTTAACCCCAATATTTAGGCCGGTGAGTAATTCTACCGGGCCAGCAACTTTAGTGCGAACAGCATTGGGCATGGCTTTTATCTTATCTAGTATCGATTCTTTTTTATTGGACTGATCAGGGCTTATTTGTTGACTCTGAGGCCTACTTTCAAGAACTTCGTCTGCAAAATCATATTTCCCGTCACGCTCTATAATCTTATGCCAATTATTAAGAGCAAAAATAATGTCTGAATTATCCTTTGAAAATTCAAATTCTCGCTTGCAATCATGAAAATAACTAGCATCTAATATAAATGCATCATTCATTGTGCCTCGCTCAACAAGTAAACGAAGGATACCTTGCCCTACTTTATCAGGCATACGACTAAAAGCCACTTTAAACGATCCATCAGCTTCATTCAGAGCATTCTGCGCATTACGCAAAACATTTCTACTGTAATCTTCTGTGTAGCCTGTTTCTTGCAGCATCATTTGAGCAAAATATTCTGCTCCGCCTTCAATCATCCAACTAGAGGTTGAACCATCTTGTTCTGTCCGTTTACGACATTCACCTTCTGTTTCAAGATCCTGCTGAAAAGCATGGTAGAATTCATGAAATAAAAAACCTCCAAAATTATATTCATTTCGCTGCATGTCTGGTGGCACTCCCATAACAACGATGCGAGTCCTTGGGCATAGAGCCTGCATGGTCGATGCATCTGCGCCACCCTTAAGCCATTGTGCATAATCAAAGAGATGACCATCAATGCGCTCACGATTATCACCCATGCACTCATCTTCACGTAAAAAATACTCTATCTCAGCAAGTATCTCATCAATTTGTTCTTCAGAAAGTACAACCTCATGCGTGTTAAATGGCAAGCCATTAAAATCCCCGCCTTCTTTGATAAATTTACCAACTGGGTAGATAAAGGCAAATACTGAAGATTGCCTAGAAGCCATTTGTGCTTCTGCAAGATTTAAATAGTCAAGGATCATATCTGTAGAAAAATTTGTATAGTTAATAAATTGCAGTAATGATGAATCAGTTGTTATAACTTCACCTAATGTATTTGGTCTTTGATCATAATTAGTTGGTTGTGTTGATGATGATTGCTGTGGAGGTTGCATTGATGATGATTGCTGTGGAGGTTGCATTGATGATGATTGAATCGATTGGTCTGTAGTCCAAAGCCGCCCAAGCAGGATACCTATTACAATAGATGTCACAATGATTAAAATGAGTGGCAGCTTAGTTCTTATAAAATGAAACAAATACTTACTCCCATTTAAATGTTTTTGCACATATAGCAAAGGCAATAATCATCCATATAAAAGTATATCCTAGCTGTGGCAAAGTATCCAACGTCGAATAACCGTATAAAACTGACAATCTAATGCCTTCAGCAACATGCGTCAAGGGTAATAAATTACAGAAATAATAAATAGATTTAGGCAAATAATCTATCGGAAAAAACACGCCGGATAAAAAAAGCATCGGAAATGTTACAAGATTTGCAAGTGCAGGTGCACTATCTTCATTTGGTGAAGCACTTGAAATTGCCAGGCCAATTGATAAAAATAATATTCCACCAAGGATTGCCATGAGAAAAATATTTAAATATGCAAATACATTTCCTAGTCCAATTGATACTCCTAAAAAAACTGCTCCTATAGCAAGTAACAATGCTGTTTGGCATACAATAATAAATACTCGTGATACTAGATGACCAACAATGAAGTGTGCAGGAGAAATTGGCGTAGCGCGCAATCTACGTAAAACGCCCTGATTTTTATAACTTAATAATGTGAAGACAACAGTAAAAATGCCGCTTTGCATAATTGCCATCCCAACAATACCTGCAACAAGGAATCCTGTATATCCTTGATAACGAATGTCTGCGATATTAGTAAGTATGGCATTTTCTTCATTTAATTTTGAAGCAGTATTATTGGCATTTGATAAGGCAACAAACACGACGTTTTGCACTAATTCAAGTTCTGGTTTATCACCTTCTCTCGTCGTAATTTCAATTTTACCTTCTGTCTTTATAAAATTATCTGGAATTTCTATATATGCAACAATGCTGCCTTTTTCTAATGCAGCATCACCTTCAGCAATAGATTCTAAATTTTTTACAACAATAGTCGATGTCTTTAATAATGCATTAGAAATATTACTTGCAGCTTGGTCAGTTGAATTATTGATTAATCCAACATTAGGTGCGCTATACGCACCAAAATTAAAATTACCTAAAGCAAGCATAATCACAACAGGAAAAAAAAGTGTCCAAAAAATTGAACTTTTTCTTCGGAAAAACATTTTACTTGCAGCAACAATAAAGCCTATGTATATCTTCATTAATCTTCTCTCAGACTTTTACCAGTAAGATTAATGAATACGTCTTCTAAAGTAGCTGCACGGATTTTTTTTGATGATTTAAATCCTGAATTTGTTAATTCGTCAATTAAGCTTGAAGGTGAGCCTATCTTAATAATTTTACCTTCATCGATAATAGCAACTCGATCGCATAACTCTTCTGCTTCTTCCATATAATGTGTAGTAAGCATGATAGTTTTTCCATCATTTTTAAATGATTGAATTAATTCCCACATATTTCGTCGAGCTTGAGGGTCAAGGCCCGTCGTTGGTTCATCAAAAAAAAGTATTTTAGGGTTATTTACAAGTGCTACGGCAATAGATAATCTTTGTTGTTGTCCGCCTGAAAGTTCTTTAAATCGAGCCTGTTTTTTATTTAATAAACCTACTCTAGATAGAACATCATTAGAATTGGGCGTGGCTTCATATAGTAATGCAAACAGTTCGACAATTTCATATAGGCTAAGCATTTCAAAAAAATTCACAGACTGCAATTGAACGCCAATAATTTTCTTTATATCTTTTATTTCAGTAGTTACGTTAAAATTATCTATTGTAGCTTGTCCAGAAGAAAGCTTTCTGAGCCCCTCAAGGATTTCTACAATAGTCGTTTTTCCTGCACCATTTGGACCTAGCAAACCAAAAACTTCACCTTCAGCAACATCAAAGCTGACACCTCGCACTGCCTCAAAATCTTTATAGTTCTTTTTAATATCTTTAACTTGGATTATTGACATGTGGTTAGTATATTCCTTTGTATCCGTATAGTCTTAGGCATAATAAATAGCTTTTTGTTACAATGATTTATGACAAAAATTTTAACATGGTACGTAGCAAAAAAATACAAAATAAATTGGACTGATGATTTAATTAACAAATTACAACGTGGCTTTCATTTTTCCCCTCAAATACCAATAAATACCTACGCAATTTTACCAACATGTACTGCTGCGCGAGAACTCGGAAAAATTGGTAGTTTTATTCGTAATAATAATTCAGTAATTGGAACTAGTGTAACAACTAGGGATATTTTGGGTTGTGCAAAAACACGCTTTATAAATCCACAAACATTGAATCAAAAAAAACGTTACGCAATTACCTCTGTATTAATTGACCAGGTAGATACGTGGGTGCACAAGTATGGTTCATTAACTACTAAACAACCTACATTTCTAGATGAATGGTCGACTTCAATCGTAATGTTCGAATGGATCTATGAATTTATTGAACAGAAGCAAAGCAATATGGTCAAGATCAGGATTGAGTATCAAGAAAATACCTACGAAGTTATTCCAAGAAATAAAGCAAAAATAATGATAGATGACTTTATAAATAATCGACTTGAGATGTTAGATGATAATACTTTATTATGGGCATTATGGAAAATTGCTGCCCATGATTTAGAAGCATGAACCATCATCAAGCATAAATAAATAAAAAATTCCTGTCACTCTTACAGAATTGCTAATATAGTCAAAAAAATAGGCTACTAGAATAGAAAGTTAGGAAATAAAATGGCTATTATAATCATTGTTACAGCTTTTTTTGCATCTTTACTCACTTTGTTTTCAGGATTTGGATTAGGCACATTGCTTATGCCAGTAATTGCTGTCTTTTTCCCTCTTGCTGTTGCCATTGCTATAACTGCATTTGTTCACTTAATGAATAATCTTTTTAAATTAATAACATTATGGAAAAATATACATTGGAAAATTGGCTTACAGTTTGGGATACCTGCGTTATTATCAGCTATACCTGGAGCATGGTTGCTAACTAAATTGACTGATCTTGAAAATGTATCAACTTATGACTTGTTTGATTTTGAAGCAACAATGACTCCAATAAAAATTATTATTGGCAGTTTACTAATTCTTTTTGCTGCAGTTGAATTTTTAAGTGTTGCAAAAAAAACTCATTTTACAGATAAATACTTAACGATTGGTGGCATACTGAGTGGATTTTTTGGTGGGCTATCTGGGCATCAAGGCGCATTTCGCAGTGCATTTCTTTTACGTACCACTCTTGACGCTCGGCAATTTATTGCTACAAATGCATTTATAGCTTCTCTTGTAGATATCACCAGGCTCATTGTCTATGGAATCAATATGAATCTCCTTTTAAAAGAAGTAAGCCTAGGACTCATTATTGCTACAATATTAGCTGCATTTGCTGGAGTACTAGTTGGTAAAACAGGCATACATAAAATTACTATTGCATTTATTCAAAAACTAGTATCAATCATGCTATTCATGATTGGCCTAATATTAATATTAGGCATTATTTAGACTTAATTATTATTTAATTTATTCCAATAAGCATGTGTCTCTTCACATTCTACGCTACATGCATCCTTATTATTTTTAGTAATATATCGAAAACAAGGCGTATATATATTAATGCAACGTTTTAAAAAAACATCATCGATGTTACGTAAATTACGATCGGTCATGATCCACAAAGCGCCCAGTAAAGTTTTAGCTTGGGGATCATAGACGCTACCAAAAGTATGTTTTTCTAATTGTTCATCTATTAATTCTTTAATTAATTTACTTGCTTCATTTACAGGAATAGATCCCAATTGGTTTTCTTTATATTCTGGATTATTATCATCTGAAATACGGAAAAGAGAGTGCTTAGTTTTCCAGGCAAAGTCATAAATCCAATCAAACATTAATATAGAATTTACCCATTCAGTAAGAAAAATTTTAGTATTTTTAGCATGCAATAAACCATATAAATGAATCCACTTTTCAAGACGCTCAATTAATATGTCATTAATAATCCTGCTTCTAAATTGAACATCATCATTAGGTAATATAGGTCGTTCTTCAGCAGCTGATATAATTTCGTCATGAGTAATATGAAATTCATTGCCTAAATATAATGTACGTTCATTTTTTACTAATAGGGCATGCTCTAATTCACGATTTCTAATTGATGATCCAATTAATCCTAATTCTGCTGGTGCTTGAGGAAAATTATATATCGAATAAAATTCTTTTTTTCCTTTGGTTAAGAAATGAAAATTATGTTGAGTGTTATCAATATCATTGTCTATAAAAGAAAGCTTATAATGCCTTGATCGGTTCCACTGAAATGAATTATCCATAAAGAAAGTCTTACTACGCTATTTTAATATTCGTATACAAAAATATCTTATAATTAATCTCTTTTCCGTTTACGAGCATCAAGTTGCATTTTTCGTAAACGAATTGATTCAGGCGTTACTTCGACTAATTCATCCTCAGCAATAAATTCAATTGATTCGTCAAGTGACAGTTTCGTTGATGGACGTAGGACAACTGTAGTATCAGAAGAAGCAGCTCGCATATTAGTTAATTTTTTTTCTCTAGTGATATTTACATCAAGATCTTCATTTCTATTTCGTTCTCCAATAATCATGCCTTGATAAACTTGCGTGCCAGGATCAATGAACAATTGACCACGATCAGCCATTCCTGTACATGCATATGCTGTAACTTTTCCCGCTCTATCTGAAACAATAGCTCCACTAATTCGTTGTGGTATTGGACCAAACCATTCATGATATCCATCAAATAATTTGTTCATAATACCAGCTCCTTTAGTATCAGTTAAAAATTGACTACGAAATCCTATCAATCCTCTTGAAGGAATAATAAATTCCATTGAAACTCGTCCATGTCCATGATTTTGTAAATTAGTCATCTTTCCTTTTCGTGCAGATAGCTTGTCAGTAATTACTCCAATTTTATCATCAGGAATATCAAGAAAAACTTTTTCCATAGGTTCCATTTTTTTACCATTTTCTTCATGTGTAATAACATTTGGCTTGGAAACCATAAATTCAAAGCCTTCACGGCGCATTGTTTCAATTAATACAGCCATTTGAAGTTCACCGCGACCTCTAACCTCAAAAACATCACTGCGTTCAGTTTTGTTAACTTGCAATGAGACATTGCTTAATGTTTCTTTTTCAAGTCGTTCAAGAATATTTCTAGAAGTAAGAAAAGTTCCCTCCTTGCCAGTAAATGGACTATTATTCACATAAAATAACATTGATACAGTAGGTTTATCAATTTGAATACGAGGAAGTATTTCCGGGTTTTCATTAGAAGAAATAGTATCGCCAATGGTCATATTTTCTATTCCTGCCACAGCAATAATATCTCCAGACTCAACTTCTTCCACTTTCGTTTTTTGAAGACCTTCAAATGAATATAATGCTGAGAATTTTTGATCAGTTTTTATTTCGTTTTCAGTGCATAAAGAATATGCTTGAGAACTATTTAACGTACCATTACTTAATCTTCCTATTGCTATTTGCCCTACATAGGGATCATAGCCAAGATTAGTAATAAGAAATTGTGGAACCTTGCTATCATCAGCAATAGGGCCTTCAAAATTTTCAATTACAGTGTTGAATAGTGGATTAAGATCTGTCGAACCATCATCTAATTGCAAGTGCGCAATACCTTCTTTTGCATTAGTATAAATAATTGGAAACTCAATTTGCTCTTCATTTGCATCAAGATCGATAAATAAATCATATACCTCATCTATAACTTCACTAATTCGAGCATCATCTCTATCAATCTTATTAATAACTAAAATTATTGGTAATTTTGCATCAAGCGCTTTCTTCAATACAAATCTAGTTTGGGGCAATGGTCCTTCACTTGAATCAACTAGTAGTAATGCTCCATCTACTAAATTTAAGCTTCTCTCAACTTCACCACCAAAATCAGCATGACCAGGAGTATCAATGATATTAATTTTAATTTCATTGTAAAAAACTGCTGTATTCTTAGCAGAAATAGTAATTCCTCGCTCTTTTTCAAGATCCATAGAATCCATTACTCGATCTTCGATTGTTTGATGCTCACTAAAAGAACCACTTTGCTTTAGCAAACCATCAACAAGAGTAGTTTTGCCATGATCAACGTGAGCAATTATTGCTATATTTCTAAAATTATTTTTTCTAACAGTCATGAATAGTATTCTTTCTCAGAAATATTCCAATTAGTTAAAAATGTTATCATTCGATATTGTTAGAGAATAGACCTAATAAATGAATCGACTTTACTATTGCATATTTAATATATAATTCAATATAGTGTTTGTAGTATTAAAAATATTTGTACTACAAATAGAAAAAAAATTATGTTAAAAATTGATTCCGATTTTATTTGGAAGAGATCAATGCTTGTTGCAAACAATAATAACATAAAAAAATATCTATCAAATATTACTTGTGTATCTTTAAAAAAATCAGGTAACAATTACATAGACTGGTCTATCAAAACCAAAGATGAAAAAAAATCTACTATTATTCCTTATTCACCATTTCGAATAACAGACAGACATAAAGATAGATCTGAAAAAATATTAAATATTGGACAATACAATAGTGCAAAGCTTGATACTGCCCCATTTGAATTAGCCATTAATATGAGACGAGCTCGCATAGGTAAATATGGGCGAAAAAATAGATTGCGAGGTCCATACAAGCCAATTACAGAAAATAAAATTGAACTTGCTGATGCATTTGGAGATACTCCAGCCAAGTACGAAGAAATCACAGATGCTGCTTCATTTGATTACATAGACACAAATAAGCTGTCAAAGAAGCAACTCCGTCATCATGCATTACATCAATTTCTTAAAAATTGCATGGTTTCGTACACTAAAAAATATGGATTTTTATTTGATCCATTTTCTATTAGTTTATTAAATATGACTGAAGAAGCAATGCAGATTGGATGGGTAAGCGATTATGCACATAATTTAATGGTTGAGCCTCTCCAAGAATTTATAGCATTTAGAGTCGATGGATACACTAGCTTAGAACGTAAAAAAGTCAAACAAATCGATGCTGAAGCAGCTGTTAGTAAATTTATTAAACAAAAACTTGTACTTTACAATGAATTATCATTTTCAAAATTCACTATGGCGCCAACTGCAAGACCCAAGCACCTGCTTGGTGCATTATGGGCAATTCTAGCAAATCACTTAGAAGAAAAAACAATTATTCACACATGCAAAGATGTGTTTTCTCCATGTGGAAGCGTTGTTAATCTTAGTCGTAATACTCGTCGCACAGTATGCAGTAATAACTGCAACAATATATACAATCATTACGCTACTAAAGACAGTCATTCACAGCAATTACATAATCAATGGAAAAAACATCGCGCATGGAAACAAGATTCTGCTGAAAAACGTAAGTCACTAAAGATTTTAAAATAAAAGCACATATCCAATGTTCACTTATGCACCTATCTATTTTAAGATAATTTATATTTACTTTAACCCATATCCGATCAAGAAATATCTCGTTATAATACCTACATCTTTATTAAAGCGAGCAACAATATTGTTTTTTAAATCTAAAAATACTTTTTATGGCTGGTACATTGTATTTGCCGCATGGATAACCTATTTTGCCACAGCATCGATGCAAGGCTATGGCACTGGTGCATTCATTATTCCCATGACTGAATCTTTGGGATGGACAAGAACAGAATTTGTTCTTGCAATTACAATTGCACAGTTCATTATGGCATTTACTCAAACTTCAATCGGCAAGCCACTTGATGAACGTGGACCAAAGCCATTCTTATTAATGTCAGCTGTAATTATAATGATCGGCGGACTTATCATCAGTCAAGTTGATTTTTTATGGCAATGGATTATTGTTCGAGGATTATTTATTGCAGTCGGCACAGGCTTAACAAGTGGCATCCTTGTTACAGTCACTCTTGCTCGATGGTTTGTTGTAAAACGTGGACGTGCACTAGGAATTGCAACAGTCGGAGTCTCTTTGTCAGGCACCATCGTGCCCTATTTATTAACGATTTTAATTGTTGCTATTGGTTGGCGTGAAACATGGGTGGTGCTTACCGCCATTGTATGCACTATCCTGCTTATTTCTCGTTCAATTATGTGTAGAGACCCAGAAGATAAGGGGCTTTTCCCGGATGGTTACTCTGCAGAACAAATGAAAAGAAATTTTGGTGATGCAGCAAGAAGAGACTTTGAAAATTCACTTAATCGAAAACAAGCAATGAAAACGCCAGCTTTTTGGTTACTAATTTGTGCATTTGGTATAGGCAGTTATAGCATTTTATCAATGGCGATTCATGCAATTCCTTATTTAATTGATTCTGGATATTCATCAAAGACAGCTGCTTTAATGATCACTGTTTATACAATTCCTGGATTAATAACTAGACCATTCTGGGGAATTTTAGCAGAAAAATTTAATCCGCAATATATTGCAGCAATCATATTTGTCACTATGGCTACAGGACTAATGATCCTTATTTATGGAGCAAGTAACATGAATCTAATTATTATTATTATTGGTTTTGCAATTGCAGGAACAGGCTTAGCTGGCAATATCCCTATTAATGAATTAATTTATGCAACTTTTTTTGGAAGAAGATATCTAGGACAAGTAAGGGGAATGGCACAGCCATTTCGGATGATATTTAATTCATCAGGACCTATTCTGCTTGCTATTTGGTACGATTATGTCGGAAACTACACTGCATCACTAATAGTCATGGGTCTTTTAGCTTATTTAGCTGCAATTATTGTAGTTTTTATACCAAGGCCAAAGCTACATATTGATACAAATGAGGACAGATAATACCCTTGATATTCGTCAACTAAAAATCTTTTGGTGGTAATCGAGCGTCAGGCGACGTAACAATTACAATGATCCTAAATCAAATTACTAGATTAATTGGAGCTAATAATGCAAAAAAATTGACTTGTTTTAACTGCATCGCTGATCCAATTAATTATACGAACTGGTGCACCGCATAATGAAAATTTAATTCAGATTACATAAATAAACTTTTATGAATGAATATATTAAATAAACGAATTTACCAGGTTTTTTAATATTGTTACTAAACAAAATTAATTTAGAGTAAATGGCTTTGATTCAAGTGTCTTAATGTTGCCATCTATGTATTGCCAAATATCAATATAGCCATTAGCTATATCTCCATTTGCATTCCAATCAAGAGATGTAGCAGCTCCATCAAAGTTTACAGCTTTTCCATCGCTTACAAGAGTAAGGGCTGATTTTACACCAGCAGCTCCTGGGGTAGTCTTTTCGCCATCTCCGCCACAAACTTTAGATAATGCTATTGCTATTTTAGCACCATCAGTAGAGCCAACTGACTGAGCAGCTAATGCAAGACAAATAGTTGCATCGTAAGCTTCTTTGACATATCCAATTTTTGGCAAATATCCATTTTTTGTTTTGTATGCGGCATCCCATGCTTTAGTTGCAGCTGATACAGGTCCTACGCCTACTGCAGTCCCCTTCATGCCTTCCAAAACATCTGTACCCACAGCTTTAATTAAATCTGTTGATTTAGTCCCATCAACAAACAAAAATTTATCATAAATCTTGTTTTCAAGTGCTTCATTAATAAAAATAGCAGCTTGCGTTGGATAACCAACAGCAACCAATACTTCACTTCCATTCATAGATAAAGCTTTTAATTCAGGTAAATATGATGCTGCTTTAGCTTCATATGATGCAATAGTAGCTTTCCCACCAATTTTTTCAAAAGCAGCTTTAAATACTTCAGCTAAACCTTGTCCATATGGGCTGTTTTCATAAAGAATACCAACGTCTCTATATCCTTCAGATTTTGCTAAATCAGCTAAAATAACTCCTTGAGCAGAATCAGAAACAGTTGATCTAAATAGATAACCATTATCTTTTGCATTAGTCAGAGATGCTGAAGATGCTGAAGGAGAAATTAGTGGAATTTTACGTTCGCTAGTAACACTGTTAGAAACAGCTAAAGTTGCAGTACTGGCAAGTGGGCCAACAATGCCATGTGCTCCTTCAATGTCAATTAATCTTCTAGCCTCTTCAGTAGCTTTAGTTGCATCTAATCCACTGTCTCCAGTGACAAGAAGAACATCAAAGCCATTTATTCCGCCTGCTGCATTTATATGATCTATTGCTAACTCGACTCCTGTTTGAATGACTGGTCCGTATTCTTTAAATGGGCAAGAAAAATCGGCTAAAAATGCAATCTTAAGTTGCTCTTTTTCGCCACCACATCCAACAACAAGAAAACCAATCATGGAAAAAGTCATAACTATAACAATAGTTTTTTGACTAATTACCTTAAATAAAGAAATCAGGTCCCCCCCTATTTCATAAAACAAATAGATCCTAAAAAAATTATAGTTCATAACTTTCATTAGAAATTTATGGTAAGTCTAGATGCATCGAAGGTCAATATTGAATATAAGAAAAAAATTTATGATAAATAAAATTATATTGGTTAATATAAAAAAATATATTCGTAATTATAAATAATAAAATACTAAGCATCCTATTTTTAGTTAGTTGCAAATTAATATTTATTGAATATGTTACTGAAGTACATCAACGATAAACCTATTATTGATGTACTTCAGTAACATATTGACTGTATCAACAGATGAAGCACCTAAAAAGAATCTAATTAATTTAGAATTCAGATAGAAAAGTTGACTTGATGGCTTTATATTATAAAAAACCGTTTCTTTTTTATGTATTACAGGAATTATTATGAACAATTTGCTTGAAGGTACTAAAATTGTAATTATTGCAGATAGCATTACAAGCCTAATGACTGCAAAAATTTTTCACTTTTTAGGTGCAACTGTAAATATTATTAATAACAATGAAAGCTCTATAAAAATAACTTTAAAAATGCAAGATAATGAGATCCTCTACTGGTTTCTAGTAGAGGATCTCAACGTTATTGATTTAAGTATTAAAGATGATAGTTCGGAGTTATCAAATTATTTGAAACAATCTGATATATTTATATATTCAAAAATAAGCGTCAATGTCATAAATGAGACTTTTGGCATCAATAAATTACGAAAACTATTTCCTTCACTAATTATTGGCATAGAATCCCCTTTTGGCCTTGATGGAAAATATAGCGATTGGCAAACAAACGAAATCATTGATTTTGCAATGGGAGGTTATATGCAATTTTGTGGAGCAGCTGATAAAGAGCCTTTAATGATCAAGGGTTATCAAGCAGAGCTTCATTCTAGCCTACAGTTAGTCTATGCAACATTAGCAAGTTATTGGCATAAAATTCAAAAAAATAAAGGTGAGATTGTAGAAGTTTCTAGGATGGAATCAATGCTAAATGCACAAGTTTGGTTTGTTCCTAGATGGTTGCAAGAAGGATATGCATGGTCTAGAGAACCATCAATTTTAATTCCATGTAAAAATGGGTACATCATATGGGGACTACAGACACCAGAAATTTTCTTACTTATAGAAAGAATAGATTTGTATGAAGATCCTCAATATAGAACAGCACAGGGCTGGAATGAAGGAATTGTTCATGTTAAGGAATTACTTCGAGAATGGTGTCTCAGTCATACCAAAGAAGAAATATATGAAAATGCTCAATCATTACGCATAACCATAACTCCAGTTAATAACATAGAAGATATTTTATCCTCCGAACAATTTGCTTATAGAAATTGGTGGGAAAACAAGAAACATGATAAGCATGGAACAATCAAAACACCTTCTGCTCCATGGAAAATAAAAACAGGCGAAGATATTGCAAGTAAAAAAAATGATTCTTTTAACGATTCTGAGCCAGCTCTCCCATTGAAAGGTGTCAAAGTTTTAGAAGTTACCAATAATTGGGCTGGTCCACATGCTGGAAGAATGCTAGCTGACCTTGGTGCAGATGTTATTATCATCGAAAGAAATCACGTCCAAGTGACAAGAAGCAAACACTTGTTTGGAGGAGATGACAATATTACATCCAATTTTTATAATAGAGCGCATCCTTTTAATCAGCTCAACAGAAATAAAAAAGGCATAGTTGTTGACTTATCAAAAGAAGAAGGTAAGAAGATTTTTTTTCAATTGGCAAAAGATAGCGACATCATTATTGAAAATAATTCGAGTCGAGTTTTTCCTAATTTTGGAATAAGTTTTGAAGAAATTAAACAACATAATCCAAATATTATTCTTTGTTCAATTTCTGGATTTGGTGCAACTGGGCCTCAAGCGCATCATGTTGCTCTTGGCTCTAATTTAGAAGGATCGAGCGGATTAGTTTCAACTATCGGATATGATAAAAATAATTTATCAGAATCTGGCGGATTTTATGCTGATCCAATTGGAGGATCATTTGGAGCCATAGTGAGCATTGCTTCTCTTATTTCAAAGCGTCAAAATAATCATGCAATCCATATAGATATTTCTCTATTAGAATCAGTAGCGTTGTTTTTAATAGATGGCATTTTGTCATTTCAAAAAAATGATGCATTGCCAAAAATAAATGGCAACGAATCAGAATTTAACATTCCGCAAGGTGCATATCAAACTGGAGGCAAAGATTGTTGGCTAGCATTATCAATTGAAAATGATAATCAATGGTTAAATTTTTGTTTAGCAATTAATGATAAAGAATTAATGAAATTTAATTCAACTAAATTGAGAAAAATCAATATTAATAAAATTGAAGATGCCATCAATGCATGGGCAAAAACTACCGACCATTATGAAGCTGCGAATTTTTTACAAAGCAAAGGAATTCCTGCTGGGCCAATTCTGTCAAATTGGGAAGTTGCTTCTGATCCTCATTTATTCGAAAGAAAGTATTGGTTGCACAACGTACATGAAGCAGTTGGTTATCAAAAATGGGATGGTTATCCATGGAGAATATCAAAAAATTGGAAAATGCTAACAGTGCCTGCTCCCCTTTTTGGTGAACATAATACTGAAATTCTAAATAAAGCTGGCTTTAGTGAGAAAGAAATTAATCATTTTTTAAAAAAAGGGGTTATCGCAAATATTCCTGCTGATTTAAATATGTATATAGATAAAAGTAAATAGTATTTATTAAAAAAGTTTAAGGATAATAACATGGGTAAAATTGTTGAATTTAAATCAAATGGAAAAAATGCATCTGGTTATCTCGCAAGTCCAGACACTATAAAAGGAGGAATAATTGTATTGCAAGAGTGGTGGGGGTTAAATGATCATATCAAAGATCTTTGTAATAGATTTGCAGCAGAAGGTTACTTAAGTTTAGCGCCAGACATGTACGATGGAACAATTGCCAAGGAGCCGGATGAAGCAGGTAAATTAATGATGGCGCTAGATATAGAACAATCTGGACAAAAATTAAATAGTGCAATTGATTACTTAATAGAAAAAACTGGGAAAAAAATTGGCACAATAGGCTTTTGTATGGGTGGAGCACTTAGTCTATTTGCTGCGTGCAATGCAGGAGATAAAATAGGTGCTTGCGTTGATTTTTATGGCATACATCCATCAATTAAATATGATTGGAATAATTTAACAGCTCCCGTACTAGGATTATTTGCTGAACATGATGATAATGTTAATCCAAATATTCCAATTTATGAAAAAGCACTAAAAAATCATAGTAAAGAATTCTTGTTTCACACATACCCTGGTACAAGTCATGCATTTTTCAATGATACCAATATTGCCAATTACAATAAAGATGCAGCAACAGATGCATGGGAGAGAGTACTTGATCTATACCAAGCAAATATACAATGATAAGAGTGCTAATTGATAAAGCAATATTTTTAATCGTGGCAATTTTAGGTTGTTTATTGTTAGCTTTACCAGCAATAACAATCATTGGCACAATACAGTCTCTTTGGAAAAAGTATTATAGTTAATTATTCATATTTTTAATATCTTCAAATTCAAGGTGCCTTACTTGAGGCAATAACAAAGATAATAATACCGAAAATATAAAAACAATAAATGAAAAAATTAAAATTGTAGTAGGAACTGAAATTGCTGCAGCGAGTGTTCCAGACAAAAATCCTCCTATAGAAATTAAAAAATAGGTTGTAGTGTACACGCTCATTACTCGACCTCTTAATTCATCTGGTACCATTAATTGTATAGCTGTCATTGAAAAATTTAGATAGATAGACTGAAACATTCCAGCAATCATAAGAGTAAACATAGAAAAAATTAAAATTTTAGTTAATGAAAAAATCATTAGAGATATTCCAAATAATGCAGAACAAATTAAAATAGTCATGCCAATTTTATTCAATGTGCCAAATTTAATAACAAGTAAAGTTCCTCCAATAGCTCCTACTCCAGCGGCTGCCTCCATAGCTCCAAAACCTTGTACTCCAACCTCTAAAACATCATTGGCAAATATTGGTAAAAGAATCATGTATGAAGTTCCAAAGGTAGAAGAACAAAATGAAATTAGTGTTAGTCCAAGAAAGATTTTATGCTTATATACATATAAAGCTCCTTCAAAGATTTCAGAAAAAATATTTGAAGAACTTTTCCTTATTATTGAAGTGTTTTTAATCTTAATAGAAAAAACAGCTGCCCCTGCCAAAATATATCCGATACTAGTTAATAATAATGAGTATCCTGGGCCAATAATTGCAACTGCAACTCCTGCAGCTGCAGGTCCAAGAACTCTTGATGTTTGCCATATTGCACTCGTATATGCAACGGCACTCGTCATTGCTTTTTTTTCAATAAGCTTTGGTAATAACACATTTTGACCGCCAGCAGATATTGCAAAAACTGAACCTACAAATGCAGACCAAATAATAAGCAACCACAGATTAATGAAGTTTAAAATAGTTAAAATAGCTACAATCAAATGTGCGATACCAATAACAAAATTACTTACATACACTAGTTTTTTAGAATCATACTTGTCTGCAATGGCACCTGCAGGAATTGAAAGTATAATTGTTGGAAGTGCTTGGCATAATGCAATGATGCCCAACCAAGCAGGAGAATTTGTTAATACTACTACCAACCATCCTGATGCAATAAATCTAAATCGTTCACCAAAAACTGCAGCGAAGCTACCGAACCAATATTTTCTATAAGGTAAATAATGAAAAGCATTCACAGGATCAGTAAGAAATTTATCAAAAATTTTCATGGACTACACAATCTATTTAATAGAAGCAATAGCATCAGTAGTCATTTCTATGCTTTCGTGTACTCTGTCATAAGACATTAAATTACTTGCCGTGTAAAGAGATATGCCATCAACAACACCATCATATTTTGAAATTTGTTCAAGGATATCATCTTGATTCCCAGCAATGCCATGCTGTAATGCAATTTCATCTGGTAACGCATCTGCAAGTGCATCGATATCATTCGGATTATTAAAAAATGCTTTTTGAATAGCTTCTCTAACTCCTGCAAATCCTTGGGAATCCAACACAATTGAATAACTTCTTGTTGCCATAAATCTTGCAAGATGAACTTTTAATTCTTTAAGTGCTTGCTTCCTGTCTTTGGATACTGACATCGTAACCCAAGTTTGATGATCGAAATCTTTTCTTGTGCGATTTGATCGCTCTAATCCTTCATCAATATGAGGCCATACAACATTATTTATAAAATCTATTGAAGCAATAGGATGGCCGCATAAACCATCGCAAATATCTCCAGCCATACGCAACATTGCTGGATTCACAGCTGCCAAATATATCGGTGCTCGTAATTTCTTTGGATCTTCATTCCATCTTAATGCTGCACCAGTAATTTGATAAAATTGTCCTTGAAAATCTAAGGGTTCACCTGCAGGCATGGACCAGGCATATCTAAGAAAATTTATTATTTCTCGTATACGAGTGGCTGGCTTTGAAAAATCTTCACCTAGAGTAGAAATGTTCATGTATTTTGTCCCTCCGCCTAAGCCAAGTACAAATCGATTTTTATACATAAGCTGTAAATCAAGGACATGTTGGGCAATATTCTTTGGATGATGTTGAAATGCTCGTAGCACTCCACTGCCTATATTCACAGATTCAGTTTCGTGAAGCATCCCAGCAAAAGTTGGAATGCTCTCGCCAGAATTCCATATCATATCAAAGCCTGCTTGTTCAGCTTTTTGAGCAAAATGAGGTTTTTGAGAAATGTGAGAATCAGCTAATGAAATTGCAATACGCATTGTTAAATCCTGTACTATTATTACTATCATACACTATTTTTACAATTCAATTTATATCAATGAAGGAATATTACTATGGACATAGAGGAATGTATAAAAACCAGGAGATCAATAAGGCAATTTAAAAATGGTAGTCTTTCTGAAAAAGAAATTCAAGACATTCTATCTTTAGCTATACTTGCTCCAGCGCCGCACCATACTAAACCATGGAGATTTGTCATAGTAAATCAAGAAAAAAGATCTGCATTTGCAGATGCGATGGGTGCTAAATGGAGACTGGATCTTTTAAAAGACAATATAAAAGAAGACAATATTGAAAAACTACTATTGAAGTCAAAAGAAAAAATAATTGCTGCTCCAACATTAATTATTGGTTGCATTGATAAGGCATCACTTCGACATTATGATGATGCATCAAAAGACAACTATGAAATGATTATGTCCCATCATTCTTTTGGTGCAGCATTGCAAAATATTCTACTTATTGCAAATCAGCGTAATTTAGCTGCATATTGGATTTCATCTCCTTTATATGCACCACAAGAATCTCAGAAAGTTCTAAACTATCCAACCGAATGGCAAGCAGTAGCTGCTATTGCAATTGGAAAAAATAAAAATAACTTTACGCAACCAAAAAGAACACAAGTACCTATAAATAATTACATGCATTGGGTATCGTGATTAAAAAAGCATTAAACTATGGTACGAATAATTGAATATCACTTGGCTTATCTAATGTAATCCCATCTGCTCGTAACTTAGCAATTTCTTCAGGAGTACGACCTGCAAATTCCCGTAGTATTTCATCTGCATGTTCATTGAATAATGGTGCAGATCGATCCATAGTTGCTGGCGTTGCTGAAAAT